>JAUNJO010000066.1 GCA_030533225.1 Eubacteriales bacterium
TTCTCTTCCTCAAGTTTCTTTACTCTCAGAATTTCCAAGGGTTTTTCTTGTCTTTTGTTGTTATTCAATTTTCAAGGTACCATTGCGTTTCTTAGTGAAACAGCTTTATAATTATACCTGATTCAAAACTTGAATTCTACATTATTCTTTTAACTTTTTATTAAATAAATGTGAACTCATGCATTAATCAACAGGCAAAAAAATCCGCACAAGTTAATGTACGGATTCATTGGGAGTTTTGAACTTAATAACACGAATTCAAAACGCCTGAATTTTACTGATTTTTCTTTACATTTGTATTATAACATAAAAAAAGCACTCTCTGCAATATAAAAATGCAGAAAGTTCCCTTGGAATTTACAACAGCAATGCAAAGCAAACGCCTTCAACACTACAACCGTTATCAAATAATATATTTAGTTGATAAAATACTTCTCTCCCCTATTAACGCATGGTTCACCCTAAACCTGCGTTGCAAAAGAAAAGCACTATTGCAACATCAAAAGCTGGAATCCAACAGACTGTTTCCTGCACACGTAAACAAGACTTCCCTATTTGCTACCACTCCAACTTCTTCTCCACTTTCGTGACCCCTATAGAAGAAGTGAAACGGTCAAACTAAGAAAGCTGCTTATTTTCATCCTTTGGCTTGCCTTGTGCTTCAAGCTGTTCAGATGTTTTGTTGTACTCATTATACCATTGCCGAAATTCCAGGTCAATGGGTTTGGCGCAAACATGACCTGCCAGGTCATGCAAATTTTTATTCGAACGATTCCATCATCTATGGCACTATTACGACCGCACTATTAAATAAACATTCTCATGTATAAAAGCTAGGAGCCGTATAAGTAGCTCTTAGCTTTCAAATATAAGAATTATATTATATAACTTTCAAAAAACAGCAATATTAATTAACTTGCTTCAAACTCCCCAGATTCGGAGCCAACTGTAATGGAATAAGTTTCTCCCTTTGTTATATCGGGGCTGGAGAGAATTACAACGGCAAAGTTCAGCTCAGGAGTGTGCTCAATGATTGTTTTTCCGCTCTTGTCCTTCAATACAATCTTTGTTCCGGCAGACTGGTTGCCGACGCTGACTGCCACAACACCTTGCTCAGAATCGCTAAAGGATTGCGCCATACCCTGCGCACCAGTACCTATAAAAGTGCCGCCTGTAATAATACCACTCTTATCATAGTCAAGCGTTGCGGTATCGCCTTGTGTAGGACCTACGACTACCGTATAACCGCCACTGATCTCAAGTGTTCCGTTGGCATCCAGACCGTCGCCGGAGGAGTTGATATAGAGGTTGCCGCCGGAAATCACGATAGAGCCGTTTCCTGAGGACATTCCGCCGAAGCCTCCACCCATACCACCTTTGCCACCACCGAACATTCCGTCTCGGCCACCGGTCCTACCACTGGAATCGGTACCGCCCGCGGCGTTCAAGCCGTCATCACTGGCAACGAGTTTAATGTAACCGCCCATTACCTTGATATTTAAGGCTTCCAACCCCTCATAGCTTTCGGTGATGTTGAATTTGCCAGCGGTAACGGTAAGCGTTTCCTCTGCGTGAAGGGCGTCGTCACCGGAAGCAATTTCAAAAGTACCGCCATTGATTGTCACGGAAACATCTGAGTGAATGCTGTCATCAGCAGAGTCGATCTTAAACGTACCATCGGAGACCAAAATGCTGTTTGCGGCTTTCAGACCTTTCATACTGACAGTATCCGTGGTTGTAGTAGTGGTAGATCCCTGATTTCCACCGGGGCGCATACCGCCGTGTCCACCGCCCATAAAGCCTCCGTAGTTTCCGGAGGATGCCTTTGTTCCGTTTTCTGCACCGCCGCCGACAAGAAGATTAAAATTGCCGTCTTCTATCTGCAGATATGCACTTGCGGCAATACCATCGCCTTCCGCTTCACCGTTTATGGTTCCGCTTGAAATATAAATGAAGCCCTTGGAAGTGTCGTCCGTATTTTCACAATGAATAACATCCTTGCCCGCATCGATCTCAAGGCTTGCTTTTGTAATACGAACGCTGTCGTTAGCATCTAAACCGTGAGAAGCGGAGTTTACAGTATAGGTGCCACCCGTGAATACAAGATCATCCTTACAAACAATGCCATGTCCTGCAGGAGAGGTTACGGTTAAAGAGCCAGATCCGTTGAAGGTCAGGTCCTGCTTGGAATATACAGCACCGTCAATGTTGTTCTCGTCAATTGCTGTAAAAGTACCACCGTTAGCAAGCGTGTTCTCCGTTCCATCAGCCAAAGTAATAAATACCTTGTCTGCCTCAATAATATACAACGCTGCAGAGGTGGATTTGGTAATATTGATTCCGTTAAACACAAGCTGCAGCTTTGCCGTTTCCGGTGCGTTCACCACAATCATACCGTCAGAAAGTGTTCCGGATATGACATAGGTTGCTTCCTCCGTGATGGTTACGGTGGAACCACTGATTATTACACTGCTCGAACTTGCCGTTGCGGTCGTTCCGTTTAATTGGATGGTAACGGATTTGCTCGCATCGTACTCGGTCTTTGAATCACGGTCAGTGAACATATACGCATCGGTTTGCGAGAAATCCACGTCTACAGTATCCGAATTTGAATTCGCATCATCTCCGGATGTTACCGTGCCGCTGTTACTTGAATTACTGTCATTTTCTTTATTGTTATCTCCACCTGTGTTGTTAGTCCCACATCCCGCAAGCAACCCAAGCACAAGCAAAAGGACAAGAACAACAGATACGCATTTCTTCATAGACATTCCCTCCTTACAGCTCCGTACCGACAGTCTCCTGCTTGGAAACGGTAATTTCAAGATTACCGTTTCTGCAACGGATCTTATCGATCATCTCTTTTTCACGGGTAACGTCACGGAGCATTACGTTATACGTCAGTTTGAACATACTGCCCATATTAGTGCTTTTTACGCGCAAAAGGTCGTGAGAAAGAGTGTATTCTGCAAAAATATCATCAAAAATTCCGGAGTAGTCAAGATCTTCCGGTATCACAATGGAAAAGGTCTTAAAAGTCTCAGAATTCTTCTTGCTTCCAAAGTCAAGACGGTTATAGAGAACAAACATCACACACATAACAAGGGTAAACAGTACGGCAAATCCGAGATATCCCATACCGGCAATCAGTCCTGCGCCCATAGCAAGAAACAAGGTGCAGATTTCCTTCGCCGTGCCGGGAACAGAGCGGAAACGGACAAGGCTAAAAGCACCTGCCACTGCAACACCTGTTCCTACGTTACCGTTGACCAACATAATAACAACGCATACCACCGCCGGCAGTAAAGCCAAGGTAATAACAAAGCTTTTGGTATAACGGGTGCGGTACATATAGGCAAAAGCCATCACAAGACCAAGCACCAAGGAAAAACCCAGGCACAGAAGAAAGTCGGTAACGCTGATCACCGAAATAAGATCCGAATCAAATAATCCCCTAAATAAATTATCAAGCATTGACTGCTACCTCCATCATTGTTTTATATTTCTCGCAAAGTTGCGGAAAAATCATCGTTCGATACGCCGTTCCGTATTTGGAATAGGACGTTTTATATATATGCTCTTCGGAAAGAACGTGAACCATCCAAAGAGGAATGCCGCCGGAGCATTTGATCTCCATCAGCACCTTGCCTTCCGATAAGATAGGTGTTCCGTACACCTCAGACTCTAAAGACAGATCCTCCTGCCTGCATAAAATGTTATCGTCAAAGGTAACACGAAAATCCGAGCCGTCTCTTGCGTAGAAAGCCTCACGCTCATAGGACAGGAACACCGCCGGGTGTAGTGTCTTATAATAATCCAGGAAATAATCTATCTCGTTCGCAATCTGCGTATGCTTGTGGCAATGCCCCTCACCGGATATCCACTCCATTGCCTCCTCTTCAGGCAAGGATATACGCCTTTTATATACGACGCTCTTATATTTCTTTTTCAGTTCCACAAAAACTGTGCTGTCGGCATCGGCTTTGCTATAACTTCGGATCCGCAGTTTTTCTTTATACGCCGGTTTTTCAATCGAACGTCGTATTAACAAATAAGTATCCGTATCATAATAGATATTTCGTATGGTGGTTCTGCCGTACTTATCCAGCTTCATATACGGTTCCATAGCCGCAAGCACTTTTGCCTTCTGTTCGAGCGTCAGCATATATTTCAGTTCATAACGTTTAAACACAGTCTGAAAAGCCATAAAGAATCCTCCTGTACTCATGATACTCTCATTGTACAGAAGGAAGATTGAAGTTTTATTGAATTTCTTTAATTTTTTATATTGTTGGAATTTGTACTCTGAATTCTACAAATCCGTCAAAGCAGTGCACCGCAATATTACCTTTGTGTGTGGTGATAATTGCTTTGGCAATAGCAAGTCCGAGTCCGTAGTGCTTGTCCTCACCGTTACGTGCAGTATCCACACGATAAAAACGTTCGAAAATATTTGCTCGTTGCTCTTCGGAGATTTCATCACCTTTATTGATTACCGAGAGTTTTGCAAAGCCGTGTTCCTTGGACAAGGTTAGCCATACTTCACCCTGTTCTTTGCTATGGCGAATAGCATTATCAAGCAGTATGGACACAATTTGTTTAAGCTGCGTGCTGTTGCCAATCACACCGATATTGTTTGTAATGTTTGTGTTCAAAGTGAGTCCTTTTTCAAAAGCAACGCTTTCAAAGGGCAGAGCTTCACCTGAAACAAGACGGCTGAAATCAATGTGTTCCATCTGTGGAGCTACATTCTCTGTTCGTGCAAGGTCTAAAAGCTGACCGACCAACATTCCCATCCGCTCATTTTCATATTGAATATTTTGCAACCATTGGTTATCGCCGATTTCACGGGACAAAAGCTCTGCATTGGCGCTTACCACAGATACAGGGGTTTTTAATTCGTGACCGGCATCCGATATAAACTGCTTTTGTTTTTGATAGCTTTCTTCCAAAGGGTTTACAATCCTTTTTGCAAGGTACATAGAAAGGAAAAAGAATAAAACAAGGGCAACAACGCCGAAAATCAGCGTATAGCGGAACAAGGTCATCGCACTCTCGTTAATAACGGTATTGTCCATAAAAGTGACAAGGGTATATCCGTCTTTATCTGTTTTATAAAAGGCAAGATTATTCTCGGTTCCGTTGTTTCTACCGCTTTTTATAATACTTTCTGTCAAACTCACTAATTCTTCATCAGTATGTACCGTAGACATTCCGTTTTTCACTTCAAGGATTTCACCGTCATAGGATACGGCTACCGAATAAAAGGTTGACAATTGAAAACGTGGTGATTCGGAATTGAATTTATGATTAAAATCACGATTACCATCCTGCCTTGGTCTATTGGGTGGCATCATTTCTCCAAAAGAATTCGGCAGTGAATACATTTCGGCGTGTGCCTGAAGCATCTGCTCGTTTTGTTTTGTCATTTCAAAATAACTTGATGCATAAATAACGCCAAGTGTTCCCACCCACAAAAGCACGAGAATGGACATAATGGCGGCAACGATTTTTCTACGGGACTTCTTAAACATCGTCACACCTCAATTCATATCCGATGCCGCGCACCGCTTTAATTTCGGTCTTTGCCTGAACAAATGCTAATTTCTTGCGGGTGAAGGACATATATACCTCCACGTTGTTATATTCTGCTTCACTGTCAAAACCCCAGATTTTGACAGCCAACTGTTCGCGGGTCAGTATCTGCGTGTTGTTGGAGATCATATACTCCAAAATGCGAAACTCCTTCTCGCTGAGCCGCACGCTTTGTCCATTCGTGGTGCAGGAAAGCGTCGTGGTGTTCGTATCCAGGGAAATATCCCCGAAGGACAGCGTTCCATCGGGCGTATTGATATTCCGTCTGCCGAGTGCCCGGAGTCTTGCAAGCAGTTCCTTAGTCATAAAAGGCTTGGTTAAGTAATCGTCAGCACCG
>JAUNJO010000067.1 GCA_030533225.1 Eubacteriales bacterium
ACCGAAATCGACCCCATAACAGGCGAATTTTTGGCAACCATAAAACACGCTGCAATCTATCCTGCTTCACACTATATTGTCTCCCCCGAAAAGATTTTACAAGCAACAAGCGAACTTGAGCGTGAGATGGAGGAACGGGTAGAATTTTTCACACATCAGGGCAAACTCATAGAAGCGCAGCGAATTGAACAGCGTACTCGATATGACATAGAGATGCTTCGGGAGGTTGGCTTCTGCTCGGGAATCGAAAACTACTCCAGAGTGCTTTCAGGCAGAGCTCCCGGCTCAATCCCCACTACTTTGCTTGACTACTTCCCTGAGGACTATCTTCTGTTTGTGGATGAATCCCATGTGTCTTTACCTCAGGTAAGGGGAATGTACGCCGGCGACAGAGCAAGAAAACAGGTCCTTGTTGACTACGGATTCCGTCTGCCGTCTGCCTTTGATAACAGACCTCTCAATTTCAGCGAATTTTACAATCATATCAATCAGGCTGTTTTTGTCAGCGCCACTCCGGGTGATTTGGAATACGAAAAGAGCAAGGTGGTTGCGGAGCAGATTATAAGACCTACAGGACTTTTGGACCCTGAGATTTCAGTGAGGCCCGTTGAGGGACAAATTGACGACCTGATTTCCGAAATAAATCAAAGAGTCGAGAAAAATCAAAGGGTTTTGGTTACAACCCTCACCAAGAGGATGGCAGAGGACCTAACCTCATATTTAGATTCCGCAGGAATCAAGGTTCGTTATATGCACCATGATATTGATACCGTTGAGCGAATGGAAATTGTCCGCGACTTGCGGCTTCAAAAGTTCGATGTGCTTGTAGGCATCAACCTTCTTCGTGAAGGTCTTGATATTCCCGAGGTTTCCTTGGTTGCTATCCTGGATGCCGACAAGGAGGGATTCCTCAGATCCGAGAGAAGCCTTGTTCAGACCATCGGCAGAGCAGCCCGAAATGTTGAGGGAACGGTTATTATGTATGCCGATTCTGTAACTGATTCTATGAGAAAGGCAATTGTTGAAACCAACCGCCGCCGGGAGATTCAACAGAAATATAATGAGGAACACGGCATAACACCTCAGACAATCGTCAAAAAGGTTGCTGATGTTATCGAAATTTCAACTCACAGCGACGATAACGACGATGAGTTTACGAAGCTTACAAAGGCAGATAAGATTCAGCTTATAGATCAGCTGAAACGGGAGATGAAAGCCGCTGCAAAGCTTCTTGAGTTTGAGCATGCTGCATTTTTGCGAGATAAAATTAATAAATTAAAGGATAGGATTTAAGGTATGGCAAAGACAACGAAAGCTGAATATACCAACGAAAGTATAACCTCGCTGAAGGGTGCTGACCGAGTTCGAAAAAGACCTGCTGTTATCTTCGGTTCCGACGGTATCGAAGGCTGTCAGCATGCAGTTTTTGAAATACTCAGTAACTCGGTTGACGAAGCTCGTGAAGGCTACGGAAAGGAAATAATACTCACCCGTTTTCTTGACGGCTCTTTTCAGGTAGAGGACCACGGCAGAGGTATTCCCGTTGACTACAACACCCGTGAAAAATGCTATAACTACGAGCTTGTTTTTATGGAGCTTTACGCCGGCGGTAAGTATGACAACAACTCCGGTGCAAACTACGAATACTCCCTGGGACTTAACGGTCTCGGCCTTTGCTCTACTCAGTATTCCTCTGAGTATATGGATGTGGATATCCGCCGCGACGGCTTCAGATACAACCTGAGCTTCAAAAAGGGCAAGCTTTCGGGAAAGATGAAAAAGGAAGAGTATACGAAGAAGGACACAGGCACAATCATCAAATGGAAGCCTGACTTAGAGGTGTTTACCGATATTGATATCGCCCCCGAGTATTTTCTAGACATTCTCAAAAGACAGTCCATTGTCAACAACGGAATAAGCTTTGTGTTCAAGAATCAGACTTCCGCGTCCCATTTTGAAACAACCGTCTTTTTGTACGAAAACGGCATTTTTGACCATGTTAAGGAGATAGTAGGGGAGGAGTCACTCAGTTCTGTTCAGTTTTGGCAGGGCGACAGAATGGCTCAGGACAGAGACGATAAGGGCGAGTATAAGTGTAATATAAATGTGGCTCTTGCTTTTTCGAATAAGCACAGCGGCACCGAGTATTACCACAACTCAAGCTGGCTTGAAATCGGAGGCTCACCTGATAAGGCGGTGCGTAACGCATTTGTGTATCAAATTGATGCTTGGCTCAAAGCTAACTCAAAATATACAAAGAACGAATCCAAAATAACTTATAACGATGTTGAAGACTGCCTTGTTATCTGTATTTCCTCCTTCTCAAGCGTCACCTCCTACGCCAACCAGACCAAGAAAGCAATCACCAACAAGGGCATTCAGGATGTAATGACCGATTTTCTCAAGCACAACCTTGAGGTATATTTCATAGAAAATCCCATAGAAGCGGAAAAAGTATGTAACCAGGTTCTTATCAATAAACGCAGTCGCGAAAACGCCGAGAAAACCCGTCAGAATCTCAAGAAAAAACTCACGGTTACAATGGATATGACAAACCGTGTTGCAAAATTTGTTGACTGCAGAAGCAAAGATTCTTCGGAGAGAGAGCTTTTCATCGTTGAGGGCGATTCAGCTCTCGGCTCCTGTAAGCAGGCCCGCGACCCGTATTTTCAGGCACTTATGCCCATTAGAGGTAAGATTCTTAACTGCCTTAAGGTTGATTATTCACGAATCTTCAAAAGTGAGATAATAACTGACCTTATCAAAGTTTTGGGATGCGGTGTTGAGGTTAATTCCAAATCCAATAAGGATATATCCGCTTTCAATCTTGATAACCTTCGTTACTCAAAAATTATTATATGCACAGATGCCGATGTTGACGGTTATCAGATTCGCACACTTTTACTTACAATGCTCTACAGACTTACACCCACCCTTATCGAAGCAGGCAAAGTCTATATCGCAGAGTCGCCGCTATATGAAATAAGCACAAAGGACAAGACCTATTTTGCTTATACAGAGCAGGAAAAAGAGAGATATATCACCGAAATCGGCACACAGAAGTTCACCATTCAGCGAAGCAAAGGTCTTGGTGAAAACCAAGCGGACATGATGAACTTCACAACCATGAACCCTGCCACACGCAGACTCATTAAGGTTGTGCCCGATGATGTGGAGAAGACTGCACAAATCTTCGATATTCTGCTTGGAAATGACTTGCAGGGCAGAAAAGACCACATTGTCAATTTCGGACCAAACTATATTGACAATCTTGATTTAAGCTAAGAGAGGAGGAGAGTAAATGGCAAGAAAAAAGACTGACCCCAAGGCTATAGAGCCTCAGGTAGCAGGTGTCATTGAGGGTGCCGGCGAAATTGTCGAGCAAAAAATCATTGACACCTTAGAAGAAAACTACATGCCCTACGCAATGAGCGTAATTCTCTCGCGTGCAATCCCTGAGATTGACGGCTTCAAGCCCTCTCACAGAAAGCTTCTGTACACTATGTATAAAAAGGGACTTCTCACGGGCGCACGCACAAAGTCCGCCAACATAGTCGGTGAAACCATGAAGCTCAATCCCCACGGTGATGCCGCTATATATGATACAATGGTGCGGCTTTCCAGAGGCTACGAAGCACTTTTACATCCCTTTATTGATTCTAAAGGCAACTTCGGTAAATTCTACTCTCGGGATATGGCATGGGCAGCTCCGAGATATACTGAGGCTAAGCTCGACCCCTTGTGCAACGAACTTTTTAAGGATATTGATAAGGACACGGTAGATTTTGTAGATAACTACGATAACACCATGAAAGAGCCTACTCTTTTACCTGTAACTTTTCCGTCTGTGCTTGTAAATGCAAATACAGGCATCGCGGTAGGTATGGCGTCCTCTGTTTGTTCTTTCAATCTTCGTGAAATCTGCGAAACCACCGCCGCACTCATCCGTGACGACAACCATGATATTTACAGCACCTTGCCTGCACCTGATTTTTCCGGAGGCGGACAGATTGTTTACAACGAACAGGCTCTTCGTGATATTTATGAAACAGGCAGAGGCAGTATAAAAGTCCGTTCTGTATATTCTTTTGATAAGCAGAGTAACTGTATTGATGTTACCGCAATTCCGCCCACAACCACCATTGAAGCAATCATTGAAAAGATAATTGAGCTTGTAAAAGCCGGTAAAATCAAGGAAATTGCAGATGTCAGAGATGAAACAGGCCTTCAGGGACTTAAAATCACCATAGACCTCAAGCGTGGAGTTGACCCCGAGGCACTTATGAGAAAACTCTACCGTTTAACACCCCTTGAGGACTCTTTCTCATGTAACTTCAACATCCTCATCGGCGGAGCCCCAATGGTACTCGGTGTTAAGGACCTTCTCACGGAGTGGATAGCTTTCCGTATAGAGTGTGTCCGCAGAAGAACTTACTTTGAACTTAACAAGAAAAAGGAGCGTCTCCATTTGCTTTATGGTTTGCGTGAGATTCTCCTTGATATTGACAAGGCTGTACGCATTGTCCGTGAGACAGAACAAGAAAAGGAAGTAGTGCCTAACCTGATGATTGGTTTCGGCATTGACGAGGTGCAGGCCGAGTACGTAGCAGAAATTAAGCTTCGCCATCTCAATCGCGAGTATATTTTGAAGCGTACCGAGGACATCGAGGATTTAGAAGAGAGCATCAAGGAGCTTGAGGCGATACTTGCAAGTAAAGCAAGAATTAAGACAATTATAGTAAAAGAACTTAAGGATGTTGCCGACAAGTACGGAGAGGACAGAAAGTCAGAAATTCTCTATGTTGATGACGAGTCTTTTGTACAGCCAGAAGAGGAAATCCCCGACTATCCCGTTCATCTCTTCTTCACAAGGGAGGGATATTTTAAGAAAATCACACCTCTGTCTTTACGCATGAGTGGTGAGCATAAGCTCAAAGAGGGTGATGAAATATCCGTAACCGTTGAAACTACAAACAATGTAGATTTGCTGTTTTTCAGCGACAAAGCTCAGGTATATAAGACAAAGGCTTCTGATTTTGCCGACACGAAAGCAAGTGTGCTTGGTGACTATATTCCTGCAAAGCTCGGCATGGACGAGGGAGAGCAAGCTATAGCTATGTTAGTAACTAAAAATTACGAAGGACTTGTGCTGTTTGCCTTTGAGAACGGTAAAGTTGCGAAAATTCCTCTCAATTCCTATGAGACAAAGACTAACAGAAAGCGCTTGACAAATGCTTATTCTGACAAGTCACCGGTAGTGGGTGTAATTGACATCCCTCAGGATCAGGAACTTTTGCTCACTTCATCCTCAGGCAGAATGCTTTTGCTTCACACCGGCGCAATCAGCCTTAAAACATCACGCACAACTCAGGGTGTCGCCGTTATGAAGCTGAAGAAGGGCCAGCGGCT
>JAUNJO010000022.1 GCA_030533225.1 Eubacteriales bacterium
CCCTGTAATAGATTTCTACCAGATTCCAAAATCAATTTTGCGCATAACTCTTGACACTACCTATTTCCCGTCAGCCTTCCCAAAAAATCCTCGTAATGCGTCAGCATTACTGCGGTTTGTTTGTGTAACCTGACGAAAAATCTGACGGCGCAATATGCACAAACGATTTAATCAGTGTTTCCCTAATATTTTGCCGTCAGTGGATATGGTCACTACCCTCCACGGAATAAACTTTCCGCTTGTCATAAGTGCCTTTTTGACTGCGTTCTCAATACCCCCACAGCAGGGAACCTCCATGCGAACAACAGTTACGCTCTTAATATCGTTGTTTGCGATAATGGCAGTAAGTTTTTCACTGTAATCTCCTTCATCGAGTTTTGGGCAGCCGATAAGCGTGATGTGATTACGGATAAAATCCTTGTGAAAATTACCGTATGCATAGGCGGTACAGTCAGCAGCAACCAAAAGATTTGCATTGTCCAAATATGGCGCATTTATGGGTACGAGTTTAATCTGAACAGGCCATTGAGAGAGTTGACTGTCTGCAGGAGCAGAAAAGTTTGCGCCGGCACTTTCCCTTTTTATCGCTTTTGACATAGTGCCCGGACATGAGCAGGGCAGAGGAGCAGAAGCTTTGATTTTTTTGGAGGCGAGCACAGCGGCTTCGTCATAGGCGGGCGCCTCCCGTTCTTCAAAGGTTATGGCGTCCAAAGGACAAGCAGGAAGACAGTCACCAAGTCCGTCACAGTAATCCTCACGGACAAGCTTTGCCTTGCCGTCAATTATTTCGATAGCACCCTCGTGGCAAGCGGCAGCACAGGCTCCGCAACCGTTACATTTTTCTTCATCAATTTTTATTATTTTTCTAATCATATTTTTCTCCTTTACAGTTCATAATATTTGAAATTTAGCTAATGATAATTTGTAAAATAATTAAAGAAACCTTAGTTTCGCTATCCCTCCTCCGTTGATTTTATGCCTCAATTATATTACAATAATTATAACAAAGCGGTTGTATTTACAACAGGAAGTGATGTTTTATGAAGAAGTATATTCCAATTCTCAAAAGAACACAGCTGTTTCGGGGTGCCTGCGACGAGGAAATTAATGCCATGCTTTCATGCCTCGGCGCAAGACTTATCACATATAAAAAAGGAGAGCTTGTGCTTAGGCAGGGAGAACATATAAGCGATATTGCCCTCTTGGTTGAAGGCATTTTGCACATTCAGAGTGATGACTATTGGGGAAACCGCAGTATTCTCGGTCAGATTGACGCAGGGGATATGTTCGGAGAAGCCTACGCATTGAATGAAAGCACAGGGCTGCTTAATGATGTTGTAGCGGTTGCCGACAGCGCGGTTGTTTTCCTTGATGCAAAGAGAATTATTAATACCTGCCGGGGTGCCTGCCGTTTTCACGCTATTGTGGTGCAGAATTTGTTTTTCGCAATTTGTGAAAAGAATAAAAAACTCGTGCAGAAGCTCGGACATATGTCCAAGCGTTCCACACGAGAAAAATTGATTTCATATTTATCGGAAGAAGCCAAAAAGCAACGAAGCTCTACTTTTACCATTCCCTTTAACCGTCAACAGCTTGCTGATTTCCTGTCTGTTGACCGAAGTGCCATGTCAAATGAGCTTTGCAAGATGCGGGATGACGGACTGTTGGAATTTGATAAAAATAAATTCAGGCTGATATGCTGATTTGGATTTTCTATGTCAATTCTTTTTGAGTTTAAGGAATGGGATTCTGGGGAGTATCATTTTAGTGAATAAATACACAAGTGCAGTTTCTATGGGAATTGCAATTAACCACTTTATAGCTCTTGTGCCGGCCATAAGCCAAAAGGATTTGCCAAACTGAATCAACAGCCACAAAGAGCCCAAGGGCACTTCAATCACAAAACCGATTACTATTTCGCATAAGATAAGCTTGAGCAATAGTTTGCTGTTATTCTTATAGAGAAATAAGCCGTAGACCATACCCACAAGCATGGCATTTAGCGTCCAGCCGAAAAAGTAGTTGCCCATGGGCATCAGCATAAAGCTCAGCACATCGCCTAATCCACCCACAACAAGTCCCCAAACAGGACCGTAGAGTGCCGCAACAATGGCAACAGGCAGGAAAGCAAAGCCTATTTTTGCATTGGGCGTAATGGAAAGGCTGATGTTAGAGAAGTATCCCAGCACCACCCTGAGCGCAAGCATTAATGCGCAAACCGTCAGGCATCGGATGTTTTTTGTCTCCTTGGCGGAGTCGGGAAATTTTCGTAAAATATTCATTTGTAAAACCTCCTTGTCACAAGACAAAAGGCTGTTATGCAAATAAAAAGGGACAGACTCACAGAGAATCTGTCCCAAATATACTGCAAAAACAGCGGGATGCGAGGTCTGTATCGCAGATAAAATCTTTCGTCCTCGGGCAACTCCCCGTCCCAAAGGCACTTAGGCAAAAAGCCAACGCACAGCCTCTACTCTGTAACATGATTAATATTATATCACCAATCCCGTATTTGTCAACATTTACCTTTAATTACTTTTGACATGGGCTTGTAGATAAGCATGGTGACAGCCACAACAAGAATACTCTTAATAAGATTAAAGGGCAGTACACACAAAAGGCAGAACATAAAGAGGTTGTCGACAATGGGGAAGATACTCTGTCCCATGCCGATAATAACATCCATAGGAATGGAGAGAAACTTGCTGTAAAACGGAATCATAACGAAAGCATTAATGACTGTAGCCGTCAGTGACATTGCAAGACCGCCGACAGATAAAGAGAGAAAGGCGTTTTTCTTGGTTTTCTTTCTCTTGTAGATAAGTGAAGCGACGGTGACGAAGATTGCGCCTAAAATGAAGTTTGCCGCCTCACCGACGCCGGCGGTATCGGTACCGTTGATAACAAGGTTAAGCAGTATTTTTATAAGCTCAATAATAACGCCTGCAATGGGCCCCATGGCAAATCCGCCGATAAGGGCAGGCACCTCGGAAAAGTCCAGTTCATAAAAGGGCGGTGCAATAAACGGCAGGGGGAATTCAACAAGCATGAGTATTGTTGAGCAAGCGCCGAGCATGGCGCAGGTTACAAGGTTTCTTGTGGTGAAGAAGCCTTCTTTTTTTGTTTTTTCTGACATAAAAATTACCTCCAAAAATGAAGCGGCACAAATGAAAAAGCCCTACGAAACCGTAGGGCACACCTTATGATAGGGGATAGGTCTTTGAAAGTATCAAAGAGAAAAAATCCTTTATCATCCGGACTTTACCGTCGGCGCAGGAATTTCACCTGCTCGGCGAGATTTCTCTCGTTTGTGGGCTTTACCACCGGTGGGGACTTTCACCCCGCCTCAAAGATTTCCTTAATATAATAGTCTAAAAATTTTGATATGTCAATAGTAAATTATCTGCAAGGAGTGTTTAACTGGAGTTTCACTATGTCGTGGTGAGGCAGTCTTTCCTCCTCGGGAGGAAGCTCCATGTAATTACCGAAAGGTATTTTAAGGTACTCATCAAACCCACTCATAGCGTAAAACTTTTCACCCTCGAAGTCAAGGAGAACTTTAGAGTCGTAAATACTTCTCGGATAGACTTTTTTCATGAAGTAAAAGCCTGCACAAAGCTCGGCAACATTTTGGCTTTCGTCAAAGCTGTAGCGTGTCATGCGCTTTTGTGCAAACTTCCAAATCCTGTACCTAAGCTTTTTGCCCCTGAAAATACCGAGGAGAATTTTGCTGCCGAAACCGAGCAGCCCTCCGTGGTTTTTGGGTACGGTCTGTGCCCGAAAAAGAGAGTAGACCATGGTGAAAAAATACTGAATATACCTTGCACATTTGCCTTCGGCCAAGCCGTCAATGGGGAAAATGTCAAGGGGAATTCCGTGAGGGGTATCCATATTTTCCTGATAATCCTTGACCATTGTGTGGTTTGTGTCGTTCAAAGCGGCGAAGATATTGCCCGAAAAGTGACTATCATCATCGTTTACAAGGACAAATCTCTGAGAAGGCTTCTCTTTTTTATACAGTTCAATGAACTTTTCATAGTCGGGTCTTGGCATGAGCACATCCGTATCGTCATCCCAGGGAATAAAACCTTGATGACGCACCGCACCTATTAGACAGCCGCCGCAAAGGTAGTATGTCAGTCCGTGACTTTCACAGAAATCGTGAAAAAACTTCAGTCCCTCCAGTTCGGCAAGCTGTAAGCTTCTCAGCTCTTTTTCGTTAAGTTTCAGAAGTTCTGCCATAATACCTTAAAGCTCCTCGGTGTTTTCCGCAGGGTGATTCTTAATCATCGCCTGTCTGACTTCTTCGATTCTGTCGTAAGGGGTACTGCCGAGCTTCATCTTCCAGAAGGGCATCTTAATAAGTCCTACAAGTGTGCCTACACCGTAAGCAATGTGCAGGAAAGGGAAGAGGAAGGGCAGTATTATGAACTGAGGCTGTACCTTCTTGGTGGCGAAACAGCCCACAGTGTTCACAAAGTCAAACATTACATAGGCAAGTCCCAAAAACATCAAAGGATATACATATCCGAAGCAAGCCAAAACGATGAAAGTAATCAGCGTAATTAAAAAGGCAAAGGGAACAAAGTGGAAGTAAGAAAGGCATCCGCGGCAAACTCCGAAGGTAAGTCCTATCCATAAGCCGTTGCCGAATTTTTGCTTTATCATGTGACGCAGGCTGTTTCTTGTGTGCTGAAAAGAGATAATGTCGGGGCAGGAGCACATTTTGTAGCCTGCTTCTCTGATGCGGTAGTGCAGTTCATTGTCTTCGGTGCGTCCCAGACTCTCGTTAAATCCGCCGACTTTTTCAAAAACCTCCCGTCTGTACGCAGCGTGAAAGAGTGAATCGTGGTACTCTTTCTTTTCGGTAGGTCTGCGGTATTCGGCAATAGAGCTTCCGAAAAGCGATTCCTCGGCCGCCAGAAGAGTAAGCTTCCAGGATGTTTCGTTGTCAACGATATTCGGTCTGCCGCCGCCGACGATATCCTCACCCTCCTCAAGATTTTCAACACTTCTCTTGATGAAGTTGCGGGGGATTTGCGCATGAGCATCAATTCGGATGATTACGTCACCTTTTGCAACACACAGGGCGCAGTTCCAGGCACTCGCCTGATTTTTCTTTGCATTTTCCACAATCTTTACAGAACGGAAGTTATAGCCCGTAGCCTTAAAGTCCTCCATCATTGCTCGGGTGCCGTCGGTGGATTTGCTGTCAACGAGAATAACCTCAATATCTTCGTGGGGATAGCTTTGATCCGCAATATTTCGAAAAAGACCGTTCAGTACTTTTTCCTCATTATAAGCAATAACACAAAGTGAAACTAACATATTTATTCTTCCTTACTTGCGTTTTTGAGTTCTAAAATCCACTTGGCAGAAATGGAAAAACAGGTCAAAATATAGGGGACAACATAAATTATGGGGATGATAAAAACACAGAGCAGGAACAGTGGTGAAACAGAGGTTATAAGCTTGTTTACACTTGTCCTGAGGGGCTTAACCGAAAGCTTTGCTTCTCTCCATAATTCTTTGCTCTCAGCGTCCGGATTTTCGAAGAAAACAAAAGGCGCCAAAAAGTAATTACTGCATAATCTCAGCGCCGGTACGGTGCCCGTAATCAGCAGAGTATAAGATATAAAATACCACAAGTGGTCCAAGAGTGCAAGCTCTGTTTCCGCTGTAGTTATATCGTTAATTGTAAAAAGTACAATTCCCGGCAGAAGAGGAAGAATTACACGGAAAAGACACCTGAAGAAAAAAGAAAAACAGAAGCCTAAAGCCTTAAAAAATCTTTTTCCTATGTAGTAAAAAACTTCCCTCAGACTGCTTTCACCGTATTTCACAAGAGTGTAAAAATATCTTAGTACACCAAGATGCAGGGGGAGTGTAAGGGGCAGTAAAATTGCCAAAGTGATGTAATACGCTGCGTTTTCAAATATTTCGGCATAATCCTTCAAAAACGCCAAAGCACCAATGTTCGCAAATACCTCATCAAAGAGAATTTCCGCAGTTGTGTATGAAGCACTCGCAAGGAAAACGGCAGAAACAAATGCCGTAATACTGCAAAAGAAAGCAATCAAAGCACTTGTGTAGTTATTCTTCAATGCGGTCTTAGCCTGAAGTTTTATTATTTTTTCAGCACTCATGAAAAATTACCTCTCAAATTTCAGCGGTGAACATGCGGTACATTGCCTCAAGACAAATTTGTGCGTGATTCCAGAAGCTTTCCTCAGAAAGTCCCTCGTTAGAATTGTGAAGTCTTCCGTCCTCACCGGGGAAAACAGGGCCGAAAGCAACACCCTTGCCGCCCAGTTTGCGGGCATAAGTACCTCCGCCGGTGCTGTACATATCAGGTGCTTTGCCCATAACCTCGGTATATGAACTCTTCAAAATGTCGATAATAGGCATTTCTTCGTCAACACACAGGGGGAGAGTGTGGCTCAAAATTTTGACCTCCACATCCTCAAATTCAGCCGCATGCTTAATTCTTCTGATAAGCTCTTTTCCGCCGAAGGTGACGGGATATCTTATGTCAATGGTGGCTTTTGCACCGGTTTCGTCAATGTTTATGGTGGAAAGACAGGCAGTCAAAGGACCCGACTGAGAATCTCTCATCTTGATTCCCAGGGAAGTGCCGTCCGATTCAAGATGGAAGTTAGTATGGATAAATGTGCAGAGCTTACCGAGCCTTTGCAGGGAGAAGTTGGATGCGAGCAGGTCAACCAAATCAAGGATAGCATTGTGACCGAGATATGGCTCGGCGGCGTGTGCTGCTTTTCCGCGACAGATAATCATAAGTCCGTCGATAGTGTACTTAAATTCGAAGTCACCGAGCTTTGCGTCTGCAAGCCGCATGAGCTGATGGTCATCATTCTCGGTGCAGTTGAGCAGGGCGTAAGCTTTGTCGGGTACAGCGTTCAATGCGTTTCCGCCCTTAAGCTCTGTGAGAATCTCACAGTTTTGGTCGGCACAGCTAATCTCAAGATGGAGAATTCCTTTTTCGGCAGAGCAAATGCCGTATTCCGAATCGGGAGTAAAGGACATATCGGGCATTTTTTCGCTTGAGAAGTAAGCCACAACATCAGTCATTCCAACCTCCTCGTCAGTGCCGAAAATGGCGCGCAGGGTGTTTTTGCCCTCAATACCTGCGTCCTTTAGTGCGCGCAGGCAGTAAAGAGTAATAAGTGCACATCCCTTGTCATCGGCAACTCCGCGGCCAAGGTATTTTCCGTCCCTTACGGTAAGGCAGAAGGGGTCACAGTCCCATCCCTCGCCTGCAGGTACAACATCAAGGTGCGTAAGGGTTGCGCAAACCTTTTCTCCTGCGGTGATTTCAGCGTGACCGGCTTTGCCCTCAATATTTTTTGCAACAAGGCCGAAGTCCTCGGCTTTTTTAAGCATCCATTCAAGGGCTTCACGGCTTTTTGCATTGCCGTCAGCCGAGACGGATTCGATTCTCAACAGTTCATCAAAGTCTTTCAGAAATTCCTCTTTATAGTCAAGGATTTTTTCACCGAAACTCATATTTTTCCTCCAATAAATAAAACAAAATTACTTTACCTTATAGGTTTCTTAGTATATAATACATAGTATAACACATATCTTCATAAATTGCACCATTTTTTTCGAAAAGAGGTTACATTATGGAAAACAGTCATTTTTTTGCCATGCTGTCACGGATGAAATACATCAGCCGTTGGGGACTGATGCACAATGTCAGGGAGGAAAATATCGCTGAGCACAGCCACGAGGTGGCACTTCTCGCACATGCCTTAGTCACCATTTCCAATGAGCGTTTCGGCACCGATTTATCCGCTGACCGCGCAGCAGTTATGGGCATTTTCCACGATGCAGGTGAGATAATCACAGGTGATTTGCCCACCCCGATAAAGTACTATAATGACGAGATAAGAGAATCCTATAAGCAGATAGAGAAGGTCTCCGAGCGGAGACTTCTCAATATGCTTCCCGAGGATTTGCGTGAGTGCTACTCACCTTTAGTCGAGTCCGAAAAGTCCGATACAGAGCTTGTACCTTTCGTTAAAGCCGCTGACAAGCTCTCTGCATACATCAAGTGTATCAGCGAGATTTCCATGGGGAACAAGGAGTTTTTGAAGGCACAGCGAACCATAAAAGAAGCAATAGACTCCATGGAGCTTCCGGCGCTTGCCGTATTTATGGAGGAATTTATGCCCTCCTATGAACTGACCTTGGATGAAATCAGCTGAAAGTGCCTGAAAGTATAGCTGTGTGAACATCTTGTGAAAGCATTATGACGGCTATCTAAAATATTGCAAAATGCCCCTGAAATTTGCCGTAAACGGTCGTTATATTTCGATTTTAGAACTATAACCGCAATATATGGTTGTATAATGTACAGTGGTTTAGGATTGACCTAAAGTATGCAAATAGGAGGGCAATATGTCACGAAGATATGACGGCGACCGTCACTTTGCTTTCAGTGACGATTACGGCGACAGCTCAGGCAAAAGCTCGTTTTATGAATTTGAAGATACCTCCTACGATTACGGCGGTGACCAAGAGGACATCAACATCTACAGTTCTTCACGCAGAGGGCATCAGGACGGAAACGGCTACAGTAATGATTATGCCGAGGACCGATACCGTGATGAAGGCAGTGACGATTTTGATGACGGCTACGGCGAGTGTTACGGCCGTGACGGCCGCAGGGTGAAAAGCGCTTGTGACTCCGAAAGAGAGCCTAACCGCAAAAAGAAAAAGTCAAAATTCAGCTTTAAGAGGCTGATTGCCGCAGTGCTGACGGTGCTTTTGATTTTGCTCGGTTCATTTGCATTTGTATGCTACTCTGTTGTCGGTGATGTGGACTATAAAGAATACGAGGATTTGCCCTTTGAGGCGTCAGATGACGGTGAGTTCAATACCCTGTCTTCTGATGACTTGTATTCTCGGTTTTATGTTAAGAACATTATGCTTTTCGGTATTGACGAGGACTCATCGGAATACGGAAGAAGTGATACAATGATGCTTCTGTCCATTGATTTTCTCCACCGAAAACTTAAACTCACCTCATTTCAAAGGGACACCTTCATCTACTGTCCCGACCCTGAGGGAGATTACCGCACAAAGCTGACAAACGGCTTCAGCTATGGGGGAGTACCTCTTGCAATCAACACTATTGAAGCAAACTTCGGAGTTGAAATCGACTCCTATGCAACTGTCAATTTTGAGACTTTCAAGTCCATTGTAGATGTTTTGGGCGGAGTTACCATTGAACTTTCCGAAGATGAAATCGGCTATATAAACGGCCAGATTTATGACAACGGACAAAGCAGTGATAACTACATTGATGCCCCTGCAGGGCCTGTAAATCTCAACGGTACTCAAGCACTTTGGTACGCAAGAAACCGAGGCGGTACCTACGGAGGCGTCACCTATGACGGCAACGATTGGGACCGTACAGGCAGACAGCGTAAGTTTTTGGAGGCTGTGGCGGACTCCATGAAAAAAGCAAATCCCGTTGAACTTTTGGGAATAATTAAAAGCGTCACTCCGAATGTCACCACCGACCTTTCAAGAATTGAGCTTACCGCCATGGCAATGATGTCACCCTTGTATCTTACATTTGACATCTGCGAGGCTTCAATGCCTACGGAGGATAACTGGATATATGACGAAAACTTCGCAGGTGACATAATCTATGTCACAAATTGGCAGCAGGTCAGAGACGACCTTAAAACCTTTGTTTACGAATAATTTTATACTGTAAAACTTTATATAAAGATTTATCTTTAGGAGATTTATTATGAGTGAAAATGTGAATACCAACCGACGCAGAAGGGAAGCCGGAGCTTCCTCTAAAGCAAAGAAAAAGAAATTTATTACCCGAATAATAAGCGGCGTTTTGGCGGTTCTGTTTCTTGTAACAGGCTCAGTGTTTATCGTAATCGGTATGACTGTTAATGACTACACCAATTATGAAAGCACCGCAGGAAAGAACACAAACCCCACCTCTGCTTCGGGCACTAATGATGATATGACCTTTGAGGATATCACCGTGGATATTTACTCCGATGACCTTCTCAATGACCCCTATGTGCTCAATATCATGCTTTTCGGTACTGATAACGGCGATGCACTCAGCGACACCATGATTCTTCTTTCTATTGACAACCGTCATCAGAAGATTAAGATGACCTCTTTCCTGCGTGACACTTATGTGTCAATCCCCGGATATTATCCTCACAAGCTCAACTTGGCTTATGCGCTGGGAGGAGCGCCTCTTTCAATTCAGACTATCGAGCAGAATTACGGCGTTAAAATCGACCGTTATGCAAAGGTTACCTTTAATACCTTCAAGGAAATTATCGACATCATGGGCGGAGTTGAGGTTGAACTCACCGCCGACGAAATCGGATACATCAACGGTCAGGTTATGGACAACGGACAAAGCTATGATAACTACATCACCGAGGGTCCCGGTATGGTAACGCTCAACGGTCAGCAGGCTCTTTGGTATGCAAGAAACCGCGGCGGCACATACGGCGGAGTTACCTATTACGGTGATGACTGGGATCGTACAACCCGTCAGCGCAACTTCCTCAACGCTGTAATTGAGCAGATGAAGGATGCTTCCCTCACAGAGATTGTAAGTATTGTAAACGCAGTAGGTCCTAATATTACAACCGACATCAAAAAGACCGAAATCACAATGCTGTTGCAGAATGCTCTCACCTTCCTCAACTATGATGTAGAGCAGGCAAAGATGCCCTCGGACGGCACATGGAGTTATGGCTTCAACGAGGCAGGTTCGGTTATCCTGGTTGATGACTGGTACGGTGCCCGTTATGACCTTGCAACCTTTATCTATGAGGATTCCGTTGTAAGCAGTCCTGCTAACTAAACAAGAATAAACTAAAACATAAAAAATCAAAACCGAGTTCGCAGTGCATAGTGAACTCGGTTTTTTGCATGTTATTATGTTAAAGCATGGTGAATTCCATGTGTGCCGGTACGGCATCAAGCACAATTTTTTCGCCGTTAATATGTTCAATAGTGCCGTAGAGTTTGCCGAAAACCAAGGTGCGTTTTCCGCATTTTCCGTGGAGAAGATGACCGCCCTTGATTGTAGGTATAAACTTAAAACCGAGAGAGCCGTTACCTGCGGAAAACACCCATTGTTTGTGGGGCTTTTCCTCGTTTCCTTCTGCTCTAATGCGTGCAAGCGTGTAAACGGTACCGTCGTAAAAGTAGCAGTTTTCGGTGCTTCGTGAAACATCGCCGACTCCGCCGGCTAAACATAGGGAAAATTGCCTGTCATTCAAAGCACAGTCGCAGTAAAGTCCGTGGTAGTACGCTTTACCTTTCAGGTAACTCCTCTGCCAAAGCAGGTATGCGTGGCTGTTTTCCTCAGTGAAGTCATACTGAGCACCGCCCATGCGTACAACTCCCGTTACCTTAAGACCGGGCAGAAACCGTGAAAGCATAAATCCTTTTTCTCCCTCTTTTTCGGAAACCAAAACATTAAAGCTTTCGGAAATGCTTTCCTGGAGTTCGAGATTTATGTAGAGATTTTTGTCCTTGGAAAAGTCCACAAAGTCGCATCTGATGTAGCGATTTATTGCAGTGTTCGAAAAATTCATGCCCACTCTCACATCGGTGTAGGTGGTGTCGCCGTTTTTACTGCTGATAGGCATATTAAGTTTGCCGAAAGACATATAATTATTAAGAGTTCTGTGGTCAATTTCGCCGGTGCTCAGGTCAATAATCATGGCGCTGACCTGTGCCACAGCGCCCAGCTCACTAACGGAAAGATAAACTACAACCTGTTCATTTGTAATTATGTAGCTGTCGTGCTCGGTAAGACGAAATCTACTCTTACAGAGAGATTTATCGAAGCTGAAAACAGCGTGTCTGCTCCAACCGGGGTTCTTGACAATGCCGCTTGCATCTAATACGTCAATTTCCGTTTTAATCTCGTTTTGCATTGTCATCCCTCCGTCAATTATTTTCAACATAATTATACATGATTTTGGGTAAAGCTTCAATACTTTTTATTGATTTACAAAATTTTTCAGGGAGAATTTTATGAAGCATCTCATAGAATTTATGTGCATACTGATAATCTGCGTTTTTTTGACAGGTTGCACAAGAGTGGTTGTAACGACCTCGGATGAGCTGACAATGGGAAGCTGGCAGCACATTTCAAAAAGCGGAACTGTGGCAAATCTGACCTTTGAGGGTGAATCGGCAACCCTTGAGATAAAGCCTGCCACCAAAGATGAAGCGGTGGTTATAAGGGGGATTTATTCGGTTGATAAAGATAATCTCTACATCACCGACGAGAGCAAATTTACCACCTATAAGTTCGGATATGATGTTTATAACGATAGAGTTTATATTTCTTATAAAGAAGATAAAATCAGGTTTGACCGACAAAATTAGAGGTTTTTTCCGCATCTTCAGAAATTATCAAAAAATTAATAAAAATATCCCATTCTTTTAACATGTAATCTTGCTATTTGGGGCCTATTATGTTATAATAATCCATTATATTGGGATTATTATGTTAGTTGGGAGGTGCGACTGTGGTTGTGCTTGGAATTGACCCGGGTTATGCTATTGTCGGCTACGGAATAGTGGGCCATGAGGGCGCTTCCTATAAAGCTTTGGGAAGCGGTGCGATTCTCACTGATGCCGACACTCCTTTTGAAGACAGGCTAAAGACCATTTATGAGGCAATGAATGAGATTATCGAAAAGGTTAAGCCTCAGGCTATATCCATCGAGTCTTTGTATTTTCAGAATAACCAAAAGACAGCTATCAAGGTTGCCGAGGCAAGAGGAGTGATTCTCCTTTGTGCAAGAATGGCGGAAATCCCGGTTTTCGAGTACACACCCTTGCAGGTTAAAACAGCAGTCACAGGTTACGGCAAAGCGAAAAAACCGCAGGTTATGGAGATGACCAAGCGACTTCTGAAACTCCAAAAAATGCCCAGATTCGACGATACCTGCGACGCATTGGCAGTTGCAATTTGCCATATACATGCCAACGGCACAGGTGCCCGCAGGCTTTTGAGCAGACAGATTGGCATAACACAGAAATAATCGTTACGAGGTAAGCTATGATATATTCAGTACGCGGCACGGTGGCTCACATGGAGCAGGGCTTTGCCGTAATCGAGTGTTCGGGTGTGGGTTACAGATGTCAGACCACACTTTCCACTATGAAAAAAATAAAAATAGGCAGTGAAGCCACTCTTTACACCTACCTGAATGTCCGTGAAGACGCGGTTGAGCTTTACGGCTTTTACAGTACCTCTGAGCTTTCCTGCTTCAAAACTCTTGTTTCGGTTTCGGGAGTAGGTCCTAAGATGGCACTTTCCGTTTTGTCTGAGTTTTCCCCCGAACAGGTTGCAATGTGTGTTTCCGCAGGGGATGTGAAGTCTTTGACACGGGCCCAGGGAGTAGGGCCGAAACTTGCACAGCGAATTATCCTTGAACTTAAGGACAAGCTTTCTGTATATCAGCAGTCGGACACAGGGGTGGAAACAAAAGGCTCTGTGATTGCGGATACGGGAAACATCCCGAAAGCCGTTGCGGCTTTGGCGGTTCTCGGCTACAGCGCCGCCGATGTAACTCCTGTGCTTTCCCGTCTTGACCAAAGCCTATCGGTCACCGAGCTTATTTCCGAAACACTTAAAAGAATGGGTAGATAACTATGACAGCCAATGTTTTTACAGACGATTTTGATTTTGAAAACAGAATAGTTGATACCTCTGAGATTCGCGAGGACACTTTCGATAACGATAATCCTCTGCGCCCCAAAACCTTCGACGATTACATCGGTCAGGAAAAGGCAAAGGAAAATCTCAAGGTGTATATAGAGGCTGCAAAGCTTCGAGGAGAGCCTCTTGACCATGTGCTTCTTTACGGCCCTCCCGGACTCGGAAAGACCACACTTTCGGCAATTATCGCCAATGAACTGGGTGTGAATATCCGAATCACCTCAGGTCCTGCTATTGAGAAGCCCGGTGATTTGGCAGCCTTGCTTACAAACCTCAACCCCGGTGATGTACTCTTTATTGACGAGATTCATCGCATGAGCCGTTCGGTAGAGGAAATTCTCTATCCTTCAATGGAGGACTTCGCTATAGATATTATCACAGGCAAGGGGCAGATGGCAGCTTCTTATCATCTTCCTCTGCCTAAGTTTACCTTAGTTGGTGCTACCACCCGAGCCGGTCAGCTTTCAGCACCTCTGCGAGACCGCTTCGGTGTTGTCTTAAGGCTTGAGCTTTATACCACCGAGGAACTGGCTCAGATTATCACCCGTTCAGCAGGTATTTTGGGTATTCCCATTGAGCATGAGGGTGCTATGGAGCTTGCCTCACGAAGCAGAGGTACACCGCGAATTGCCAACCGCTTCCTAAAGCGTGTCCGTGACTTTGCTCAGGTTATGTCCGACGGTGTAATAACCTACGAGGTGGCAAAAACTGCCCTTGACAGACTTGAGGTTGACTCCTTGGGTCTTGACGGTAACGACAGGCGGATGCTCAGCGCTATGATTAAGAACTACGGCGGAGGTCCTGTGGGACTTGATACTATAGCCGCCGCAATAGGCGAGGAGGCTGTCACTATCGAGGATGTTTACGAGCCATACCTTATGCAGATAGGCTTTATCAGCAGAACTCCCCGAGGCAGATGCGTAACCCCCTTGGCTTATGAGCATTTGGGACTGAAAGCTCCCGGTGACTTAGGTTCGGGCAGTTTACAGCCAACACTTTTCGAAGATTAAATATCATGATTTTAGAAATTAACTCCTAAGCTGTAGGGAGTAAACAATACAAAAACTTATTATATGGAGGACAAAATGGGTAGATTATTTGGAACAGACGGCGCCAGAGGTGTTGCAAATACCGAACTCACCCCTGAGCTTGCTATGAATATCGGCAGAGCAGCCGCAATGGTGCTTACAAACGAAGATGTAAGTCACCCCACCTTCCTCATCGGAAAGGATACAAGACTCTCAGGTGATATGCTTGAGGGAGCACTTATTGCAGGTCTTTGCTCAGTAGGTGCCAATGTTAAGATTTTAGGTGTAGTACCCACTCCTGCAGTAGCATATCTTATCGGCAAATATAAGGCAGATGCAGGTATCATGATTTCTGCAAGTCACAATCCTTTTGAGTTTAACGGAATAAAGATTTTCAGCGATACAGGCTTCAAACTCCCCGACGATTTGGAGGAGGAAATTGAGTCCATTGTTTTAGACGGAGCACAGCCCTATAAAGTTTGCGAAGGCAAAGACCTTGGCACCGTAGAGTACATAACCACCGCAGCCGATGACTATATCGAACATGTAAAGAGTACAATAGAGTATGACCTTAAAGGCATGAGAATTGCCCTTGACTGCTCCTGCGGTTCCTCCTCAAGAACAGCGAAAAAGCTCTTTGAGGACTTGGGAGCTGAGTGTCATCTGCTCTTTGACGAGCCTGACGGCATCAACATCAACGAAAATTGCGGTTCAACTCACATGGAGAACCTTATGGCTTATGTTAAGGAGCACAATCTGGACGCTGGCCTTGCTTTTGACGGCGATGCCGACAGATGCCTTGCAGTTGACGACAAGGGCGAGCTTGTAGACGGCGACTACATCATCGCCATCATTGCCGCCGACTTCAAGAGCCGCGGAATACTTAAAGAAAACACAGTTGTAGGCACGGTTATGACCAACATGGGCTTTGAGAAATTCTGCGAAGCAAACGGCATGAGGTTTGAATCCACTAAAGTCGGCGACAGATATGTTCTCGAGAGAATGCTTCAGGAGGGCTACAACATCGGCGGTGAGCAGTCGGGTCATGTTATCTGTCTTGACTATTCAACAACGGGCGACGGCCAGCTTACAGGTGCACAGCTTCTGAGTCTTATCAACCGCCGCCATGCAAAGCTTTCGTCTATCGCTACCTTGATGGAGCGATATCCGCAGGTGCTCATCAATGTAAAGGTAAAGAATGAGAACAAACCTCATTTCTACACTGACAAGACCGTCAAGGAGGAAATTGCAAGAGTAGAAAAACTCCTTGAGGGCAGAGGCAGAGTGCTTGTCAGACTTTCAGGCACAGAGCCTATCATCCGCGTTATGCTCGAGGGCGAAGATTATGACGAAATCAAGCCTTTGGCAGAAGGTATCGCAAATATCATAAAGGATCG
The DNA here is from genome assembly GCA_030533225.1 of Eubacteriales bacterium. GTDB lineage: Bacteria > Bacillota > Clostridia > Oscillospirales > Acutalibacteraceae > Ruminococcoides. The sequence goes on from JAUNJO010000022.1 coordinate 16,191, forward strand.
TCTTGCATAATGAGAATTGCCGATAAGTTTACAGATTACGAGCTGATTGATGCCTCCGGGGGAGAACGGCTTGAACGCTGGGGCGATATTATACTTATCCGTCCCGACCCTCAGATTATTTGGAATACAAAGCGCAAAAACCCTCTTTGGAACAATGCCCACGCAAGGTACATCCGAAGCTCCAAGGGTGGCGGAAATTGGCAGGTATATAAAAAACTCCCCGACAGATGGAATATTTCCTACGGAGATCTCAAGTTCAATGTGCGTACAATGGGATTTAAGCACACGGGTGTTTTCCCCGAACAGGGCACAAACTGGGATTTTGCGGCAGAGAAAATTAGAAATTCAGATAAACAGCTTAACATTCTAAATCTATTCGGCTACACAGGCTGTGCAACCCTCTCGGCACTTTCGGCAGGAGCAAGAGTTTGTCATGTCGATGCATCAAAGGGTATGGTGCAGTGGGCAAGGGATAATGCCGCAGAAAGCGGACTCGCCCAAAAGCCGGTCAGATGGATTGTTGACGACTGTATAAAATTTGTTCAGCGTGAACTTCGCCGCGGCAACCGTTACGACGGCATCATTATGGACCCACCCTCATACGGCAGAGGTCCCGGCGGTGAGGTTTGGAAGCTTGAGGAGAGTATTTATTCCTTTATAGAATTATCAGCAGGGCTTCTCAGTGAAGATGCAAGCTTCTTTATTCTGAATTCGTACACAGCAGGACTTTCTCCCTCGGTTATGGAGTACATTCTAAGCTCGGTGATTAAGCCGAAAATGGGTGGCGAAGTTTCCTGTGATGAAATCGGACTGACCGTTACCGACAGCGGTTTGGTTCTTCCTTGCGGAAGCACCGCAATATGGCAGTCTAAATAGTTTTTTTGGAGTTATAATGGATTTTATAGAAAGTAAAAATCTCAGCTTTTCCTATGACGCTGAGGAGGACTCACAACAGAATATTCCGGTAAATGTCTTAAACGGTGTCAGCCTCAATGTGAAAAAGGGAGAGTTTTTGGCTGTTATCGGTCACAACGGCTCAGGAAAATCTACACTTTCCAAGCATTTCAACGCTATCCTGCTTCCCACGGGAGGCAAAATGCTTGTGGATGAAATGGATACAAGTGATGACCGGCTAACCTATGACATCCGACGCAAAGTAGGCCTTGTGCTTCAAAATCCCGATAATCAGCTTGTTGCAAGTATTATTGAGGAGGATGTTGCTTTCGGCCCGGAGAATATGGGTGTTGAGCCTCAAAGAATCCGCAGTCTTGTGGATAACGCTCTGAAAGCGGTTGATATGTATGAGTATCGCACTCATTCTCCCCATAAGCTTTCAGGCGGACAAAAACAGAGAATTGCCATTGCAGGTATTTTGGCGATGGAGCCTGAATGTATAGTTCTTGACGAGCCTACCTCAATGCTTGACCCAAAGGGCAGGGAAGAGGTAATAAGTGCAATAACCAAGCTGAACCGAGAGCAGGGCATTACTGTTATACTCATAACTCACAACATGGATGAAACCGTAAACTGCCACCGTGTAATAGTTATGGACAAGGGAGAGATTCTCACCGAAGGCACACCGAAAGAGGTGTTCTCACAGGTGGAATTTCTCAAGAAACACCGTCTTGATGTACCTCAGGCCACAGAGATTGCTAAAAAGCTTCGTGACTTCGGTGTGAATATGAAAAACCTTCCTATAGATACAGACGAATGTATAGAAGCTTTAGAGGAGGTGCTTAAGTGAGTATACTCCTTAAAACAGAAAACTTAACCTATGTTTACGGCAAGAAAACTCCTTTTGAGAAAACTGCCGTAAACAATGTAAATATTGAGATAAAAAAAGGTGAGATTATCGGCGTAATCGGTCACACCGGCTCAGGTAAATCCACCCTGATGCAAATGCTCAACGGCCTTATTGCCCCCACAAGCGGTAAGGTGTACCTTGACAGCAAGGATATCTTCCAAAGCAAATCGGAGCTCAGAAATGTTCGTTTCAGAGTAGGACTTGTTTTTCAGTATCCCGAAAACCAGCTTTTCGAGGACACCGTTCGTAAGGATATCTCCTTCGGCCCCCGCAACATGGGACTTTCAGAGGATGAGATTTCCGAGCGTGTGGTGAAAGCCTCTCAGTTTGCAGGACTTAAGGAGGAACTCCTGGACCGTTCTCCCTTTGACCTTTCGGGGGGAGAGAAGCGGCGCGCCGCCATTGCAGGGGTAATCGCCATGGATCCTGAAATTCTCATCCTTGATGAGCCGACAGCAGGCCTTGACCCTATGGGTAGAGAGGTACTGCTTTCTCAGATTAACGCTTATCACAATGCTAAAGGCAACACAATTTTGCTTGTATCTCACAACATGGAGGACATAGCGAAAATCGCCGATAGAGTTTTGGTTATGAATAAAGGTGAAGCGGTAATGTTTGATGATACGAAGGCCGTATTTTCAAGAAGCAAAGAGCTTGAGGCTATGGGACTTCGTCTGCCTCAAATTACCAAAATCACCAACACCCTGCGGGAAAAGGGTTATCCTGTTTCCGAGGGAATTCTCACGGTGGGACAGGCATTCGATGAGATTGTCGCCCTTCTGAAAAAGGAGGGTAAGCTGTGATTCGTGATGTAACCTTGGGACAGTATTATCCCTCCAACGGATTTCTTCACAAACTTGACCCGCGGGTAAAGGTTCTTTCTTTAGCGGCACTGATTATTCTTATCTTTTGTTCCTTTAACTTCTACGCTTTGGGAATCGCTACCTTTTTGGCGCTTTTTACCGTTATTTTAAGCAAAGTTCCTTTGAATTTATACCTTAAAAGCATGAAGGCGATAATCTTTGTAGTGATTTTGACTTCGGTGCTAAATATCTTCTACGGTTCGGGCGAGCCGATTTTTCAGTGGTGGGTTTTCAAAATCACCATGGAGGGAATCAGGAATTCAATTTTCGTCACCGTGAGGATTATTGATTTGGTATTGCTCAGCTCGGCACTGACCTTCACAACAACTCCCACCGACCTTACCGATGCCTTGGAGCGACTTATGAAGCCTCTCGGTATCTTCGGTATCAAGGTTCATGAAATCGCCATGATGATGACTATTGCTCTGCGCTTTGTGCCCACTCTTTTGGAGGAAACCGACAAGATTATGTCGGCTCAAAAGGCTCGTGGCGCTGATATGGAAAGCGGTAATATTGTATCGAGAATCAAGGCTCTGATTCCGATATTGGTACCCTTGTTTGTGTCGGCATTCAGGCGTGCCTATGACCTTGCAATGGCTATGGAGTGCCGCTGCTATCAAGGCGGCAAGGGCCGTACCCGCATGAAAAAGCTGAAGCTCGGCTCAAGAGATGCCGTGGCTTTGGCAGTACTTCTGATTTTCACAGCAGGAGTTGTCCTTTGTGATATTTTTCTCTAATTTTAAGGAATCGGTAATCGGCTATGCGTAATTTGCTCATTACAATCAGATATGACGGAAGTGCCTTTCACGGCTGGCAGGTGCAGAATAATGCAGTCACCGTGCAGGAGGTTTTCCAAAAGGCAGTGGCCGAGATTTTAGGCTCGTGTCCCGACATTAAGGGCTGCAGCCGTACCGATTCAGGTGTTCACGCCAATATGTTCTGTCTTTCCATGAAGACGGAGCATACAATTCCATGTGAGCGTTTCGTGTCGGCTCTCAACTCTCATTTGCCTGATACCGTCGCTGTCCTCGATGTGAGGGAAGTCCCTCTTGACTTTCACGCAAGGTACAATGCTCTGGGCAAGAGATATATTTACAAAATCCACAACAGCGCCGTAAAAGACCCCTTTCTCCATGGCAGAGCACACCGCTACAGGTGGAAAATTGACGATAAACTGATGGATAAAAACGCACAGGATTTTGTAGGTGCTCATGACTTCACCTCTTTTTGCACCCTTGATAAAAGGGAAAAGGGAGATTTCACACGCACAGTAAGTGAGTGTAAGGTCCGGCGTGAGGGAGATATGATTTACTTTAGCGTCACCGCCGACGGATTTCTCTACAATATGGTGCGAATTATGGTGGGAACGCTTCTCTATATCAACGAACACCCTGAACTTTCGGGGACTATCCCCGATATGTTTGAGGCAATGAACAGAGACAGCGCAGGGCCCACAGCACCTGCCTGCGGTCTTTATCTTGACAAAGTGTTTTACGATTTACAATAAATTTAGGAGGGAAAACATGAAATTCCCTAAGAAAAAACCAAATCATTTCAAGGAAAAGCAGAAGAAAGACACAAGAAAGGTTCTTAGCTTCGAGGAACTTCCCCTGGAGGAATACGAGAAAGAGCAGGAACCTGTGAAGCTTAAGCTTGATAAGAAGAAAATATTAATAGCGGTGGGCATACTTGTTGTTTTGGTTGTATGTGTGCTCCTCTTTTTTAACCGCGGAGTGCTTTTCTCCTGTGTGGGTAACGCAAAAGGCACGGAGTTTTCCAAGGCAATTTCGGGCTCCACGGTGGAGGCAGGAAATTTTGACACCTTCTCCAAGGGCGTTGCCTATGTTTCCGACACAAGCTTTGAGTATCTGTCAAGAAATGGGGAGGAAGTGTATAAGGAACAGCTCAAGTTCTCAACTCCCATGCTGAAAGTCTCCGAGAGCGCCGCAATCGCCTACGATTTGGGCGGTGAAGGTTTTGCGATTTTCTCGGATGACAGGTTAATGTACAGAGGAGAGGCGGAGGATGACATCTACCTTGCCGACATATCCTCCGATTTTTCCTATGCCCTTGTAACCGATGTCAACGGATTTAACGCAAAGCTCAGCGTGTACAGTCCCAATCACCAGCTTAGGTACACCTATTCCTTCTCTGATTTTTACATAACTTCTTTTGCACTGAACGATAAGGCGACCGAAGCTGTTGTCTGCGGTGCAACTGCTGAAAACGGCAGTGAAAAAAGCGCCGTCTATGTTATTGATTTCAGGAAGGAAGAGCCTAAGAGTGTCAAGAATGTCACAGAAGATATCCTTTTCGACTGTGAATATTTGGGCAGCAATTCTGTCTGTGCCATAGGTTCTCGGGGTGTCTATTTCCTCAAGGGCAAGGATGCAGGGAAATATCACTCTAAATCATTTGACAAAATGACACTTACAGCCTATGATTTTAACTGCGATATCGGTGAGGTGGCACTTTCCCTTTCACGAAGCGGTGACGGCAGAAACTGTAACGTCATCTTCGTCAATTCTTCAGCGGAAGTCGAGTCCGTGATTGAAACAAACCTCAAAATTACTTCTTTGAGCAGTTTCAAAAATAGGGTAGCACTTCTTGATACCGATACGCTTTACGTATATAACCAAAACGGCGATGAACTTTCAAAGGAAATAGTTGCCACTAACTGTAAGCAGGTGCTAATGCACTCAAACGGTGCACAGTATGTGTTGGGTGTCGACGAAATCTACCACCTGACTCAGTAATTTTTGGGAGTATATATGATTTACGACCTTATTTTCTTGCTTATTATAGTTGTTTTCGGAGTAATCGGATATTTCCGAAAAGCCTCAAAAGCACTTGTGGGAATCTTGGTTTTCCTTGTGTCTGTGGGTCTTTCGGTGTATCTTTCAAATCTCCTGTCGGACATTATCTATGATTCCGTAGTTGAGCCGTGGATAATCTCCGCCGTGTCAGACAGAATAGCCGAAGCAGCTTCGGTAGGCACAAAGGATTTATCCCAATCGGCTCTCAGTGCGATTCCCGGTGTGCTGCTTGTTTTGCTGGGACTTCTGGGATTTGACAGCACAAAATTTAATCTTGATGCAGAGAGCCTTATTGATGAAAGCAGTGCAAAAATAGCCGAGGTCTGTGCAGATGTTCTCAGAGCACCCTTCATATCCCTAATTTCTCTTTTCTTGGGAATTTTATTCTTTGTTATACTGATAAGCTTGCTTTCTTATCTTTCAAAGTTTATACTTAACGTATTTAAGCTCCCCTTGATTGATACTGTAGATTCAGTTGCAGGTGCGGTTTTGGGAGTTTTGGAGGGTTGCGGAGTTTCCCTTTTGACAGCGGCAGTTCTAAGCTTTATTTTGCCGTTTATAATTAGTGATGTCTGGTTTTTCACCGAGGACTGCTATGGAAGTTCATTGGTGCTGCAAGGTATATTTGACCTGCATTTATTCTCTTAAGTCAGTTGTTTTGACTACTTGGGGGTTTATAGAATAGGAGTGTTTTGGATGGATCTAAAAAAGGAATTTCAACTGGATAGGAAGCATATTTTCACTGTGCCGAATATATTGAGCTACCTGAGAATAATACTTATTGCACCCTTTGTGGGCTTCTTCGTAGTTGATGAGTACGTACCGGCGGCAATATGTCTTATCGCTTCGGCTTTGTCTGACTGTGTTGACGGATTTTTGGCAAGAAAGCTCAATCAGGTGACACAGCTTGGCAAGATGCTCGATCCGGTAGCCGACAAACTCACATTGCTTGCCGTAGGTGTTTGCATTTGCATCAAGGAGCCTATTGTTATTCCTACCATCGTGATTATGATGATTAAGGATATAGCAATGATAATCGGCGCTTCCGTACTTATCAAAAAGGGACTTATGCCCACTGCATCCAAGTGGTACGGTAAAGTAGGTACAGTATGCTTCTATGTTTCAGTAACCGTAATTGTGGTATTTCAGCTTGTATTACCTCAGTTTGAGGGATTTGAGCCGATACCTTGGTTTCCGTATGTATCAATAACCCTTTTGACAATTACTACAATAATCATGCTTTATTCTCTTTTCAAATATGCGCAGATTTTCAGGAAGATGCTAAGGGACGAAAAGCAGAAAGAAACTCTCAAAAAGGATTAAAATAAAGGAGAAAACCTATGTTATGTTCTCGTTGCGGTAAGCGTACCGCAGTAGTTTTTGTATCAACAAATAAAGATGATACAAACCCCAAGGGCTATTGCCTTACCTGTGCCAAGGAGTTAGGCATAAAGCCTCTTGATGATATTATGAAGAAGATGGGCATTTCCGATGAGGATTTGCAGGCAGTTGAAGAGCAGATGGGCTCGATGATGGAGAATATTTCCGATTCAGGTGATCTTAGCTCCATGATGGAATCACTGCAGCAGGAAATGGCAGAGCAGATGACCCTTGATGAGGGTGATGTGGAGGACGCAGAGGATGCGGACAGGGATTTTCAGCCCGGCGGTGCACCTGCATTCCCAACATTTTTCAATAATTTCTTCGGCGGTGCTTCACCTCAAAACGGCTCAGATGAAAAAAATCCTGCCGATGCCAAAAAAGCCAAGAAACAGGCAAAGAAGGAGCGTAAAGAGCGTAAGTTCCTAAACCTTTACTGCTATGATTTGACCCGCAAAGCCCGTGAGGGAAAAATTGACCGTATTATCGGTCGGGATAAGGAAATAGAGCGTGTTGTACAGATTCTTTCAAGAAGACAGAAGAACAACCCCTGCCTTATAGGTGAACCCGGTGTAGGAAAAACCGCAATCGCCGAGGGACTTGCACTTCGAATAGCAGAGGGTAATGTGCCCCAAAGAATCAAGAACAAGGAAATTCATCTTCTCGACCTTACCGCCCTGGTGGCAGGTACTCAGTTCAGAGGCCAGTTTGAAAGCCGAATCAAAGGACTTACCCAAGAGGTTAAGGAGATAGGCAATATAATCCTCTTCATTGATGAGGTTCACAATCTTGTGGGTACAGGGGACGCAGAGGGCACAATGAATGCTGCCAACATCTTAAAACCTGCACTTTCCCGAGGCGAGATTCAGGTAATCGGCGCCACCACCTTCAATGAATACAGAAAATATATCGAGAAAGACTCCGCCTTAGAGAGAAGATTTCAGCCTGTTACTGTGGCTGAGCCGAGCGTGTCCGAAACCATTGAGGTTTTGGAGGGAATCAAGGATTATTACGAGGAACACCACAGAGTAAATGTAACCCCCGAAATAGTCAGAAAAGCAGTTATTTTTTCGGAAAGATATATCACCGACCGCTTCCTGCCCGACAAGGCTATCGACCTTCTGGACGAAGCCTGCGCCTGCGCGTCAATCCGCAACAAAGAGCGTGAGCGTTTTGAGAGCTTACAGGATGAAAAGAAAAATCTTACACTGAAGTTTGATACACTGTCACAGGACGAAAATGTGGATTTTGAACAGGTGGCAGAAATTAAATGCGAAATCGCAAGGCTTGACTCCGAACTGTCCGAGTTTCCCGAGGAGGCTCTCAACACCTGCGTCACCGAGGAGGACTTGGCAAAGGTAATCGAGCTTTGGACAGGTATTCCCTCAACTCATGTCAGGGAAAATGAACTCCTGAAGCTTGCCAATATCGAGGAGGAGATTTCCAAAAAGATTATCGGCCAGGAGGAGGCTGTTCATGCACTCTCAAAGGCAATTAAACGCAGTCGGGTACAGATTTCACCCCGCAGGCGTCCTGCATCCTTTATCTTTGTAGGACCTACAGGTGTGGGCAAAACCGAACTTGTTAAGGTGCTTTCACAGGAGCTTTTCGATACCCCCGAGACACTCATCAGGCTTGACATGTCCGAGTTTATGGAGAAGCACTCCGTGAGCAAAATTATCGGTTCACCTCCGGGATATGTTGGCTATGACGAAGCCGGACAGGTCACCGAAAAAGTCCGTCGCAGACCTTATTCCGTTCTCCTGTTTGATGAAATCGAGAAAGCACACCCCGATGTCCTCAATATACTCTTGCAGATTCTCGACGAAGGCAAGCTCACCGATGCTCACGGCAGACTTGTAAACTTCGAGAACACCGTAATTGTAATGACAAGTAACGCAGGTTCCGACCGCAAGGAAAATGCAATGGGATTCGGCAAAAGCGAGGAGGACGCCACCCGCGAAAAGGTCATGAAGGCACTTTCCGAGTTCCTCCGACCGGAGTTTATCGCCCGTGTCGACGAAATTATCGTGTTCCGTCATTTAGATTCCGCCGACCTTGAGAAGATTTCCTCTCTTATGCTGTCCGAATATATCGACACACTTAAGGAAAAGGGCATAACATTCGTCTTTAATGATGATGTATGTAAGCTTTTGGCGTCAAAGACAGGAGACGGCAAAAGCGGCGCACGGGATTTGCGCAATGTAATCCGCAAGGAAGTTGAGGAGAAGATTGCCGAGGAGATGATTCTCCGGGGAGAAGGCAATATTTCAGCTATCAATGTAACTGCCGAAAACGGAGAAGTCAAGCTGGAAGTTCTTTAATAACAGCAACCATAATAAACAGCGAAACCGTCGGATATCTCTCCGACGGTTTTTGTGCGATGAATATGCCAAAGCTTCAAAATGTCAATTTTTCCTCATCTTCATTGCATATCTATCTTAAGACATATCAGTACGAAAAAACCTCTCTTGCCTTAATAGACAAAAGAGGTTTCTCTGATGGAGCGGATGATGGGAATCGAACCCACACGATCAGCTTGGAAGGCTGAAGTTCTACCACTAAACTACATCCGCATATTCACAACGATAGGTATTATACCACACCTACCGTCGTGTGTCAATTAATTTTATGTAAAAAATTATTGGGGTTTTCCGTCAAAACGGATAATATTTTGATTGTCAATGTCGAGATAGGGCATAATAATCGGCTTGATTCCGGCATTGGCGGTGATTGTTGTCACAAGCGCTCTTGCATAAGGGTAGATAATCTTGAAGCTTTCCGCATGAATTGTCTCCTTTGAGGCCTCGGGATTGAATGCAAAAATTCCCACAATCGTAGCCTTAATATTAAGCTTGCTGTCCTCTGAAGTGTCACCGACTTCAACCTCAAGCTCACCTCTGCACACATTCTGACTTTTGTCGGAAGGATACTTCATGCTGTAAGAAAACTTATTTCCGATTTTAATCTGAATATTTGGGTCTAATCTGTTGACAAAGCTTATATCCGAGACAGTGTGTGCCTTAAGTTCGCAGTTTACCATAATATACCTCCTTTGGGTGCTTGAATACAGTATAGCACAAACACAAAAAATTTCAAGGTAAATGAATATAAAAAACATGACGGCAATAATAAAATACATTGTATGACTGAAGCAACAGCAAGGATTTTCTGCCAAATTTTGAGAATAGACAGGCACTTTTCATTTTTTGTGGAACAATTTGGCGAAAACATCTTGATTTTTATGCTTTACTAATATATAATTGTAAAAGCAGATTTATCTGTAATATTATTAATAGGAGATGATTCCAATGAGATCACAGCTTAGCAAAATTCTTGCAATAGTTATGGTTCTCGCAATGGCAGTTTCCATGTTCAGCTTCAGCGTTTCCGCTGCTGACTTAGAAACTCCCGATTTTGCCGTTGCAACTGCTGACGAATCAACAGTTGACG
>JAUNJO010000068.1 GCA_030533225.1 Eubacteriales bacterium
TCTTCTCGAAGTCGATAGAAACGATCTGTGCGTCCAGCTCATCACCTACTGCAACAACATCCTGGGGCTTTTCAACATGCTGGTTGGAAAGCTGAGAGATGTGGATAAGACCGTCGATACCGGGGATGATAGTTGCGAATGCACCGAATGTTGTGATGCCTGCAACCTTAACCTTGGCAACTGTGCCCTCGGGATAATTGTTCTTGAGAATCTCCCAGGGATTGTCCTCAGCCTTCTTGTAGCCGAGAGAAATCTTGCCGGTTTCTGTGTTGAAATCCTTAACGAATACCTCTACGGTATCGCCGACATTAACAACCTCGGAAGGATGCTTAATTCTTGTCCAGGAAAGCTCGGAAATGTGAATCATACCGAAAATACCGCCAAGGTCAACGAAAGCACCGTATGTTGTGAGGGACTTAACAGTACCTGTGTAGGTCTTGCCAATCTCAATAGACTCCCAAAATGCTGCTTTGAACTCGGAACGCTGGTCACGAAGAACGCTCTTGATAGAACCTACGAGCTTCTTGCGTCTGCCACGCTGAGAAACCTCTAAGAGTCTGAACTCAACATTTGTGTGGAGAAGAGGAGTAAGATCCTCCATACGAACGATAGATGCCTGGGAAGCAGGGATGAATACACGGTTGTTTTTAGCAAATACGATAACGCCGCCGTTTACTACCTCGACAACCTCACCGCTGAGAACTGCGTTCTCCTCAGCAAGTTTCTCAAGCTCGTCCCAATCCTTCTTAGCGTCAACTCTGCGCTTAGAAAGCATGATTGTACCTTCAACATCGTTTGTCTTCATGATGAGAAGCTCAATCTCGTCGCCGACCTTAACAAAGTCGTTGGGGTCGTTTACAGGGCCGAAGGAAAGCTCTTCTGCGGGGATAAAGCCTGCCTGCTTACGGCCGACATCAACATATACCTCGTTGGGTGCGATGCTGATAACGGTACCCATTACCCTTTCATTTGTATTTAAGCCTTTGAGGTTCTCTTCCAAAAGAGCCTCAAAATCTTCAGTTTCGTTTGTTACACCGGATTTGGTAATATCTTCCATCTTATCCAGTACCTCCTTTATTATCCTTGCAGGAGTGGAAGCTCCCGCAGTTACGCCAACAGACGAGACATTGCTTAATCTCTCCGGGGGCAAGTCCTCTGCCGTCTGAATCCACAGGGTGTTCTGACATACCTTCTTACACAGTTCATAGAGCTTCGCTGTGTTAGAGCTTTTCTTATCCCCTATTACAACCATAAGGTCAGACGCTGCCGCCAGATTTTCGGCTTCCGCCTGTCTACTGTGCGTAGCACTACATATTGTATCAAATACTTGAGCGTTTGTACAGACTTTTTTTACTGTTTTTGAACATTTTTTCCATTCTTTTTCGCTGAATGTAGTCTGTGCAACAAAAATTGCCGAATTATAATTCTCTTTGGGAATTTTCGCAAACAATTCCTGCAATTCACCGTCGTTTTTGTAGGTATAGCAAGGTATTTTTGCGTGACCCATGATACCCTCAACCTCAGGGTGAGCACAGTCGCCTGCAATGAACACAGACTTGTTTTTCTCCAAGTCTGCATTTGCTACGATGTTATGAATTTTCTTAACAAAGGGACAGGTTGCATCACAGCATTTGAGAGAAAGACTTTCTATATCGCTCAAAACCTTTTGAGAAACACCGTGGGAACGGACAACAATAGTTGAATCCTCAGGCACATCGAAAGGGGTATCCACCGTTACCGCACCTCTGGCTTTGAGTTCCTCTACCATTTCGGTATTGTGAATAATCGGGCCTAAGGTTGCAACGGCTTCCCCCTCATCAAGCAGAGAATAAACCATTTTGACTGCTCGGTTTACGCCAAAGCAAAATCCCGCTGTTTTAGCAAGTTTAATTTCCATATTTATCTCTTTTCCACATTACTTCGATTCTGTTCATAAGTTCTCGTGAGGCATTTCTCAATTCTCTGGGTGTACCCTCCGTAACTCCTAAGTCTTTAGTGCTGACAGGCTCACCGAAGGACACATAGCGCCGGGAGAAAAAGTGCTGTTTCTTTGTTCTGTATGTTACACAAACAGGTATGATTTTGCAGTTCATCTGATGTGCTATCATAACTGCTCCGCTTCGAGGACGCAAAAGCTCTCCTGTCTTTGAACGGGTGCCTTCAATGAATATACCCAGGGCATCTCCGCCGTCAATAACCTTCATGGCGTACTTAATAGCCTCACCGTCGTTGCTTGCTCTGTCAACAGGGAAAGCACCCATCTTCGTGAAAAACCAATTGGTTATGGGATTCTTAAACAGCTCCGCTTTGCCCATAAAGCGAATGGGAATCTTTTGACCGACACCCACAAAGATAGGGTCAGCAAAAGAAACATGGTTAGACGCAAACACATACCGACCTTCTTCTTTGATATTATTCCTGTTTGTGTACTTTGTTCTGACAAGAGGCCAAATGCAAACTCCCACAATGTTTCTGAGAAATTTGTAAAGACCGCGGCTGTACTTAACGCTCACTTTAGATTTTCTCCTTAATAGTGTTGATAAGGAGCCGGATAGACTCCTCAAGGCTGAGTTCGGATGTGTCCACCAAAATACTGTCCTCTGCCGGCTTCAAGGGAGCGATGGGACGGTTCATATCATTGAAATCCCGTTCCTTAACATCCCTGAGAACATCATCATAGGAGACGGTCTCGCCCTTTGCTGCAAGCTCATCGAATCTGCGCTTTGCACGGATTTCGGCAGAGGCGGTCAGGAAAATCTTGACCTTTGCATCGGGAAGCACAACCGTACCGATATCACGGCCGTCCATAATAACATTCTCGGTTTTTGCCATGTCGCGCTGAACGCCTAAGAGGTACTCTCTTACCTCGGGGATTGCAGAAACCTTCGAAGCGGCCATTGACACCTGCTCAGTGCGGATAAGTCCGGACACATCCTCATCGCCGATGAGAACAAGCTGTTCCCCCTTGTCGTTTCTCGCAAGGGAGAGCTTTAGAACTTTAAGCAAGGGCACAACATTTTCCCTATCGTCGGGAGCAACCCCGTTTCTAAGCACAAAGAGGCCGATACTACGGTACATTGCGCCTGTGTCAACATAGATAAAACCGAGGCTTCTTGCCGCAGCCTTGGCAATGGTGGATTTGCCTGCTCCAGCAGGGCCGTCAATAGCAATTGCAATAGACATAGTTATATCTCCTTAAGAAAAAATACTTTGTTAAATCCAAGCAGAATTTTCTCCTGCAAGTTTGCCTGTTGAGAAAGCAATTTGCAGGTTAAAGCCACCAGTGTAGGCATCAACATCCACAACCTCACCGCAAAAGAAAAGTCCTTTTACAAGCTTGCTTTCCATGGTTTTGGGGTTGATTTGCGATACGGATACACCGCCTCTGGTGACTATTGCCTCTTCTATAGGACATGTGCCGGTAATAGTAAAATTGAGGTTTTTAATAACATTCAGAAGCTCCTGACGCTTCTCACGGGTTATGCTGTTCACCTGCTCGCTTCCGTCAAGTCCAATCCTGCGGATGATTACGGGAATCATTGAGCTTGGCAGCAAATCCGACAGAGCGTTTCTGAGTTCTTTATTCTTGTATTTTTCAAAGTCACGAAGTATGCGAGCGTCAAGCTTATCTTCATTTAGAGCAGGCTTCATATCAATAATGACGGAATATTCATTATGGGAAAAATCAACAGTACGGGTGCTTGCGCTCAAGACTATAGGACCGCTTAAGCCAAAGTGAGTAAACAGAAGTTCACCGAAGTCACTGTAAATCTCTTTGTTTTTATTCATAAGCCGCAGGGAAACATTACGAAGGGACAGTCCCTGCATAGCCTTGCAGTCGGCTAAATCCTCACCCTCACAAAGAAGCGGAATCAGGGAAGCGGTAGGATTCACCACACTGTGGCCAAGGCTCTTTGCAAGCCTGTAGCCGTCCCCTGTGGAGCCTGTCAGCGGGTAACTCTTGCCACCGGTCGCAAGTATAACCGCGTCGCACAAGTGTCGTTTGCCTTTGCTGTCAAGAACCGCAGCTACTTTGCCGTCTTCTGTTTCAATTGACTTTACCGTGGTTTCAAAAAGGAACTTTACTCCGTTTTGCTTGCAGTATCCCTCAAGGGCATTGGCAATATCCAAGGCTCTGTCACTTACCGGAAAAACTCGGTTTCCCCTTTCGACTTTTAGTGGAACACCTAATTCTTCAAAAAATTTTATTGTATCATCGGTACCGAAGGCGTTAATGGCGCTGTAGAGAAACCGAGGATTTGAAAGCACATTTTCGATAAATTCTGCATTGGTGCAATTATTGGTTACATTGCATCTGCCTTTACCCGTAATGCAAATTTTTCTTCCCGGTCGCTTGTTCTTTTCTATGACAAGCACCTCGGCACCCATGAATCCTGCACTTCCGGCCGCCATAAGTCCTGCGGCTCCGCCTCCGATTACAATAACCTTACTCATTATTTTCACTGACGCTTTGTGAGCTTGTGTAAACACCCTGCTCATTCCAAACGTTCTCCAAAATCTCAAAAGTCTCCTTGACCTCATCTTTTCGGCTGATAACGGTGGCAACAATCAAAGCATTGATAAGTGACAAGGGAGCAACCAAGGAGTCAACAACAGACGCCATATCACTTCTTGCAACCAACACAGATTCGGCATTCTCCGCAATGGGAGAAAGCATGCTGTCGGTAATTGCTATTGTTGCGGCTCCTCGGGATTTTGAGAAAGTCATAGCCTTGGCGGCTGTACGGCTGTATCGGGGAAAACTTATGCCGACGATGGCATCCTTTTCGGAAATTCTCAGAAGAGCCTCATACATTCCGCTTCGGCTTGAGTCGGTAACAACATGAACATTGCCGCGAATAAGCTCAAGGTAATATCCCAGAAAACTTGCAAGAGAGCTTGATGAACGCATACCGAAAATGTAGATATGCTCCGCACTAATTATGGAATTTACTGCCTTATCAAAGTCCTCCCGTGAGGTTTCCTCCAAGGTGCGTCTGATTTTCTGTATATCTTGATTGAGCACAGTATCAAGGACATTTCCCTCGCCTATCTTCGCGGCGGTCACATCGATTCTCTGTACAGAGGTGAGCTTGTCCTTAATCATCTCCTGCATGGCCTTTTGAAGCTCAGGATAACCGCTGTACCCAAG
>JAUNJO010000069.1 GCA_030533225.1 Eubacteriales bacterium
TAGATGCTTGACAAAATATTAAGATATGTTAATATGGTATTAGAATAATGAGAAGTATTAATATATATCATATTAATCTAAGAGATAGGAATGATTCAAATGGTTTTTTATTACGGTGAAAGAATAATTTTTTGATTGGAGTGTTTATTATGAAGAAAGTTATATCCCTGATTTTGACGCTGCTTCTTGTTGTTTCCTCCTTATTATTCAGCATCTCTGTAAGTGCTGCTTCAAAGTCTGCCGAAACAGACAGCGTATATGCAGTTTCGGTTGACAGTCCTTTGTGGAAAGAAGCAGATAGTGCGGAAGAACTTAGAGAATTGGCCTATGTGCCCGAGAGTGCACTTTGCGGTAAATCAACAGAGGAATTGCTCAAAGCCGTCTTAGAATACCCTTTGATATTTGATATTTACGCTTATAACGATTATGAAACTGCAATCAATAGGCTATCTGTGCATTGTACAGCGCTGAATCTGTTTTTGAACCGCCGGGACGCAAAGGAAACAATTAATTCTTTTATGCAGAGAAATAATGCAGTTGAGAGCATAAACGCCCCGGAATGTATAAAAGACACAGCGAGTGCGACACTTGAAATTCTTAATGACTACATCAATTCGTGTTCTGTTACCGATTCCAGAGCAACCATTTATGTGCAAACTCCTAACGGTTCTAACGTTCAAGTGTTTCAATATACTGAATTGTCTCAAAGCGAAATTAACAGATTAAATGCACTGGCAAGAGCAACCTATCCTCAGGCTCAATATGTTTCAACCGCAACCCAAAAATATAATTGCCATTCTTTTGCTTGGTATAAAAGTAACACGAGTAATACATATTGGATGAATGACCCCTCTCTATATATGAGTGATGGAAGCTACACCAGTACATCATATATTAGCAGTGCTAGTAAAGTACATTATCCAAGTGATAAACATTCGGCGAATGTTTATGATGCGACTGGCAATTCTATATCCAATGCTTTAGTTAAATCAAAATGGGGAGCGGGTCCTTTGATGATACACAAAGTACATTATTGTCCCTATTCAGGTGGCGTTACTTTATGGCATAGAAGTTAAGAGGATACTGCTATGCAGAAAGTATTTAGGAAAAGTATAATAGTTTGTAGGTAACATAAGCAGAGCACAGGTCTTTTAGTTGCTCTGCTTTTTTATTAATTAGCAAAAAACCTCCGGTTCTGCCGGTATACAAAAACCTTTAGTTATACCAAGTTCCGCTTTAGCGGTGGCTCCCTTGTGTAAAGGGAGCTGTCAAAACCTCCGGTTTTGACTGAGGGATTGTCATTAGAAAACAAGCTTCCGGCTAAGCCGTAGGTCCTGACTTATTTCCTTGTTTCTAATATGCCGTTATCAATTCTGCTAAATTTCATTAATATTTACCATAGTATTTATTGTCGCATTATGATAAAATACTTATTTGGATAAAATAGAACAAGCAGAAGGACTTGATAATATGGCAAGAAACGAAAGATTAAGGA
Organism: Eubacteriales bacterium; assembly: GCA_030533225.1. GTDB lineage: Bacteria > Bacillota > Clostridia > Oscillospirales > Acutalibacteraceae > Ruminococcoides. The sequence goes on from JAUNJO010000069.1 coordinate 1,496, forward strand.
ATGTAGCAATTATTGCCCATGTTGACCACGGCAAGACAACCTTGGTTGACGGACTTCTCCGTCAAAGCGGTATTTTTCGCTCAAACGAGGTAGCCGAAAGAGTTATGGACTCCAACGATTTGGAGCGTGAGCGCGGAATTACAATTCTTTCCAAGAATACAGCGGTAATGTACGGTGATGTAAAAATCAACATAGTCGATACTCCCGGACACGCAGATTTCGGCGGCGAGGTTGAGCGAATACTCATGATGGTAGACGGAGTTCTGCTTCTTGTTGACGCTTTTGAGGGCTGTATGCCTCAGACAAGATTCGTTCTTAAAAAGGCTTTGGGACTTAAGAAGAAAGTAGTTGTAGTAGTCAATAAAATTGACCGTGAGGGCGCTCGTCCCTATGAAGTAATCGACGAGGTTCTTGACCTCTTCATCGAGCTTGGAGCAGATGAGGATCAGCTCGAGTTTCCTGTGGTTTATGCCAGCGCAAGAGACGGTTATGCAATGCTTGACCCTCAGGTTAAGGGAGAGGATATGCGTCCCCTTTTTGACAAGATTATCGAGGAAATCCCTGCACCCGAAGGGGATGTCACTGCACCTTTCCAGCTTCTTATTTCCAACATTGACTACGATGAATATGTAGGCAGAATCGGAATCGGCAGAGTTGAGCGAGGCTCTGTGAGAAGCGGTCAGCAGGCTGTACTCTGTACTCGCGACGGGCAGGAAAAGAAGGTAAAAATCGCAAAACTCTATGAGTATCAGGGACTTTCAAGAGTTGAGACCGAAACCGCTACTATCGGCGATATCGTGTGCGTAAGCGGTATCGGTGACATAAACATCGGTGAAACTATTTGTGATGTAAACGAAATTGAGGCTCTGCCTTTCGTCAAGATTGATGAGCCTACGGTTTCCATGAATTTTATAGTTAATAACAGCCCCTTTGCAGGACGGGAGGGCAAGTTTGTCACCTCCCGAAATCTCCGTGACAGACTTTTCCGCGAGGTTGAAACCAATGTGGCTCTTCGCGTTGAAGAAACCGATTCCACAGATACATTCAAGGTGTCAGGCAGAGGTGAGCTTCACCTTTCCATCCTCATTGAAACCATGCGCCGTCAGGGTTATGAATTTCAGGTTTCGCGTCCCCAGGTTATTACCAAGGTTATCGACGGTGTTCAGTGCGAGCCTATCGAATACCTGATGATTGAAGTGCCCGAGGCTTATGTAGGTCCCGTTATGGAGAAACTCGGTGCCCGAAAAGCCGAGCTTGTAAATATGGGAACCCGCGACAGCTCAATGACTCACATTGAGTTCAGAATCCCCTCTCGCGGACTTATGGGTTACCGTCCCGAATTCTTGACCGACACCAACGGCAACGGCATTATGAACAGCGTTTTTGATTCTTATGAACCCCTAAAGGGCGAAATCATCACCCGACACAAGGGCTCTCTTATAGCCCATGAAAGCGGTGAAAGTGTGGCTTACGGTCTCTATCAGGCACAGGAGAGAGGCAGGCTTTTCATCGGTGCAGGCGTTGAGGTTTACGAGGGTATGATTGTAGGCGAAAATCCCAAAAACGAGGATATGACCGTCAATGTTTGTAAGCGTAAGCATATGACAAATACCCGCGCTTCAGGCTCCGATGACGCGCTGAAGCTTATCCCCCCCACAATTCTCTCACTTGAACAGTGTCTTGAATTTATTGCAGATGATGAGCTGGTTGAGGTAACTCCCGAGAGCATCCGTATGAGAAAAACCATTCTCTCAAAAGAACAGAGAATGAAAAAGACTTTCCGCAGATGAGTTATGTAATTCTTGACCTTGAGTGGAATTCCACAAAAGTCAACAAGAGTAAGCCTTATCTCAATGAGATTTTTCAGTTCGGTGCAATCAAAGTTGATGAAAACTTAGAAGTAATCGACACATTCGAGGCACTCATAAAACCCCAAATGAGCAGGGAGTTTAATCCTTTTGTGAAGAATTTGACAAAAGTCAGTTTCGAAGAGCTTGAGAACGCGCCCTACGTCTTTGAGACGGCTCTTGACGAGTTTGCCGATTTCTTGGGAGACAGCGTTTTACTCACTTGGAGCAGCTCCGACATTTTAGCTCTTATAGACAACAAAAAATTCTTTATGTACAGCTCAAAGCTCTATTTCATCAAAAAGTTTTGTGATTTGCAAAGCTACTGTGAATACCGCCTGGGAATGGAGAACACCACCCGACATCTGGGACTTAGTGCTTGTGCCGATCTTCTTGAAATTTCTGTAGGTGACGGGCTTCACTCAGCACTTTACGATGCGAAGCTGAGCCTTGAGTGTTTGCGAAAAACCTATGATAAGGATATCTTAGACGCATTTACCGAAGATGCCTCAAAGAATGAATTTTACAGAAAACTCACCTTTAGGTCTAAAAGTATAACAAGTCTTAACGACCCCTTGATAAACAAGAAAATGCTCTATTTCGACTGTCCGGAATGTAAGGTAAGATGTGTGCAAAAGTCCCGTTGGAACAGGGAAAAGCACAAGTTTTCAGCCTACTTTCTCTGCCCGAAATGCAAGAAGCAATTTACCGGAGAAGTCCGTGTAAAGCAAAAATATGAGGGGATTGTAGTTAAAAAAACCATATTGTAATTTCATATTCTAACCCTGCCACAGTCCGATTGACTGTGGCTTTTTCATTGTATTGCGCAAAAATTTTACAAATAATAGAACAAATATTCGAAAAACTATTGAAATACTTGTAATTTTGTGTTAGTATTTATTTGTGAGGTTTATCCTCTCGAAATCAAAGCTTATTAACGAATACGGCCCCAATTTGTTATGAGATGATGTTTTTTTGAAAGGAATGTGAAAAATGGCTATTGATTATGAAAACTGGTCAGAGGAATACTACGAGGAGGCAAGAAAGGTTCAGAGAAACTTAAAGGCGCTCAAAGCAAAGCAAAAATGCGTAAATCAGGACGAAAGGCAAACCCTTGCCAATAAAATTCTGAAATTACAGAGTATCTACTATGAGATTTTAGGCACAGCAGGGTATCTTAAGAGCAGGGGAAAAGCCAATGAGACAAAAGTTGCTTGACAGACCTACGGTAGAGGAACTTTTGCTTGATAAGGCCGCTTATGATACTTATAGACACGGAAGTGACAACAGCGAGGACATCGTGAGAATGAAGCGTATGGTGCTTAAGGCTGTAAACAGGGAGCTTACGGCTTTACAGCGGTTTTGCCTTGTTAATTATTATCTTTACAAAGTTCCCATGAAAGATATAGCGAAGGAACTTTCCGTCAATCCGTCAACAGTATCCCGTCACATAAAGCGAGCAACCGAAAAGCTCAAACACATTGCTGATTATTACTGAAAATATGAAAGTAAACCGTACCCTTTTTTGTGAAACATAAAATCCTGAAATCAGATTCAACTAAATTCTCTGAAACAAGACTGACTTTGTGATAATTATTGCAGAGTCAGTTTTGTTATTTTTGTGAATATTTCTTTGCCCCATAAACGGGTAAGAGTCTCAAAAATGCAGAAATAATCAGGGTTTCACAATATAGCAATTGAAAATTGCGTGCCTTTTCGTCAGTCGGAATTCATTTGTCATAAAGAAACGCATTTTGTGAATTTTTATGTAAAACAA
>JAUNJO010000003.1 GCA_030533225.1 Eubacteriales bacterium
TTCACCGTAAAGCAAAAGAGTGCCGATGGTTACTTTTACCCATATCCTTATGAAACCGTAAGTATTATGTATTAAAATTACACAAATTATTCTTGACAAATTATTGCATTTCGTTTAATATATTAAACAGGGTATAGTTTTGGTTTGCAAACTTTGCCTCAGTGTCCGAGCGGCACGCAGTTATTTTTTTATTGGACTCTTAGAAGAGCCGTTATTATATAGATATCCTAATTCTGTTAATTACCTTTTATATATTTTTCGGGCGGATATCTTTTTCCTCTGTTGTGTGAATATGAGAAATCTATGTGATTTTATCACCAAGGAGGCAGTGTATCGTGCCCGATTTTTGTATTTTTAACGGTAATATTATCTAAAATAGCATATCTAAATTTTGACGGCACCACGGGTTTAATCTGAAAAACGATCAAAACAAGGAGGTGTCACACATGGATTTATGGCTTGCAATAGTTATTGCAGTTGCAACACTTGTTGTAGGTGCGTTTTTAGGCTTTGTTATCGGCGGTGCATATCGCAAAAAGGTTGCCGAGAATGAAATCGGCAGTGCCGAGCAGGAGGCTAAACGCATTATTGCAGAGGCAATGAAAACCGGTGAAGCAAAGAAAAAGGAAGCCATCATCGAAGGTAAGGACGAGGTCCATCGCCTGAGAAACGAATCCGAAAAGGAACTGAACGAAAGACGCAAAGATGTTCAGCGCCAGGAAAGAAGAATCCAGCAGAAAGAGGAAACCCTCGACAAAAAGCTGGATAACTTAGAGAAAAAAGAAGAAAATGTGGCTAAGAAACAGAAGGAAGCCGAGAAAAAACTTGAGGAAATTGAAACTATCAAGAAAAGTCAGTTCGAGATGCTTGAAAGAATTTCAGGCTACTCAACAGATCAGGCAAAGGCTTACCTTTTGGAACAGCTTGACAGCGAGCTTGCCCGGGAAAAGTCCGTTAAAATCATGGACTACGAACAGCAGCTCAAGGACGAAAGCGACAAGAAAGCAAGAAACATTATCTCTCTTGCTATTCAGCGCTTAGCCGCCGACCATGTAACTGAGGCTACCGTCTCGGTTGTTGCTCTTCCCAATGACGAGATGAAGGGCAGAATCATCGGCCGTGAAGGCAGAAACATTCGTGCTATTGAAACATTGACCGGCTGTGATCTTATTATCGACGATACTCCCGAGGCTATTACACTCAGCTGTTTCGAGCCTGTACGCCGTGAGATTGCAAGAGTTTCTCTTGAGAAGCTTATCTCCGACGGTAGAATCCACCCCGCAAGAATTGAGGAGATGGTTGACAAGGCAAGGCGTGAGGTTGAAGCCACAATCAAGAGTACCGGTGAACACGCAGTTATCGACGCAGGTGTGGGCAATATTCATCCCGAACTTGTTAAGCTTCTGGGTAGGCTTCGCTACCGTACCAGCTACGGTCAGAATGTACTTAACCATTCCCTTGAGGTTTCTTATATCGCAGGCATGATGGCCTCCGAATTGGGCATGGACCCCACCGTTGCAAGACGTGCAGGTTTACTTCACGATATCGGTAAGGCTCTCGACCACGAGATGGACGGAAGCCACATCGAGCTTGGCGTTGATGTTGCAAGAAAGTACAAGGAGAGCGACGCGGTTATCCACGCAATTCATGCTCACCACGGTGATATTGAGGCTAAGACTGTTGTTGCCTGTCTTGTTCAGGCGGCTGACGCTATCTCCGCCGCACGCCCCGGCGCACGCCGTGAGAATCTTGAAAATTACATCAAGAGACTTGAAAAACTCGAGGCGGTTGCTTCATCCTTCGAGGGTGTAGACAGCTCCTTTGCTATTCAGGCAGGCCGTGAGGTCAGAATCATGGTTAAGCCCGAGGTTGTGGGTGACGACAGGATGGCAGTTCTCGCCCGTGAGATTTGCCAGAAGATTGAGCAGGATCTGGAATATCCCGGTCACATTAAGGTTCACATCATCCGTGAATCCCGCGCAATCGACTTTGCAAAATAAGATTTTTTCTTTTAGAAAGCTCCGCAGACCCCTGCGGAGCTTTTTTGTGCATTCTAATAACCACCCGGCATACCGGAAAACAAAGAGATAAAAAACTGTTGAAAATACCGATTCCCTGTGATATACTCATTAAGGAGTTCTTTTCGGAGCGAATTTATTTTACAGAAAGGATGTGAGACAATGTCTGCTATGTATATGAAACATCATAATCGTTATTCAGTTACTCGGACGATAAAAGCAAACAGGGGATATTTATGTACCTGCGTGGCAAGTGTCTCGCATCTGTACGGATAATGTATTTGACCGCTGTGTTGTTTTTGCCACAGCGGTTTTTATTTTTCTGTTGTATTTTTATAGTCCCAAAGGGGAATGTAGCTTTCATCTGCGGATTTCAGCTCTTGCATAAACCCGTCAAGACCTAAATCCCACAGGTGACTGAGCACTTTTTTGTATTCTCGTTTTGTGATTTTTCGGCCGAGCTTCGGGTGGTCAACTGCCTTGCCGTGAGGTATGTACTGTCCCATGAGGCTCACGGTTATGCTGTCTCCGTAATTCGTTTTCAGAATATTAAGAACTCCTATGCTGTTCTTTGTGTGGTTTGGCAAAACCAGGTGTCTTATAATGACGCCTTCGGTTGCTATGCCCTCACTGTCAAGCTTCAAATTTCCCTTTTGTCTGAGCATTTCCTCAATTGCTTTGGCGGTGGTATCCGTGTAATTTTCGCACCCCGAGTAGGAAAGCGCAAGTGCATCATCGGAATATTTGAAGTCGGGAAGGTATATATCTACTATACCGTCCAGTGCACGCAGGGTTTCCACCCTTTCGTACCCTCCGCAGTTATATACTACGGGAATCTTCGGTGTGTAAAGTTCAAAACTCCTTATAATTTCTGGGAGGTACTGAGTGGCGCTCACCAAATTGATGTTGTGAACACCCATGTCCTCAAGCCGTTTGTATTCTTCGCTCAGTGTCTCGGCGGAAATACTTACGCCTTGACAGTTTGAGGATATCTCGTAGTTTTGACAGAATACGCAGTTGAGAGTGCAACCGGAAAAGAAAACCGCACCGCTTCCCCGGGTACCGCTTATGGGCGGTTCCTCCCAAAAGTGAGGGGCAATTCTTGCGACTTTCGGTGTGAGGTTAAGGTTGCATTTTCCGCCGTTTGTTTGGGAGTCTCTGTATTCACCGCATTTGTGTGGGCAGAGCTTACATTTCATAATTATCACCTGAGAATAAGTATAGCATAAGAAACAAACTTTGAAAAGAAATAATCATTTACCCTAAAAGGAGGGAAAACTTTGGAAAACAAAGAAATAATGATTGAGGTTCATGACCTGAGAAAGGACTTTAAGAAAACCATTAAGGAGCCGGGACTTAAGGGCAGCTTTAAGGCACTTTTTAAGCCTAAACACGAGATAATCAGTGCAGTTGACGGAATCTCCTTTCAGGTGCCCAAGGGTGAGATAATCGGTTTTATCGGACCGAACGGCGCAGGTAAATCTACAGTCATAAAGATGCTGACGGGCATTCTCACACCAACATCGGGCGAGTGTCGAATAGGCGGAAAAATTCCCACACAAAACCGAAAGGAGTATGTTAAGGAAATCGGTGTTGTTTTCGGTCAGCGTACTCAGCTTTGGTGGGATTTGGCACTTCGCGAGACCTATATGGTGCTCAAGGAAATCTATGAGATTCCCGACGAGGACTACGAAAAGAGAATGAAATTCCTGAATGAAGTATTAGAGCTTGACGACTTTATCACAAGTCCTGTTCGTACCCTTTCTTTAGGTCAGCGAATGAGAGCCGACATCGCCGCTTCTCTGCTTCACAATCCCAAGGTGCTTTTCCTTGACGAACCTACTATCGGACTTGATGTTGTGGTAAAGGACAGCATCCGAAAGGCAATACAAAAGATTAATCAGGAGAACGGCACAACCGTTATCCTTACAACTCACGACCTTGAGGACATTGAGCTTCTCTGTGAGAGAATTGTGATGATTGACAAGGGCAAGAAGGTGTTTGACGGACCTCTCTCCGAACTGAAGATGCGTTTCGGACAAATGCGTGAGCTTCACTTCGAATTAAAGGACGCGGACAGTTTTGAGATCCTCAAATACTCCGAGGACTTTTCTTTCGGTGAAGAGGACCTGACTGTTGATAAGAATGGCTCCGAGGTAAATGTCCGCTTTAATTCCGATACTGTGTCGGTTGAACAGATGCTTTCCTACACACTCTCAAAGGTACATGTGAAGGATATTAATGTGAAGGACGCGGATATTGAGGAAATCATCCGCCGACTTTACCTGGGAGGAGGTAATCTGATTGAAGAGACTTCTCAGACTGTATAAACCTTTCACAAATGCCGGAATTCAGGAGATGGTAGTTTACAGAGTAAACTTTCTTTTCTTCCTTTTGGGAGAGATAATGAAGTGCTTTGTTATGTTCTTCGTGTGGAAGGCTGTTTTCGAAAGCTCAAACGGTGAGACGCTGTACGGATTTACCTATCCTCAAATGGTGGTTTACCTGTTTATAAGCTTTCTGTGCGGATATTTATCCTACTCCGACGGCTCCTACGCCATAGGCAAAGAGGTGCTTGACGGCTCAATCGCCATGCGAATGATTAAGCCTGTGAATTTTGATATGTGTTTTCTCTTTCAGGAACTGGGAAGCAAGATAATTCAGGTGACAATGATATTCCTGCCCATCACCGTGGGGGTGGAGCTTTTTCGCTTTTTCACATCGGGAGAGATTCTCGCGGTTCACCATCTCCTGCTCTTTATTGTCAGCATGATTTTGGCCTACGGTATCAACTTTTATTTCAATTTATCCTACGGATTTTTGGCTTTCTTCCTCAAGAATCTTTGGGGAACAGATATCATCAAGGGCGTGATAATTGACTTTCTTTCCGGTGCAACCATTCCCCTGGCTTTCATGGGCGGTTTCGGTAAAATCTTAGGATTTTTGCCTTTTGCATCCCTGTCTTACACTCCTGTTATGATTTATATGGGTATGTATGACACTAAACAAATTTTGTTTTATTTAGGTTTGCAGGTCATTTGGCTGGGTGTTTTCATATTGATTTCCAAGCTGGTTCTCAAAAGTGCTATGAAACGGCTTGTTGTTCACGGAGGTTAATATGAGAAGAATACTTAAATTACATTCAATTTTCATAAAGCAGGACCTTAAGAAAATCATGGAGTACAAGGTTGATTTTCTTTTGGGCGCCGTGGGTTTTGTACTCACCCAGGCGGTGCAGATTCTCTGCCTCGGCTTTATATTTGCGGCAATTCCCGCGCTTTGCTATACCGTAAACGGTGAAGTGTTGGATTCCTGGACTTTTGAGGAAGTTTTGTTTATCTACGGATTTTCATTGATCCCTAAGGGTATCGACCATCTGCTGTATGACAACCTTTGGGGACTTGGATATTGGATTGTGGACAAAGGCGACTTTGATAAGTATCTTACCCGTCCCTTGAGCCCTTGGATTTACATTCTCTGCGAAAAATTCTGCGTGGACGCTTTCGGTGACCTTATCGTAGGCATTGCGCTTATTGTCTATAGCCTCTGCACTATGCCTGCAGATACGCTCATGGCAATTAACCCCTGGAGAATTATCCCTATACTCATTGTAATTCCCTTTGCGGTGTCTATTTTTACCTCTATTAAGACCGGCACAGCGGCAATTTCATTCTGGACCAAGCGTTCAGGTCACATAACCCACATGTGCTACATGACAAATGAATTTGCAAAATACCCCGCAAAGATTTACAATGGGTTTGTTAAGACACTTATCACCTACATATTGCCCTTTGCTCTCACCGCTTACTACCCTGCTATTTATCTTTTGAGGGGAGAGGAGCTTTGGTCGATTCCCGTTACCGTTTTGGTGGCTGCGGTGTTCTTTGTGATTTCCCAGATTGTTTGGAGACGGGGACTTCGTGCATACGAATCCGCAGGCTCGTAAAAATTATCATCTCTCAAATTCGAGGTAATTATGAATAATCCTTTTTTCAGCTACAGCGAAACCGAAAAAACCGAATATCTTTCCCGTGTTTGCTCGGTGAACAGTCTGGTTCTTGCAAAACTAACCGTAAAAGGGATTGACGACGAGGTAGAAGGCAAACGGGCTATGGACATCTTCTCTGCGAAGATTATCAGCGAGGATATACTTCGAAATGCCGAACGCATGAAGATAGACACCTCAGGCTACTCTTTCAGGGATTTGCCGAAGTTCGTTGCCGACAATATGATGAGCGACGATATTGTGGCCCGCAGGCTTTCCGAGTCCATTGCCATGAAGTACGGCAACCGCTTGGGACTCATACTCCTGACGCTCAGGCAGGGGGATAAAGTCAATCAGGAAGCCCGGGGAGATTGGACACAGGCGCATTGGGAGTATTGGAGAAACCTCAAGAATGTGATTCTCACAGGCGGACTTGCAAGCGGAATTCTCGGCAAAAAGTTCAAAGAGCAGATTCAGTATGTATTCGATTTGGCAGGAGAACACGAGTACAATGTCACTGTATATGAGAATTCTTCACACATCGGTGCCATAGGCTGCTCAAAGCTTGTGAGAGAAGCAAACAAAAATTTCGCCGTTCTCGATATGGGTCAAACCAACATCAAAAGACTTGTGCTCACAAAGCGCTCGGGAGAGCTGTCGAACGTAAAAGAACTCACCACAGAGCCTTCCATAAACATGGAACTTGATTTTTCAAACAGTCAGGAGAATTACTCAAGAGCTCTGGAACTCCATAGGTATATTCTCAATGTATTGGTAGATACCTGCAAGGATATTCCCCTTGGGGACGGAGAAACGGGCGAGGTCATCATAAGTATTGCAAACTATGTTGTGGGAGGAACACTTAACACTTACCGCGGGGGATACGCAAAACTGAGCCTTTTGGGGCATAACTACGCAAGCCTTCTCAGTGACGAGCTTTCCTCAAGGCTTCATCGGCCTTATAGGGTGAGACTTGTACATGACGGCACCGCTATAGCGCTGAACTTTGCAGGCAGTGATGATACCGTTTGCCTCTCTCTCGGAACTGCTTTCGGTGTGGGCTTTCCCCCCGAATACATTGGCAAAATTATGCCCTGAATATGCAAAAATATCTAATATTATCGGTTGTGACCAAAGCTTGGTCACAGCCGATTTTTCTTATATCAATGTACACAAATACAGTATGAAAACATTGTGCAAAATGCGGGCAGATTTTGAGGCAAAAACTGTTTATTTTTGCTTAAAAATATGTTATACTTCAAATGAATATAGTGCAGTATTCTGCACAAAAAGGAGAGGATATTTTTGAAACTCAGAAGAATCGTTTCTCTGCTTTTGACAGTATTGATGATTGCCGGTCTTTCCACAGTCTGCCTTACTGCCGAAGCTGCAGAAACCGAAATCACCTCCACCGGTGCCATAGGTAACTACTACAACGCAAGCTACCTTGAAAATAAGGCATACAGTGGAACTGACCTGGGCAGTACCTATACTCCTTCCAAGACTACTTGGAAAGTCTGGTCTCCCGATGCCACAAAGATTCAGCTCAAGCTTTATGCTACCGGTTCCGATATGGAAAGCGGCGCTGCAAATCTTGGCAAGTACGATTTGAAAAAAGACAGCGCTACAGGTGTCTGGTCCATCGCACTTGACGGTGACTACAAGAATGTTTACTATACCTATGTTATAGTATCTTCTGCCGGTACCAACGAGACCTACGACATCTATGCCCGTGCAGCAGGTGTAAACGGCGACCGTTCCATGGTTGTTGACCTTGACAGCACCGACCCCGAGGGCTGGGATAAAGACCAGCATGTGTTCTATGACAGCCAGACCGACAGAGTGGTTTGGGAAGTTCACATTGCTGACCTTACTTCATCTGATACCTCCGGTGTTGACAAGAACTACCAGGGTAAGTTCTTAGGCTTTGCTGAGGGCGGTCTTACAATCAACGGTAAAGACGGCGCAAAATCCGTCGGTATCGACTATTTGGTAGAGCAGGGCATCGACGCTGTTCATATTCAGTGTCCCTTCGACTTTGCTTCCGGTGACGAAACCAATCCTGCAAGCTACAACTGGGGTTATGACCCCAAGAACTACAACCTTCCCGAAGGTATGTATTCCACAAACCCCTATGACGGCAATGTGAGAATCAACGAGTTCAAACAGCTTATCCAGGCTCTTCACGACAGAGGAATTGCTGTTATCATGGGCGTTGTTTACAACCACACCTATGTTACTACTCAGTCTGCATTCACCTACACCGTTCCCAACTACTACTACAGAATGTCAAGCAGCACAATGTACATCAACGGCACAGGCTGCGGCAACACCACCGCCTCCGATAAGGCAATGTTCAGAAACTACATGATGCAGTCTCTGAAATACTGGGTAGAAGAGTACCACATCGACGGTTTCCGTTTTGACCTTATGGCTGCTCACGATACGGATACAATGAATCAGATTCGTGCTATGTTCAACGGCATGTACGGCGGCGAAGGCAAGAAGATTATTATGTACGGCGAGCCCTGGGGCGCAGGTGACCTTGGTATTCCCACAGAAAATCAGGCTATTACCTCAAACTTCTCAAAGATGAGCTCCAATATCGCAGGCTTTAACTCCTATACACGACAGGCTATGCACGGCTCAGAGAAGGGTACAAACAAGGGCTGGTTCACCGGCGCTGCCTCCAAAGCTTACGCTAACACACTTATGAGAGGTGCTCTCGGCAAGTTCTCAAGCGACGGCTTTATCAGCTACCCCAACCAGTCTGTAAACTATGTTGACTGTCACGACGGTGTAACATGGTGGGATAACATCCTCATGTCTCAGAGGGCTGCCTCTGCCACAAATAAGGCAGGCTTTGATACAACCGCCGAGCTCTACAGACAGCAGCTCAGAACATCCTTTACTTACTTATTTACTGCTCAGGGTATTCCCTTTACTCTTGCAGGTACAGAGTTTGCCCGTTCCAAGTACGGCAACGGTAACTCCTACAACGCAGGTGCAACCAATGCATTTGATTGGACAAGAATCGAGACCTACGCACAGGAAGTTGCTTACGCTAAGGGCATGAGAGAGATTCGTGCCGCTTACAGTCCCTTCAGAAACGGCACAACATACAACTCCCTCAACTGGCTCACAACCTCTAATGCAAACGGAATTCTTGCTTATCAGCTGAACAACAACAAGTCCGGCGAGTGGTCAAGCGTAATTGTTGCGGTTAACAACGGCGCAGCAGGTACGGTTACTCTCCCCTCCGGAAACTGGACAATTGTTGCTGACGGCGAGAAGGCAGGTCTTACCTCTTTAGGTACCGCATCGGGTACATATAACATTAAGGCAAACGGCTCCGCAATTTTGGTTCAGGGTACCACTGCCTCCAAGACTGCCGAGTATAACACAGTTACAGTTAACCACTATGTTGGCGACAAGCTTATTAAGTCCAATGAGTCAGTCTACAAAGTAGGCAATAATGTTCGACCATAACATTGTTAATATCGAGTCAAACGCCGGCACCAAGGACGGCAACATCGTTACCGGTACTGTTGACGCATCAACAAAGGTAGTTGTAAACTACTATTACGAGCAGTTCAACACCAGCGGTTACCTTACGGTAAGATGTGTTGACGAGGCAGGTGAGCCTGTTTCCGCCGATGTTAAGTACAGAGTTCTCAACGGAACCGAGTACAATGTTCCCTTCGACAATGTTGCAGGTTATGAGCTTATCTCCGATAAGTATCCCTCCAACTTCAAGGGCACATTTGACGCAGCTAACCCTGCAGTTGTAACCTTCGTGTTCAAGCAGATTACATCCGATAAGATTACTGTTTACTATTATAAGGACACAACAAACCTCACAGGCAATGTGCTCAAGATGTATGCTTATACCGAGGAAGAGGATAAGCCTTTAGGTGCATGGGATTCTGCTCCCAACATGATTAAGGTTACCGATGCTTCCGAGCTTCCCAAGGGCGAGACCGTGGGTAACTGGTACAAGTACACAATTGATGAAACCACCAACAAGCTTGACTATATGGTAACAAGCTGTAAGGTTATGTTCCACAACGGCGCCGGCAAACAGGAACCCCTCAACGGTGAGGCAGGTTACGATGCATCCGGCACAATCTACATCAAGAATAAGGTTGTCACCTTCAACGCCGATGTTATAACTTCTCATATTGACGCACAGACAGGTAAGAAGCTTGCAGATGATGTAAGAACCGCATATCCCAATGTTACAAGCAACGATATTTACACCACCTCCGCTGTTAAGGGCCTCGGCACAGCTATTGCTCCTTCAAACGCAACAGGTGCGCTGGTTGCAGGCTCCACTTGCGTAGTTTACATGTATGAGAACGGAGAAGTTAAGCCTACCGATCCCATTGTAACAGATCCTATTGTTACAGGCCCCACAGGTCCTGTAGAGGGCGGCATCTTGCTTGGTGACGCCGATCTTGACGGTAAGGTAAACATCAAGGACGCTACCTTAGTTCAAAAGAAGGCTGCAAACCTTGTTTACCTCAAGAAAGACCAGCAGTTGGCTGCTGACGCTGACGGCAACGGTACTATCAATGTTAAGGACGCAACAGCAATCCAGAAGTACGCCGCAAATATTGAAACCGGTTTTGACATCGGTGAGATTATCCCCGGCACAGGTATTCCCGTAACTCCTTCCGAACCTCCTGTTGTGACAGAGCCTTCGGATAACCTTGCTTCTAAGCTTACCGAGGTTTATCAGCAGGCAAACGCTCTTCTCAAGAGCAATGCCGATTACATTGTAGAGAAACCCATCACAGGCGAGGAGCTTAAGCTCAAATCAGGCTACGGCTTCAAGTTAGCTGACGAGGACGCTACTCTCAACGAGTATAATAAGTTCGACGCAGCTATTAAAAACGCAGGTTTCTATGTTGTTCAGGGCGGTACAGATGCCGAGCTTCAGGCCGCTATTGACAGCCTCAACATGAACATCGAGTGGTTTACCTACTACGTAACAACAGTTCATCCCGAGCCTGTTACCGGCGGTTCTTCCGGCGGCAGCGCTTCAACAGTATGCTTCAGCAATAACAAGAAGTGGTCAACCGTTAAGATTTACTACTGGTCAACCGCTTCGCAGCCTGTTGAGTGGCCCGGAGTAGATATGGTATACCTTGACACCAACGATTACGGTGAGCAGAGATTCACATTTGAAATTCCTGCAGATGCCGAGTATATCATCTTCACAGACGGAACCTCCAAGTCGGTTGATATCCCCGTTTCCGATATCACAGCTACCACAGACGGCTTCTATCTTCTCGCAGAAAGCGGCGAAGCATGGACCGTAGGCACATATGATTTCGTCTGATACTTAATCAGTATTAAACGCACACGGATTTTTCCGTGTGCGTTTTTTGTAAAAATAACTAAAGCAGAGCCGTGTTTTTTGGCTCTGCTATTTTTTGTCCTTTATTGTATTTTTGTGTTTTCCGTGATAAAATTATGATAAAGAACACCGCGAGGGTGATGGTATGAGGAATTCATTGAGATATATGTCTGCGACGCTTATTGCTATAATGCTGATGAGCATAGGTACAATCGGGTTAAATGTATCTGCAGCAGCCGCAAACAACAGCGAAAGTTCATTCAGCAATTATTATGACGAGCCTCAGTATGCAAACGGCTCTGACATTTACGGCGATGTTGACTGCGACGGGGTGCTCAAGGTTAAGGATGCAACCCTTATTCAGAAGCAGGTTGCAAATATGGTTGTGTTTAACACTAATCAAGCCTTAATCGCCGATGTGGACGGGGATTCCGACATAACGGTCAAGGACGCAACCGCAGTGCAAAAGGCTGTTGCCGAAATCATTAACGGCGTGCCTATGAGCCGGGTTTACACTTGGGATATGAGCGTTAACAGTATGACGGTATCTCTGCCGGGTTCAGGTCACGCGAAAGTCGCACTTAAAGTACCGCGGGCCGGCTACTATGATTTTTCTGTAAAAAACGCTCAGAGTCATCCTGATTTTCTCGTTACAATGCCTAAAGCTAACGGCGGATACAGCGGTCATGATTCTCTGTCTGTTTATCTTTCTAAAGGTACGCATGAAATCAATTTGTACAATGACAAGTTAGGTGCTTTCAGTACAAGTATTAGCTTTAGCTTCAGCGAGACCTTTACCCGATTCGATATTTCAAAGGCTGTTGAAGCCTCTGCAAAGCCCATTTCCGTTAGTGTCGGTACTTCTTATGTGCTCCTCAAGGTCAAGGGAGCAGAGTTTACGGATTCTGTCCGTGTTGAAAGCGAGGGTGTTGACCCGAAGATTTCAGGGGTTTATGTTTATGACAGCAGTTTGTCCCTTGTATCCGGCAAAAGTCTTAAAAGTGCTGACAGCAAAAACATAAGCGGCGTCATTCCCGCATACAGCTATTTTTCCGATTACTATTATGTATATATTACTCACAGTACCGGTGGCACAGCCTATAGTCTGACCTGTGCCTCTGTGTCACAGCGACTTATTCATTCGGCGGATAGTTTAGGTGTTGGAAAGTCAGTTAAAGTACCAGGAAAATATATTGAAACAGACTGTTCGGACTACTCTGTACTTGACGCTTGCTACAAGTTCACGCCCGGCAAAAAAGGATACTATAAATTTAGTCTGTCAGGTAGTTCTTTCGGCAATTTGAAATATGATATTTACACCGCTAAAGGATTGAGTGAGGGTATAGACAATCCCTTGTGCAGTAAGGAGTTTGTGACTGATACAGGAACGCTAAATCTATATGATGTTGAGTCTCTTATGGCAAACGAGACATATTATATAGCGGTTTCAGGAGTGATTTACGGAAATGCCGAGGCTTCGCTTGAAGCTTTATCCTCCACAGAAAGTGAGTACAAAAAGGCACACGAAAATGACACGGCTTCGGATAAATCACAAATTATCGCAAACAGCAAGACGCTTCGGGTAGGGGACAGCGTGAGCGTGGAAACTCTCTTTGAGGATGACACCCGTTGGTTTAAGTTTACGGTTGGCAGCGACATGAGAATTGTTATCTATTCGCTTCATTCCTATGATGCATATCTCAGAATACTGGATTCTGATTTAGTGGAGATAGGCAGGTTTGATGATATTCGTAAGTTTGACAGCCGTGATTTTTCGGTTTTGGGCAATGTAAAATCAGGAGAAACCTACTATCTCGGGGCAAGTTCATATCAGGCAAAGGGCGATTTCTATACTCTTTCCCTTGTAAGTGAGCAAAGCTACCAACCCCTATGTTAAGTGTATACAAAAAGGGACTGCATTTGCAGTCCCAAAAATTATATCAGTTTTGCTTTCGAACTATCTTGTACTCATCTTCGAGTGTGAAGTAATGACAGTCAAAGTTAGAGCCTCGCAAAAATCTTTCCATTTCATCTTCGTCAAGATTAATTTCGCAGGTGTAACACTGCATATAATCGTCAAAAACATAGTGAGAGCACATCTCACAACTGCCTGTTGCTTTTGCCATGATACAATCCTTTCTTAAAAGCTAAAAGTAAAGCCTTTCTCGATAAATCCTGTAGAGAAAGGCTTTTTACTTATGAGTTATCTCCGTCAAGGTCCTTGAGCAGTTCGTCAACCTCCCGAGTCAATACGGTGTCGAATCGACTGTCAAACTCGGGAATTTGAGCATTCTTGGGAATTTCGGGATCTTCATATTTCAAGTTGATTCTTATCATTCTGAAAAGGCTCATAAGCTCACTGCTGAAAGCCATGAGTAAAACTGCTATGAAAGCGATTATTCCGTAGGGCGTAGAGAAAAAGTCATACAGGGTGCCGAGAAAAGGTATTTTGTACAGCACCTTTCCGAATACTTTGCTGTATTCTATCTCCGGATCGTTCAGGGAATCGGCTTTACAGCCTCTGGTTGTGAAGTAGTAGTCGCTTTTGTCCTGCCTGATTTCAACGATTTGATTTGTAACCAGCGTATCGCGGACAGGATACTCGGTACCGCGGTAAGCGATAATATCAGAAACCTGTAACTTTTGAGGGTCGGTCTGCTTGATTATTACAATATCACCCAGGTCAAGGGTAGGCTCCATGCTTTCAGTCTGGACACGGACAACACTAAACCCGAACAGGGCGGGAAGACTTGTAGCGGTTTTTGCGTATGTAATGTAGCCGATGGACAGCAAGAACACAAGCAATAGGACGGAGCATACTATATATTTAATTCTCTTCCACATAATGTCCTCCTCGCGATCATAATAATCTAATTATATAATAAACCAAATTTATATGGAATTCAAGTGATTTTTACAGCCCCTTTATGTTATTGCTCAATTTTTACCTTGCCGTTCTTTTTGGGAAGCTTGCGTCTGAGTTTTGGGTTTATATAGGTTTTAATGGGAAAGTCACTCTTGTGCTCTGTGTTCCATTTTCTTATGTAAGCGGCAAGCTGTTTTTTGTGGGCACAGGCCCTCTCCGTGCAGTTTGCACATCTTAAGTTGTGGTTGGTATTTTCGGTGAATCTTTCGGGATGAAGCTTGTAGAGAACCTCCCACTCTATCAGAAGTGCCAAAGAGATTGCCACCAAGCTCCAGGAGAACCAATGAGGAATGAAAATAAGCGGTGTGAACATCATTGGGAAGTCCCAGTTGTAGATTCGGCAGGTGTTACAGCATTTATTCTTCATAATCCATGTGTGGAAGGGGCAGAAGAAAAGCACGCAAATCATATCGCCTACGGAGTAAGCGAAAAAAAGCAAAATCAATATACCGTAATCGAAAATACCCAAAAGGTAGAGACCGCCGAAAACAGCGTTGCCTAAAATCCAAAGAAAGGCTACGGTAAAGGTCTTTTTCCAGGACATTTTCTCAGGCTTGGGGGTGACAATATTCTGAGGCTCTAAGTAATTTCTCTTAAACTGTTTCTGACACCCCATACTTTCAAATTTAGTGGGGAAGAAGCGAAATCCGACTTCAACTGCAAAGATAAGCCAAATAACAATCATTACAACTGTGTTGCTTCCGATTTCACCGAAAAGTTTTTCTGTATCTTTCGCGGTGACCTTGTTTACGATGTAAAGGGTTAGCGCAACAATGAACATCAAAGAGCGAAAAATGAACTTGAAGCAATGCAGAAGGGAGATGTTCGACATCTTTCGTTTAATTTTAGCGGCCATTTCCTTTCATATCCTCTCAATTCTTTCTGCAAATAACTAAACTCTACGAAATTTGCATACACATAAATTTTACCTTAAATATCATCTTTCTGTCAAGAACAAAATCGGATACTGTAGCAATTTGTCTAAATTCAGTCATAAAGAAAATAGGAATTGTCCGGTGACAATTCCTATGTGTGCTCCATGGGTATATTAATATGCGGCAAGAAGGGGGTTTACTTTGAGTCCTGTGTTATTCTCAACATCGGCGATATAAGCTATTGCTTTGCCGCAGCCGTTTACCACACAGTCAGCGGGACTGTCGGCTATTCTGACACTTAACTGAGTGTAATGGGATATAAGCTCGCAGAAGCCGTCCAACTGAGCAAGACTGCCTGTGAGAGTGATGCCGTCGGTGTAAATGTCGCCGATAAGCTCAGGGGGAGTTTTTTCCAACACCTCAAGGAAGCCTTTTACAATTTCAAGAGCAGGAACCGCAATAGCCTCGTAAACCTCCGAGGATTTCATATCAACATATCTTGGCAAACCTCTTACGGAATCTCTGCCTTTTACTCTGAACGCCTTTTCCTCTTTCGGCGGTACAACACATCCTATGGCTTTTTTGCACTGTTCGGCCATGGTGTTGCCAATGATGAGAGAGTATTTTCTGCGGACATACTTTACAATTTCTTCATCCATGAGCTTTCCTGCATTTTTGATGGTGGTGCTGACGGATACTCCTCCCAGTGACATAACTGCAATATCTGCAGTACCTCCGCCGATGTCGGCAATCATGCTGCCGTGAGGGCTCATTATATCAAGTCCTGCACCCATTGCCGCTGCTTTTGCGGATTCAATGAGGTAAACCCTTCTTACACCGAAGCTTGAAATCGCATTGACCACAGCACGCTTTTCAACCTCGGTGATTTCACCGGGAATGCAGGCCACAACCCGGGGCATAACAACCTTTGAAGAACTGACCTGTGAGAGAAAAATATCAATCATTTCCTCAACCAAATCAAGCTCGGCGATAACACCGCCCTCCAGGGGATAAACCGCGTGGATTCTTGAAGGAGTTTTTCCAAGCATCTTGTAGGCATCCTCACCGGCGGCAAGGATACGGTTGTCGATAGCGTCGTATGTGATAACTGTGGGCTCGTCCAGAACCTTGCCCTTTTCCTTTGTTAAAATTCGTGTATTACAAGTGCCCAAATCAAGAGCAATATCCATCTATATTCATCCTTTCGGTAAGTGGTTGTGTACTCTGAATATTATAATATAGTAGTTGTGCGTTTTCAAGTCGTTTTTACTACTGCGGTGGTGAAAGTTGCACAACAAATACTGTTGCATCCTGCAACTCTAAGCATTTTACAGCATTCGCCCAAAGTGTGTCCTGTAGTTATGACATCGTCGATAATCAGTATGTTTTTATGCTTTACAAGTCTACTGCTCAGTGGTTTGTATGCGTGCAAAACATTCTTTTGACGCTCTGTACCGCTTAGACTGTGCTGAGGTTCATTGTCTTTGGTTTTTTTAAGAGTGTTTTCATAGGGAATTTTAAGAATTAAGGACAAATCCTGTGCCAGAAGTTCGCTTTGGTTGTAGCCTCGGGCTTTAAGCTTGTTTTCGTGCAGGGGTACGCAGGTAATCATATCGAAGTCAAGCTCGGGATATGCTTTCTTCACAGCAACAGCCAAGACCTGGGCAAGCTGATGGCTTATTTGGGTGTTGTTTTTGAATTTGAAGTCCTTAACGGCTTTGGAGAATGGCTCGATGTAGGGCGCAGCAGAAATGCATTTGTATCCGCCGAAGGCATAACCCTCAAAAGGCTCGCTGTGTAAAAGCTGTAAACAGTTATCGCAGGCTATTTTCCCGGGTTCGATAACCGTGTCGCAGTAGGGACAGCGCTCAGGGTACAGAATCGCTGCCGCTTTGCGCCAAAACTTTTTTCGTTTGTAGGACTTGTGCAGTATTTCTTTGGTGTTTTTATTCATAAAAGAATCATCAGTCCCTTGTGAGCATGTGCATAAGTCCGCTGTAACGCAGAGTTCTCAGGTTGTTTTTGACCATGTAATCAACACTTTGTCGACTGCCTACGATAATGAGCAGTTTTTTTGCTCTGGTAACGCCTGTGTAAAGCAGATTCCTGTAGAAAAGATAGTTGGAATTCTTGATGATGGGCATAACAACAGCGTCAAACTCGTTACCCTGACTTTTGTGTACGGTACATGCGTAGGAAAGCTCCAAATCCACGGCGGACTCGTTGTCAAAAACCGCTACCCTGTCATCGAATTTTACCTCCATACGACGACCGATTTTGTCAATTTTTTCCACGGTGCCTATATCTCCGTTGAAAATTCCCTCACCGTATTCGCCGTTTGCTTTAAGCCAGGTGATGTCGTAATTATTCTTAATTTGCATGACCTTGTCGCCTGTTCTGAAGGTGTTGAAGCCGAAGGTGATTTCATCCTTGTTTTTTGAGGGCGGATTCAGTTTTTCCCTGAGATTTGCGTTTAACTCCTTTGTGCCTAAAATTCCCTTGCGGCCCGGGGACAGCACCTGAATATCCTGAATAGGGGAGTAACCGTAACTTCTCGGAAGTCGCTCACTGCAAAGGTCGATGATTAATTCTCGGGCGGCACTCTGGTTTTCGCAGGGCAGGAAGAAGAAGTCCTTATCCCTTACATCAAGCTCGGGCATAATGCCGTTTACTATTCTGTGGGCATTGGTGACAATGAGGCTTTCTCTTGACTGACGGAATATTTCCTTGAGCTTCACTACAGGCAAAACATTGGATTCAATCAGGTCATGGAGCACATTGCCTGCACCTACCGAGGGCAGCTGGTCGCTGTCGCCCACCAAAATAAGTCTGCATCCCATGGGGAGTGCCCTAAGCAAATTTTCAAAGAGGAGCGAATCCACCATAGATAGCTCGTCCACGATGAGCGCATCGCAGTTTAGCATATTTCTCTCGTTCTTCTTGAATTCAGGCTGTTCCTCTGAGGTCCACTGTACCTCCAAAAGACGGTGGAGGGTTTTGGCCTCACAGCCTGTAAGCTGGCTCATTCGCTGAGCAGCTCTGCCCGTCGGCGCCGCCAAAAGCACTGTTAGTCCGTTTCTTTTGAGTATTTCAATTATACCGTTTAAGGTGGTGGTTTTTCCTGTACCCGGGCCGCCTGTGAGAATCAAAAGGCCCTTTTCCAAAGCCTCGGATATTGCTTGTTTTTGAAGCTGAGCGTAGGAGATGTTGTGGCGACTTTCCACGAAACTAATCTCCTCCTCAATGTTCCTCATGGGCGCTATGGGGTATCGGGTGAGCATTTTCATGCGTGCGGCTATGTAGCTTTCTCCGATATGGTACTGAGGCAGAAAAATAAACTCTTTGCCTGCATAAATATCCATAATAAGCGTGCTGTCGGCAAGCATTTCGTCAAGGGCGGATTTTGCCTTATACGGCTCAACCTCAAGAAATGCAGAGGCGGTTTTCAGAAGCTTGTCCTCGGGTAAGCATGTGTGTCCGCTTCGCAGGTTGTAACGAAGCACATAGGCGAGTCCCGCCCTGATTCGCACGGAAGAATCCTTTTCAAAGTTCTTTTCCATGGCTATCATGTCAGCGGTCTCAAAACTTATTCCGCTTCCCTCGGTGTAAAGCGAAAAGGGGTTTTCTTCAATAATTTCAATGGTTCTTGAGCCAAATCTTTTCCAAAGCTTTAAGGCGTCTGCGGCGTCAAGCCCAAAGGCGCCGAGATAGAGCATAAGTTCCTTTATGCCTGCGTTTTGACGCAGCTGCTCGCTGATGCTTTTTGCTTTTTCAAGGGAAATGCCTTTGAGCCTTGCAACCCTTTCGGGATCTGTCTCAAGCACCTCAAGAGTTCTCTCTCCGAATTCCTTAATGAGCCTTGCGGCTGTGGCGGGACCTACGCCCTTTATTGCCCCCGAAGAAAGATATTTGAGAATACCTATTGCCGTGGTCGGCACACTTCTTTCGAAGGTTTCCACGGAAAATTGCTCTCCGTATTGAGAGTGGCTTTTGAATGTGCCGAAAAGCTTTAGTTCCTCCCCTTCGTAAACTTCGGGCAGAATTCCTACGGCTGTGATATTTTCCTCCTCACAGCCGATTTCCATGACAGTATATCCGTTTTCATCATTTCTGTACACAATGCGTTCCACCGCACCGCATACCTCAAAAAGTTCTTTTTCAGACATTGCAGTACTCATTTCCAAAATTATTCTATTGTAATTATAGTACATTTGAGCATTGTAGACAACAGATATTTTAATTATTTAATTTTCTGTTTTGGAAAAATAACTTGATTCAATCCGCCTTGAAAGATTATCTTCGGTTACGATTTCAATAATGCTGAAATCCTCGGTGAGTTTTTGGCACACAAGCCTTGTGTTCTCATCCATTCCAAGGTCCAGACAATATATTTTACAGGGAGTTGCCTCGTTGTTCCATTTCAGATTTTGGATAAAGCTTCTCATTGTGAATTCCAAGTCCTCTGTGTTTTCGGATACCGGAAAAACTATGTAGTACTTCTTTTGCTGTCTTTGACGGAATATGCAGTCAATTATAAATTTTATGCAAAAAATGAAACCCATAACACAGAAGAAAATCATAAGTAAATTCAGCAAAATATACTCCACAATTAACACCTCATTTCAGTTTATGAAAAAAGTGCCGTAAAGGTGTGAGAATAAAAGGAGTAAGAGAGGAGATAATATTTTTGGTGCTAAAGCATCAAATTATTTTTGAGGTGAAAAGTAATGGACAGCAATGTAAACAGAAGTATTCACTGCACAGTTAAGAACTGCGTTCATAACAACAAGGAGCAGAACTACTGCAAATTGGATTCAATCAAGGTTGGAACTCACGAGTCCAATCCTACAGAAAAGCAGTGTGTTGACTGCGAGAGCTTTGTCTTGAATAACCGCGGATGTTCAAGCTGTAGCTGAGAATTGCCGAAACAAAAAAACTTTCTATAACGCAGGAAATTATCATCAGGAAGAGTCGAAGAAATCCTATGGCTTTCTTCGGCTTTTTCTTTTTGTCTATTTACTTATTGTTGAGGTTGTGGTATTATTTACTCATAAATAATGGGGAATAATCGAAAAAAACAGCCTTATTATTATACTTTGTCATTTTTTACACTTATATTCTCTGCTTGGCAAGAAGCTAAGGACTGCATTTGCGGTCTTCGGTGCGGAGCAGTCGGGTTTTTCATAGCAGGTTTCGGAGTTCTTATTTTCAGTGTAAAATCGCATTAAGAACTGCAGAAAGCAAATATCGAGAGCGAGTAAATAAAAATGGTAGATTTTCACAGTCACATTCTTCCTGAAATCGACGACGGAAGTAAAAGTGTCGAGGAGAGCATAGAACTTCTCAGAATGCTCAAGGAACAGAATATCACCAAGGTGTGTGCCACACCTCACTATAATGCCAAAAGGGAATCGGTTGACAGTTTTCTCTTAAGAAGGGATGAGGCTTTAGTAAAACTTCAAAGTGAACTCCCACCCGATTTACCCGAGATTATTCCGGGTGCGGAGGTGGCGTACTTCGTGGGCATCTCAAATCTTGCAAGTCTTGATAAACTCTGTCTCAGCGGCAGCAGACTTTTGCTTTTGGAAATGCCAATGGGAAAATGGGCGAGCCATTGGGTAAGTGAAGTGGAGCTGTTGTCTGTTGCCAAAAACTGTACGGTGGTCTTGGCTCATATTGAGAGATACCTGGGCGACGGCAACAGAGAATATGTCAAAAGACTTGTAGATAACGGCGTATTGCTTCAGGTAAACTCCGGTTTCTTCGATGGATTTTTCTCAAAAATCAAAGCTTTTTCCCTCATGAATAAGGAAGGAATCAATTTTATCGGCTCCGATTGTCATGGGATAAATCGCAGACCGCCCACTATCGGCAAAGCCTACGAATGTATCGAAAAAAAGATGGGAAAAGATTTTATCAAAGAATATTTCGATTATCAAATCTCCCTGCTTTCTACTGACTGAAACTTTGAAAAATAACATATTATCACGAACATAAAATTTATCATGGAGGTAACACTATGTCTATACTAATTACCGGCGGTGCAGGATATATCGGCAGTCACACTTGCGTAGAGATGCTTGAGGCAGGCTACGATGTTGTTGTTGCGGATAATCTCTCAAACAGCAGCATTGAGGCAATTAACCGAGTTGAAAAGCTAACCGGCAAAAAGATAAAGTTCTACGAGGTTGATGTGTGTGATAAATCTGAACTTGAAAAGATTTTCAGCGAAAACACCGTTGACGCAGTAATTCATTTTGCAGGTTACAAAGCAGTGGGGGAGTCTGTTAAAGAGCCTCTTATGTATTTTGAGAACAATCTCATCAGTACTTTAAGTCTTCTCGATGTTATGAAAAGACACGGTGTAAAAAAGATAGTTTTCTCATCCTCCGCAACCGTTTACGGTGCTGCCGAGACCGTTCCCCTCACCGAGGAAATGCCCTTGTCTGCTATCAATCCATACGGCAGAACAAAGCTTATGATTGAGGATATTCTCCGAGACCTTTATGCTTCTGACAGTGAGTGGTCAATAGCACTTCTGAGATATTTCAATCCCATCGGCGCACATAAGAGTGGCATTATCGGTGAATCTCCCAGAGGTATTCCAAACAACCTTATGCCGTATATCTCCATGGTCGCCGTTGGAAGACTCGAAAAGCTCAGCGTGTTCGGTGATGACTATAAGACCGCAGACGGTACAGGAAGCCGTGACTATATCCATGTGGTTGACCTTGCAAAAGGTCATGTTAAGGCTATTGCATGGACAGAGAACAATAAAGGCTGTGAAGCATTTAACTTAGGTACAGGCACGGGTACCACAGTGCTCCAGCTTCGTGATGCTTTTGTAAAGGCAACGGGTATTGATGTACCCTATGTTATTGCACCCCGCAGACCGGGAGACTTTGATGAGGTTTATGCATCAGCAGATAAGGCAAAGAGAGTCCTTAACTGGGAAGCAGAGCTGGACATCGAGGCTATGTGTAAAGATACTTGGCGTTGGCAAAGCGCAAACCCCAAGGGTTACGAGGAGTAATTTCAATTATTAAGAACATTGTTGCGAGAATTTAGTATATCGGTTTAGGAAGAATTTATGGAAAAACAGGATTCGTTTTTAAGGTCATTATTTTCAATAGCAATTCCCGTAGCGCTCCAGAGTCTTCTGCAGTCCTCCTTCAGCATCGTTGACCAGATTATGGTGGGACAGATGGGCGAGGTTATGATAGTAGGCGCCGGTCTGGCAGGCAAATTCGCCTCACTTTATTCTGTTCTGCTGTCAGCTATTGCCGCTGTTGCGGGTATTCTTATTTCTCAAAATATCGGAAAGAAAGACAAAGACGGAGTCAGCCGTAATTTTTACCTCAATACCGGTATCGCCTTGGGACTTGCCGTGCTGTTTATCGCATTGTGTGAGATTATCCCCGACACTATCATGGGGCTTTACTCTACCGAGGCGGAGGTAAGAGACTGCGCGGTAGATTATCTTAGGATTGTCGCAGTAGGCTTTGTGCCTGTTTGCGGAAGTCTTATGCTTTCTACTATTCTTAGGTGCAAAGAGAAGGCAACGGTTCCTCTCTACGCCACAATTTCTACAGCGGCAGCTAATACTCTGCTGAATTATGTTTTGATTTTCGGTAAATTCGGTTTTCCAGCATTGGGAGTAAAGGGCGCTGCTCTTGCCACGATTATCGCGCAGTATGTGGGATTTTTCGTAATCTTGGGTTATTCTGTGTGGTATTTCAGCGGAAAGAGGGACAGCCTTCCCTTCAGATTGGGAGTTACCAAAAGTGCCGCCAAGGAATATCTGGGTATTTTAGCTCCTATCATAATTTGCGAGTTTATGTGGAGCTTGGGCGAAAATGTGTACGCCGCAATATACGGAAGAATCGGTACAAACGATTGCGCGGCAATGACGCTTATCGGTCCTGTTATAATGCTGTTTATGGGACTTTTGAGCGGTATATCCCAGGCTGCGGGTATTATCATCGGCAAGGATTTGGGCGCCGAAAAATTCGACGATGCATACAGGAATTCTAAGAAAATGATGCTTTACGGCTTTATTGGCTCGTTAATTCTGTCTGTGCTTGTAATTTCCCTCGGCGGCTTCTATGTTAAGATTTACAATGTTGACGATGAAGTAAAGAAAATCGGATACCATCTGCTTATCGCCTTTGCCGTTATTGCTCCCGTTAAGGTGCAGAATATGATAACCGGCGGCGGAATTATCCGAAGCGGCGGAAAAACAAAGTATCTCATGGTTATTGACCTTGTGGGAACATGGGTGTTCGGTGTGCCTTTGGGACTCATAACCGCATTTGTTTTCCATCTGCCCATTACCCCTGTCTACTTTATTCTCTCCCTGGAGGAGTGCGTCAGACTTGCAATGGTGTTTTTCGTATTCCGAAGCCGCAAGTGGATGGTTAAGATAGAAAACTGAATGAAAAGTTTATTCTCAAATATCGGCGCTTCTCTCAATGCGATGATTGAAAGCCCGAAAGAAGATAATGAAAATATAGAAAAGTGAAAGGCTGGCTGCTCGATATGTCCCTTTTTACAAATAAAACTCTTCTTATAACCGGCGGTACCGGTTCCTTCGGCAACGCTGTACTCAACCGTTTTTTGAAGACAGATATCGGAGAAATTCGAGTATTCTCCCGGGATGAAAAAAAGCAGGATGATCTGCGTCACGAGTTTCAGGTAAGAATGCCCGAGGCTGCGGATAAAATAAAGTTCTACATAGGTGATGTGCGTGACTTAGCTTCGGTTAAGAACGCAATGCACGGAGTTGATTACATATTTCACGCAGCGGCCTTAAAGCAGGTTCCCTCCTGCGAGTTCTTCCCCATTGAAGCGGTCAAAACCAATGTTATCGGAACCGACAATGTACTGACTGCGGCTATCGAAGCAGGTGTTAAGAATGTTGTGTGCCTTTCCACCGATAAGGCGGCTTATCCCGTTAATGCAATGGGAACATCAAAAGCTATGATGGAAAAGGTTGTGGTTGCAAAATCAAGAACAACCGAAACCACAAAAATCTGCTGTACAAGATACGGAAATGTGATGTGCAGCAGAGGTTCGGTAATACCCCTTTGGATTGATCAAATCAAGGCAGGAAAGCCGATAACAATAACCGACCCCAAAATGACACGGTTTATTATGTCCCTTGACGAGGCTGTTGATCTTGTTCTGTTCGCATTTGAAAAGGGCCAAAGCGGAGATATTTTTGTAGAGAAAGCTCCCGCCTGTACCATAGGGACTCAAGCAGAAGCTGTTTGTGAACTATTCGGCGCAGACAAGAAAAATATTAAAGTTATCGGTATCCGTCACGGCGAGAAGATGTATGAAACCTTGCTTACCAATGAAGAATGTGCCGTCGCAGTGGATATGGGTGATTTTTACCGTGTTCCCTGTGACAAGCGCGGTCTGAATTATGATAAATACTTCAGTTTAGGAAACACACAGCGCAACACGCTCACCGAATTTAATTCAAACAATACGCAGCTGCTCTCTGTTGAACAGACCAAAAAGAAGATTGCAAGCCTGAAATATATTCAGGACGAGCTTGCCGGTATGGAGTAATAATTATGAACATACTTGTAACAGGTGCTCGGGGGTTTGTGGGAAAAAACCTTTGTGAAGCGCTTAAAAATATCCGTGACGGCAAAGACCGCACCAGACCGAATCTAAAAATCGACAACATATACGAATTTGATATAGAAACTCCTAAGAAACTCTTGGCTGATTTTTGCAAGGATGCCGATTTCGTCTTTAATTTTGCAGGTGCTAACAGACCTGAGAACACGGACGAATTTATGCAGGTGAACTGCGATTTTGCAAAAGAATTGTTAGATAATTTGAAGTTGAGCAACAACAAGTGTCCTGTTATGCTTTCAAGCTCTATTCAGGCTACACTCTGCGGAAGATTTGCCGACAGCGAATACGGAAAGTCGAAGCTGGCAGGAGAAAAGCTGTTTTTTGACTACTCTGCAAAGACAGGAGCAAAGGTGCTTGTGTACCGTTTCCCTAATCTTTTCGGAAAATGGTGCAGACCTAATTACAATTCCGCTGTTGCAACTTTTTGTAACAATATAGCAAATGACCTGCCGATAACCGTGAATGATGAGTCGGTGGAACTTGAACTTCTTTACATCGACGACTTAATTGATGAAATGCTGGACGCTCTTGAAGGCAAGGAGCACCGTTGTGAGTTTGAGGGTGTAAATACCGTTATGTGCGAAACCGGCCGTTTCTGTGCCGCTTTGACCACTCACCGTGTCACACTCGGCAGGATTGTTGAGCTGCTTGAATCATTCAAAATACAGCCCGCAACCCTCATAATCCCCGAGATACCCAAGGACTCATTTGAAAAAAAGCTTTATTCCACCTATCTGTCATATCTGCCGAAAGATAAGATAGCCTTTGACTTGAAGATGAACACAGATGAACGGGGAAGCTTTACGGAGCTTATCAAAACCGTGAATTGCGGTCAGTTTAGCGTAAATATTTCAAAACCGGGCATTACTAAGGGCCAGCACTGGCACAATACAAAATGGGAATTTTTCATTGTTGTTTCAGGTCACGGTATGATTGAAGAACGAAGAATCGGCAGTGATGAGGTGTTGAGATTTGAAGTCAGCGGAGAAAAAATCACCGCTGTACATATGCTTCCGGGATATACGCACAATATCATAAATTTGTCCGAAACAGAAGATCTTGTTACGGTGATGTGGGCAAATGAACAATTTGACTCAAACCGCCCCGACACTTTTTTTGAGAAGGTATGAATATGCAGATTAATAACGATTATTCAAACATTTCCTTCAGGAACAACGGCAAGCTTAAGCTCCTGATAACAGTAGGTACCCGTCCCGAGATAATAAGACTTTCCGCCGTAATTACAAAATGCAGAGAATACTTTGATGTTATACTTGCTCACACAGGCCAGAATTACGACTACAATCTGAACGGAATCTTCTTCCGTGACCTGAAACTCGGCGAACCCGAAGTATATCTGAACGCAGTGGGAGAAACATTGGGTGACACTATGGGCAACATTATATCTGCTTCTTATAATCTTATGGCAGAGATAAAACCCGATGCTGTCCTTGTGCTCGGTGACACTAATTCGTGCCTTTCCGTTATCGGAGCAAAGAGACTTCACATTCCCATATTTCACATGGAGGCAGGTAACAGATGTAAGGACGAGTGCTTGCCTGAGGAAACCAACAGGCGAATTGTGGATATAATTTCCGATGTAAATATGGCGTATTCTGAGCATGCAAGACGGTATCTTGCGCAGTGCGGTCTGCCTATGGAGCGTACTTATGTTACGGGCTCGCCGATGGCAGAGGTTCTCCATTCGAACCTTGAGGATATTGAATCATCGGATATACTGGAAAAGCTGGGACTTTCACCGAAAAAATACATTCTGCTCTCCGCACACAGAGAGGAGAATATTGATACAGAAAAGAATTTTCGGTCACTTTTTTCCGCAATAAACAAACTAGCGGAAAAATACGATATGCCGATACTTTATTCCTGCCACCCACGCTCAAAGAAGAGATTGGAAGAGTCGGGCTTTGAACTTGATAAACGGGTGATTCGTCACGAGCCAATGGGATTTCACGATTATAACAAGTTACAGATAAACGCCTTTGCTGTTGTGTCCGACAGCGGTACATTACCCGAAGAGAGCAGCTTCTTCACAAGTGTCAACCGTCCTTTCCCTGCGGTTTGCATAAGAACAAGCACAGAACGCCCGGAGGCCCTTGATAAAGGATGCTTTGTCCTGGCAGGAATAGATGAGAATAGCCTGATGCAGGCTGTAGAAACGGCTGTAGAGATGAACAGAAAGGGAGATTACGGTATTCCCGTTCCTGATTATCTGGATGAAAATGTGTCCGTTAAGGTAGTCAAGATAATACAGAGCTACACAGGCGTTGTAAACAAAATGGTCTGGAGAAAGACTGATACGCTGTAATCTGATACAGGTTCGGTGTCGCATTACTAAAAAGTCGGGCAGATTATTTCGGTCTTCCGACTTTTTTTAATATGCCGGGAACGGTGTCAACAAAAAAATTCAAAAAATTGAAAATATGTACTTGACAAACAACCCGCTCTGGTGATATAATACTCAAGCACGATAAAAATGCGTGTGCAAAATGCGAGTGTGCTGGAATAGGCAGACAGGCACGTTTGAGGGGCGTGTGTGGAGACGCGTACGGGTTCAAGTCCCGTCACTCGCACCACTAAAGAAACACTAAATGTCTACCAGGCATTTAGTGTTCTTTTTATGCAAAAATTGTGGTACTTTATGCATTTTCCCGCTAAAGAGCGCCAAAACGTACCAAAATCGAGCTAAAAACGTCAAGATTGTGCGCCGGAGCACCTTTTTCAAGGTGTTCCGGCGCTATTTTTATGCCTTTACGCTCCGTTATGCCAGTCTTAGCTGCCTTTCGAACCTTCGTACTTTTCGCATTTCTTTGCTTAGCAAAGAAGTTGGCAAAACAGCACCCGACGGGACTCGAATACTTTTAGTTACCCTTTGCCCCAACAAAAAGTCATGCAGCCGATATAGAGCGTGGATTCGAACCCAACAATATTAGATATGATCGCAACTGCATGCGACATGGCAAATATTGCTTGGAATAGCTCCGATTTTGTTCAAATCCCGTATCCTGAATGGGTTGTTAGATAAATTCGCAACAAATTGCGATAATATCTTGAATATTTCGACGATATGTGCTATACTGTATATTGTAATATTGTAAGCATTTTGCTATCGCTTTATAGGAGGCAGAAAGATGGCTATTTCTTATAACAAACTGTGGAAATTATTGATCGATAAAAAGATGACACAGGCAGAGCTGCGCAAGGCCGCAGACATCGCCCCCAACACTATGACCAAGCTCCGCCGCGACGAACCGGTAAACCTCGCCATCCTCGGCAGAGCCTGCGCCGTTCTCGGCTGCGACATTGGTGATGTAATGGAATTCATCCCGGATGAAGAATAATTTGGGTAAAAGAATTTTGTATAGGAGGACGAGAATATGACGATTGATAAGAGGCAGTTGTCAGAAACCGATATCCGAACTAAATATATTACTCCGGCGATTGAAGCTGCAGGGTGGAATAAGATGACGCAGATGCGTGAGGAATATCCTATTACAGCAGGACGAATCATTGCACGCGGCCAAGTTTGCAAACGCGAGAAACCGTTAAAGGCGGATTATGTCCTTTTTTATAAGCCCAACAAACCCATTGCAATTGTCGAGGCAAAGGACAATAATCACACTATGTCAGACGGTATGCAGCAGGCGCTGAATTATGCTCGCATGATGAATGTGCCGTTTGTTTTTTCATCAAATGGTGACGGTTTTGCGTTCCATAATCGCTATATTACCGAAGGCGAAAAAGAAACTGTTCTCTCATTAGATGAGTTTCCGTCACCAGAAGCTCTTTGGCAGATGTACGTTGAGCAGAATAATGTGGGGCCTGTATTGAGCAAAGTTATTGACGAGCCGTACTATGTGGATAATCCTAATAAACAGCCTCGTTATTATCAGATTAACGCAATCAATAAAACTGTCGAGGCGATCGCAAATGGACAGGACCGCGTATTGCTGGTTATGGCAACCGGTACAGGTAAAACGTACACAGCGTTCCAGATCATTTGGCGTCTGTGGAAAGCTGGGATTAAGAAAAGAATACTCTTCCTTGCTGACCGTACAGCACTGATTTCACAGACGTTTACCAACGATTTTGCTCCGTTCAAAGATAAGATGACCTGGGTAACCAAACAAAACTTTGACACCGCGCATGAAATATACCTTGGATTATATCAAGGCTTAACAGGTGAAGATGAGGATGCCAACAGCTTGTTTAAGCAGTTCAGCCCGAATTTCTTTGACCTGATCGTTGTGGATGAGTGTCATCGTGGCAGTGCCAAAGCGGATAGCCAGTGGCGCGAAGTGCTGGAATACTTTACTTCGGCCACTCAAATCGGTCTTACTGCGACTCCCAAGGAAACAAAAGAAGTTTCCAATATTGATTATTTTGGTGATCCCATTTACACCTATACGCTGAAGCAGGGCATCAACGATGGTTACCTTGCACCTTATCGCGTCATCCGCGTTTTCTTCGATAAAGACGTGGAAGGTTTTGTGCCTTATACCGGTCAGGTGGATGATAACGGTGAGGTTATTGACGATCGCATTTACAACGCACTGGATTTTGACAGAAATATTGTGCTCGATCAGCGCACCAAGTTGGTTGCAAAAACGGTTTCTGATTATCTGAAAAAGCATGGATGCCGCATGGATAAAACCATTTTCTTCTGTGTTGATCAGGAGCATGCAGACAGAATGCGCCGTGCGCTCGTGAATGAAAACGCAGATATGATGGCTGTAGATGATCGATACGTTATGCGTATTACTTCTAATGATGAAGCAGGCGTGGATCAGTTGGATAATTTCCGTAATGTTGAAAGTCAGTATCCTGTATTGGTCACAACTTCCAAGCTGTTATCCACAGGTGTTGACGTACAGACCATTAAATACATCGTGTTGGATTCCAACATTCGCTCCATGACTGAATTTAAGCAAATCATCGGTCGCGGTACTCGCGTTCGCGAAGATCTCGGC
Organism: Eubacteriales bacterium; assembly: GCA_030533225.1. Taxonomy (GTDB): domain Bacteria; phylum Bacillota; class Clostridia; order Oscillospirales; family Acutalibacteraceae; genus Ruminococcoides. The sequence continues at coordinate 29,806 of JAUNJO010000003.1, forward strand.
AAGCTTTACTTTACCATTTTTGATTTCCGCGATGTTACCCGCTTGTTCTATGACCCAGACTTCGATGGCCCGTGTGAGCAGGATGAGGACTTCGATCCTACCAAAGGACAACACGGAGATCCCCCACCAAAGCCTCCCAAACCGGTTAATCCGCAGAAAAAATACATGGTTAGCGGCGAGCCGGTTACCATCCTCAAAAAGATGGTGCAGTATATGGATAAGGACGGCAAGCTGATCACCGAAAGCTTGATTGACTATACCAAGAAAAACGTTCTTAACCAGTACGCGACGCTTGACGATTTCTTGTCCGCGTGGGGTGCAGCAGAACGTAAAGAAGCAATCATCAAGGAGATGGAGGAACACGGCATTCTGTTCTCAGAGATATGTGAGCAGATCAACCAGGATCTTGATCCTTTTGACCTGATTTGTCATATCGTATTTGATCAGCCCGCCCTCACCAGACGCGAGCGTGCCAACAATGTGCGTAAACGTAATTACTTTACAAAATACGGTCAGCAGGCAGCAGAAATTCTGGATGCACTACTTACCAAATATGCTGACTCGGGCCTGTCCGACTTGGAGAATGTGGACGTGCTGAAAGTAGATCCCATTAAGCAGTACGGAACGCAGGTTTATATCGTTAACACCATCTTCGGTGGAATCGCAAAATTCCGACAGGCAATCAAAGAATTAGAGGCTGCAATTTACGCAGCATAAAGGAGATAAATCACTATGGCAATGTCCGCATTGATTAAATCACTGGAAGACATCATGCGTAAAGACGCAGGTCTGAACGGTGATGCACAATACATTGAACAGATTACGTGGCTCCTGTTCTTAAAGGCATTTGATGCTAAAGAAATGGAATGGGAACTCCGACATGACTATCGTGGCAGCACAATTCCGGAGGGCTTCCGCTGGCGCGACTGGGCGGAAGACAAAGAAGGAATTACTGGCGATGCTCTGATAAAGTTTGTGGACGAGCTGTTTGATAAACTGAAAAAGCTGGATGTTTCAGATGGAGACCTCCGGAAATTTGTTGTGCGCAACGTATTCGCCGACATCAACAACTATATGAAATCAGGTATCTATCTGCGCCAACTCATCAACCGTATGAACGAAAAGGTTGATTTTATTGATGCTACCCAGAAGCATACCTTCAATGAATTGTACGAAGGCATGCTTAAAGATTTGCAAAGCGCAGGCCGCGCGGGCGAATTCTATACTCCGCGCCCGGTTACTAACTTTATTGTAGAAAAAATCGATCCCAAGTTGGGCGAAACAGTGCTGGACCCTGCATGCGGTACTGGTGGTTTCTTAACCAGCACAATTGCGCACATGGGTAGCATCACAAACACGGAGCAACTCCACACTCTGCAAACCACTATTTTCGGTTGGGAAAAGAAGCCGTTGCCGTATCTGTTGGCAATGACCAATCTAATTCTGCACGATATTGAAACCCCGCAGATTCGCCATATCAACTCCCTGAACAGACCGGTAACGGATTACTCCGCCAAGGATAGAGTCGATGTTATTGTCGCTAATCCTCCTTTTGGTGGAGCGGAAGATGATGCCGTAAAGCAAAACTTCCCGGCAGAATTCCGCACCAGCGAAACGGCAGACCTGTTCCTTGTGCTGATGATGTATCTGTTGAAGGATAAGGGACGCTGTGGCGTGGTTCTTCCCGATGGCTTCATGTTTGGCGATGGCGTGAAAGCAGCTATCAAGAAAAGAATGCTGGAGGAATATGGCCTGCATACCATTATCCGCCTGCCGCAGGTGTTTAAACCCTATGCCAGTGTCAATACAAATCTGCTGTTCTTCCAAAAGGGCGTTCCTAGCCGTGGCGTGTGGTTCTATCGTCTGGACTATCCGGAAGGCGTTAAGAGCTTTACAAAAACCAAACCTATGTTGGACAAGCATTTCGATCCCGTTCGTGAATGGTGGGCAGATAAGCAGCCGATCATTGTTGATGGCAAAGATAAAGCTCGATTCTTCACAGTGGAGGAACTGGTAGCGCTGAACTATGATTTTGATAAATGCTGCCCCTTCCCTCATGAGGAAGAAGAAATTTTGGAGCCTGCCGAGTTAGTTGCACGCTATCAGGCGGAACGCACCGAATTAAACGCTAACATTGACCGCATTTTGGCGGACATTTCTGCCATGCTGGAGGGAAAAGAATCATGACTGCACAGGAACTGAAAAACTCCATACTTCAGCTTGCTGTTCAGGGTAAACTGGTGCCTCAGAACGCGGAGGATGAACCGGCCGCAGAATTATTAAAACGTATTCAGATTGAAAAGACAATTGCTGTCAATGCCGGAATAATCAAAAAGGATAAGAAGCTATCTGAGATAACAGAAGCAGAAATCCCCTATGATATTCCTGATACATGGGAATGGTTGAGATTGGGTCAGCTCTGCCAATTGCTTGATGGCGAAAAAATGAGTGGAGTAAAATACCCTTATCTGGAGGCGAAATATCTCCGGGGAAAAATTGAAGGATCTATTTTAGAAAGTGGAAAATTTGTCAAAAAAGGGACCCGTCTCATTTTGGTTGATGGCGAAAACTCCGGAGAGGTGTTCTTCGCAACTGAGGATGGGTACATGGGTAGCACTTTCAAAGCGTTGTATATTCCCGATGCCATCTATGCTCCGTATGTTTTGAATTTCCTGCTATTAAAGAAGCAACTGTTCAGAAATCGAAAAACAGGAGCTGCAATTCCTCATCTAAACAAAGAACTGTTTTTCAACCTTTTGATTCCTATCCCGCCTCTCGCAGAGCAGGAACGTATTGTCGCTAAAATCGAAGAACTGCTGCCGCTTATTGAAGAATATGTCGAAGCGGAGCAAAAGCTTTCTGCACTAAATGATAGGTTTCCTGATAAGCTTCGGCAATCAATTTTACAACAAGCAATACAGGGAAAACTAACAGAGCGTGCTCCTGATGATGAGCCTGCTTATAATCTTGTCGCGCGGATCATGGCGGATAAGGAAGCACTGTTAAAAGCCGGAAAAATACGAAAAGAGAAAGCGTTGCTGCCAATTTCGGATGATGAAAAACCATTTGAAATTCCAGAAACATGGGAATGGGTAAGATTGAGCGACATTTGCAACATTTCCGATGGTACCCATCAGACCCCCAAATATGTTGAACATGGAGTTCCTTTTATTTCAGCTCAAAATGTTAAGCCGTATAGGTTTATTCCTGAAGTTCATCGTGATGTTTCTTGGGAAGATTATTTGGAGTACAACAAGGTAGTGGCCCCTGCCAAAGGTGATATTTTGATGACCCGTGTTGGCGCAGGTATAGGCGAAGCCGCTATTATTGACCAGGACTTTGAGTTTTCCATTTACGTAAGTTTGACGCTTATCAAACGATACGGAGATGAATTGAACATGGAATATTTATTGCATGTTCTCAATTCGCCGCAGGGACGGAAGCTTGCATCTAGAAAAACACTGGGAAAAGGTGCTTCTCAAGGCAATCTAAATCTTGTGTTTATTCGAGAATTTGTGGTTCCGATTCCTCCGCTGGCCGAACAGCAGCGGATTGTTGATCGTGTTAATGAGCTTCTCACTGTGTGCGACGGATTGAAACAAGAGTGCTAAGGAGAAAAAAGATATGGATATAGAGAAAATCAAACAAATAGACTTTGGCGAAATTGATGGTTATGGAGACCCTAACCTCGAAAAATACTTTTTGGATAATGGTTATTGGAATAAAATTGTAGATAGTAATGTGTTTTTTGTTGTTGGTAAAAAAGGAACAGGAAAATCCTCTATCTACCGAATGATTGAACAAGAGTCGTTGTCTAAGGGTTGTTTGGTAATTAACAAAGATTTTGGCGAATTTCCCTTCGAAAAATTGCTTAGTTTGCAAGATGACAACTTTGCTAAACCGAATCAGTATCAAACAATTTGGAAAAATGTTATTTATAATTTGTTCATTCAAGCCATTGCCTGTCTCCCGGATGAAGATAATGAGTATTACCGAGAGATTAAAGCTTATAAAGAAATGTATTTAGGTAATGCATTGGATCTGCACAAGGAAATTATATCAAAAGCCGTCAAAAGCCAAGGAAGTCTACTCGCACATGGCGTTGGGGTCAGTGTGGAAAAAGGCGTTCAGTGCGATTTTAGATATAGTGAAGACAATATAACAACGATCAACGCTACATTATCTCGTTTGCTTGAAAACTATTTTATTACAACGGAATCTGAGGCCAAAATTGTTGTCCAATTTGATAGGCTGGATGACAATTACAATCAATATCAAGATCTGGAAGAGTATTATCAGGCAATTATCAGTTTATTTAAGGCAGTATATAACTATAATCAATCGCTCCGTGCAAAAGCAGTGCGAAATGCTAAAGTTGTCCTATATATCCGGTCTGATATTATGAAAGCCATGGCCGTTCGTGATGCAGAGAGTGCTAGATGGGATGATTTCAGAATGGACTTGGATTGGCGTGTTAACAACCTAAAAGAAATCTATGATTCCGATCTATACAAAATGGTTATGAGGAGAATTGTAGTGTCATGTCCAGACATCTCAGACAAGGATTTTGGAGAAATTTTTGTGGCAGAAAGTGATTTGAAAAGGGATTATAAAGTCCATGAGTTATTCAAAACACTGGTTCTTCAAACACTGTTCAGACCGCGCGACTTGATTAAGTTGCTAAAAACATTACAGAGTGCAATTCTAAGCAAAGGAACACTTAATAGTGCTGTTTATAGCGACGCATTAAAAAAGTATTCTAACTGGCTCGTGAACACAGAACTTGCCAACGAAATCAACCCTGTGCTACGAGAGGATTATCCATATGTAATTGAACTGCTCCGTCTCTGTGGTTCTAGAAATCTTAGTGTTAAAACATTTACCGAAAGATATAATTCGGTTAAGCATAAGTTCTCGTTGAAACCTTTGGAACTGCTGAATTATTTGTACGGCGTAGGAGTAATCGAAAACTCTTGGAAAAACAAAGTTACTGGGAAATATATGCATCGGTCAATTTTTAGAAACGAGGGAGATTTTGACCGTAATCTGAACTTCCGAATTCTCCCCGCTGTTTGGAGTGGATTAACGGTATAAATCATAGAGGAGGTGACTCGTTGATGCACTATTTTGTATTTACAGATGAAGCTGGAACATACCAGAGCCGTCCGAGCGAGGGTTTCATTAAGAGTCACCCCTTTTACATAAGGGCGAATGTGCTGATGTCCATAGAGGATTATCGGCAATTTCAAACGGAAATGCAGCAGATAAACGGAATGTATGAGATTCCGTTTGATGAAGAAATTAAGTGGTCGGATTTGGGAACTAAATATAAAAAAGGCGATCCCCGCACTCCCACGATAGCTGCAATGTCCGCAGATCGCCTAAAAGGCTATTATAGAAAAGTTTTAACAACTGCTGCTACCAAAGAGTCGACCATGTTTTTGTATACCATAACGGACATTGTCGGTCGCACATGTAGGATTGCAGAGGATTATATTTATCAGTATCATTTGCAGGATGCTTTTCAAAGAATTCAGATGGATATGAAGGCAGATGATTTTGCTACATTCATTATGGATGAATTGAACAAAGGAACCGTAAAGCAAATTAAGTCGGCTTGCCATGAATTTACTGTAAAAGGCGATTTCGTGAAATACAAAAACATATACCATGGCGTTCTCACCGAATGTAGTTTATATAGTCCTGGGATTCAGCTCGCGGACTATGCTGCTGGAATTATGAACGGATACTTGCATAGGAATATACTTTCTCCCGGGAACTACCAATTTGCAACAGCCTTGTACAGTGAATTTATAAAACCAAGATTGCGGCATCATGCGATTGGTACAATTTGTGGGTATGGTGTGATTGACATACCGAAGAAAACATCTTTTCGCCAGCAATTAAAAGATATTTTTGACGCATGATAACGGAGGACCTCTTGTGAATAGGTTAACTACAAAAGCTGCTGAACGCATTGCAAATAATCTTGTCGAGTTTATGGCTGCTGATGTTCCGTTGCAGCAGGAGGCGGTTTCGTTCTTATACAATTGGGTTAGAAGGCCCGATGGGATTGGTACATCAAAGATGTATTTTGCTGTATGGGACATGGTTTTGAAAAAATACCTTCCAAAAGAAAGGCCAGTTTTGTTCCGATCTTGCTGGCGATTGTCTAAATGCGACATTCAGAGTTTTACAGGCAAGATGTATACTGCAGATAGGTTTTCTGATGGGCATAAAGGGCATGTGCTGATTTGTGACACAAAAGAATACTTGCAATTTGAAGATGCTGCCTCTGCCGAGCATTTGCTTAGTTATTTTCCTCTTTCGGAATGCGTAAAAAAAGCACCAACACAATTTCCTGAAAGTTTTCGAGAAATGTGCGAAATGGAGGACGAGTATATCGTCCGTGTAAATTATAACTGGCTATATGATTTGAAGTGGAACAAAAAGCCGTAAGAATAACGAGGTAAACCACTATGCGTAATTTGAGATCCTACTATTCTGCGTCGATTGCGGAGTTTTTGCGGCAATCGAGCAGCGAAATAATTGGTATCATCCACTCCAATGACATTTCGGCGGAGACGACGATTCAGCAGAGCAATACTTGGGAGTCTGAGGTGCAGATTCTCAAGGATCAGCTGCGCTCTTTTTCGGACGGTAGGATCATTTTCGAATACACCATCCCCAGAATGGGTAAGCGTGTAGACGCGGTGGTGCTTTACAAGAATATCGTGTTCCTTTTGGAGTTCAAGTGCGGCGATGCAGAATACCGCCAGTCTACATACGATCAGGTATACGACTACGCGCTGGACCTGCGTAACTTCCAGAAGGAAAGCCATAACAAATTGCTGGTGCCGATTATGGTATCCACCAGAGCGGCAGCAGTCACAAATGTTATTCGTGAACGCGATCGCGTAATTGAGCCGCTTCGTTGCAATGCGGGCAATATTGCTGATGTGATCAACATGGTTGTAGCACGCTATAACGAACCTGATTTTGATTATGTAGCATGGGAGAATTCTGAGTATCTTCCCACACCTACGATCGTGGAAGCGGCACAGGCATTGTATCGCGGACACAATGTTAATGACATTACCCGCAGTGATGCTGGAGCAGAAAACCTGACGGTCACTACCGATGAAATTAACCGCATCATCGAACACAGTAAAGCAAACGGCCGAAAGTCCATTTGTTTCGTAACCGGTGTCCCCGGTGCTGGTAAAACGTTGGTCGGTTTGAATATTGCCATTCAGCGTTCCGATGCGCAGCAGGGCGAGCACGCAGTATTCCTGTCCGGTAATTTCCCGTTGGTGACGGTGTTGCAGGAAGCTCTCGCTCGTGATAAAGTGGATCAGGAAAAGCAGCGCGGCAATCGTGTTTCCAAAGCGGATGCGCTGCGCAGTACATCTGCGTTTATCCAAATCATTCATAAGTACCGCGATTCTTTTGTGGGTAACAATAACATTCCGCCGGAGCGCGTTGCCATCTTCGATGAGGCGCAGCGTGCATGGACGCAGGATATGATTGAAAAGTTCATGGCCACCAAGAAGGGCGTGTCGCTCTTCCCGTATAGCGAGCCGGAGTTTTTGATCAGCACCATGGATCGCCATCAGGACTGGGAGGTTGTCATTTGTCTGGTTGGTGGCGGGCAGGAAATTAACACTGGTGAGGCCGGTTTGCCTGAATGGTTTGATTCTTTGCGTCGTGCATTCCCCGATTGGGACGTGTATATCACACCGCAGCTTAACGATGATGAATACCGCCGCGGCAGAAGCTGGAGCGGTATGCTTGACGGGCTTCGCACTTTCGAGCGGGACAAGCTCCATCTGGCCACATCGGTGCGATCTTTCAGAACACCGGATCTGGCAGCGTTTGTAAAGGCGGTGCTGGATGCAGATACCGACGAAGCGAAAGCGCTGTATCAGCGCATTAAAGATAAATATCCGATTGTGATCACCCGTGATTTGAATAAGGCGAAAGACTGGGTACGAGATCATTGCCAGGGCACTACCCGTTATGGCTTGCTCGCCAGCAGCGGCGCCTTACGCCTGAAACCGGAAGGTATCTTTGTAAAGAATGAGATTTCGGTAGCTAACTGGTTCCTGAATGGCAAAGATGATGTTCGGTCCAGCTATATGCTGGAGGACGTAGTCAGCGAGTTCGATATTCAGGGCCTGGAGCTTGACTATTCTGTTGTCGCATGGGATGCAGACTATCGCTATGTTAACGGAGAATGGACCTATAACAATTTTGTCGGCAATCGTTGGAACAATGTCAGCTCTGAGGAACGTCGTCTATATTTAAAAAATGCCTATCGCGTACTGCTTACCCGCGCCCGCCAGGGCATGGCCATCTTTGTGCCAGCAGGCAGTGACGACGATCAGACACGCAAGCGTGAATGGTATGATGGGATTTATGGGTATTTGAAGGAAATTGGCCTATTGTCCATATATTGATTCGAAAGGAGCATTAACCTGTAAAGGAGGTAAAGCATGAAAATAGCAAAAGTGCATATCGAAAATTTTCGGAGTATAAAACAACTGGATTTTTCACCAGGAAACTATTGTGCGCTTATTGGAGAAAACAATGCGGGTAAAAGCAATGTGCTGAAGGCGATAAATTTAGTCTTAGGTGAAACTTGGCCGACAGATCGCAGCATTTCTGAAGATGATTTTCATGGATATGACACCGCCAAAGATATAGTTATACAGGTATATTTTGATGCGATAATTGAGGAATGGAAAAACAACTGCAAATGCGAGGTTTCCGGATTTGAATTGCGTGGCAAAGCATACAAGAGACGCTATAAATCAAAACCTGCAGGTACAATAACTGTCGATTTTTATTGCATAGATAAAAATGGAAAACCATGCCAATACCCTGCAACTCCTTATAAGAGCGGAGAGCGTTATACAGGTCCGTATGTGTCTCTTAAGGTCTCCCGCGAATTAAGGAAAAAGGTTCCGTTTATTTATGTAGATGTTATGCGTGATTATAGTAAACAAGATCCGGGAAATAGATGGTCAATTTTAAGAAGGTTATTCAATGATATTAATTTGAGCCTTTCTACAGATAAAGCGCTTGTTGCCGTTAAAACAAAGGACGGCGAACAAAAAATGACCAGGAAGCAAGCGTTTGAATTTAAGATCAAAGAGGCTTATAGCTATCTTCAAACAGATGAGTTTCTTGATGTCGAAGAGAAAATAAGAGTTAACTCTTTGGAGCAGATGGGAATCGATCCTAAAGACGGAGATATTGCTATTGGATTTGACACATACGATACAATGAATGTGTTCAAAAATTTACAGCTTTATGTTGATCAGATGGGAATCAGCACTACAGCTGACATGGTAGGCGCCGGGTTACAAAGTGCTATTGTGATTGCTATTTTTCGAACTTATGAGGAAATAAAAAAAGAAGGAGCGATTTTTGCTATTGAAGAACCTGAGGTCTATTTGCATCCGCAAAAGCAACGATATTTTAGCAATATTTTATCCAATCTCGGTGTTCAAAACCAAGTCTTTATCACGACGCATTCCCCGACTTTTGTTCGGCTGTATGAGCCAGAAAATGTATGCTTAATACGTCGAAACAACACATATGGAACAACAGCAAAAATATGCGAAAAAGAGCATTTGATATCTTCGGAGAAGGAAGCTTTGAAGATAGAAAACTATTTTGATAACCAGCGGAATGAAATGTTTTTTGCGAAAGCTGTGCTTTTGGTAGAAGGGGCAACAGAAAAATTTGTGTTTCCGTTGATAGGGCGATTAATGGAGTGGGATTTTGATCGTCATGGGGTATCGATAATTGAATGTGGAGGTAAAGGTAATTTGTGCACCTTTGCAAAAGTCGCAAGCGCATTTGATATTCCATATGTCGTTGTAGCTGATGATGATATAAAGGATCTGGCAGAAATAACAGATGAAACGAAGCGACAAAAAATCCAAAGAGAAAACGAAAATCATCGCACAAAGAACGCGGCCTTAATTGCAACGGTTCCTTCAGACTTGTTGTTTTGGATGCTTCCAAATATCGAAGCAGAACTTGGCATTAATGAGAATTCTGACAATAAAATCAAACAGGCGTTAGCAAAAATAAAATCCGAAGATTTCAGAAGATCTATTCCTGAAGCAATAGCGTATCCAGTCAACAAACTGATTGAAATTGTGAATAAAAAATAATGTCCCCTCGTTTTGTGTGTACATTGTTACTTAATTGCTAACAAACCGCTTTTCGTCTGGATATTGCCGGTGAGTTCTGGTATTGTGTGTCCCTGCCAAAGGAGGTGGCGACATGCGAAGTATCATAGAGGAACTGTATTACGGCAACATCAGCCCGACGGATCGGGACATCGTCAAAGGCGGCAGCTATTCGCACATACTGAACCTGGTGACCCGCAACGAAGACGAGCTGATGCAGACGCTAACGCATGCGCAGCAGGAGACATTTGAAAAGTTCAAGGACTGCGCGTCGGAGCTGGGTGACAAAAACGAAATGATGTCATTCGTGCTCGGATTCAAACTGGGTATGCGGTTGGCAGTGGAGGCAATGATCAGCATCGACGAAATCACAGAACCTAAAATGAATTAATGGCAAGAGCCATCGCATTTGGATACAAGTGCGATGGCTCTTTTGAACACAACATACCGATATGAAGATTTGCATTATTCCGATAATGGGGAATATTCCGCATTACACGCCAATATTGTTCCGTTAAAACGCAAAATATTATTCCGATACTATTGATATTGTTCCGAAAAGGTGGTATAATAGCTACTAACAGGAGGGATATTTTATGTTTATGACAGTAAAACAGGCCGCAGAAAAATGGGGCATTTCCGATAGAAGAATTCGTGTGCTCTGCTCTGAAGGCAAGATCCCGGGTGCATATCAAGAAGGTCGCGGATGGAAGATTCCACTCGACGCAGAGAAACCTGCGGATGGAAGATACAGATCAAAAGAAAGCATTCTTTCCAGAATAGATCAAAAGAAAAAAGAATTGGATGGTAGACGCCCTCTGACAGAGGGTGAAGTGGCCAGACTCAACGAAGAATTCATTGTTGAGTACACCTACAATTCCAATGCTATTGAAGGTAACACGCTGACATTGCGTGAAACAGATTTGGTGCTTCGCGGTCTTACGATCGATAAGAAGCCACTCAAAGATCATATGGAAGCCGTTGGTCACAAAGAGGCTTTTGAATATGTGAGCGAGCTGGTGAAGGATAATGTTCCAATCAGCGAAAGCATCATTAAGCAAATCCATTTTCTTGTGCTTGCTGATAAAAAGGATGACCGTGGTGTTTATCGTAGGGTGCCTGTGCGTATTATGGGTGCACAGCATGAGCCGGTGCAGCCGTATCTGATTGGACCCAAAATGGAGCAGCTCCTTCGTGATTTTGCGGAGAGCACCGAGCATATTGTGACGAAGCTGGCTCGTTTCCATATTGAATTCGAAGGGATCCACCCCTTTATCGATGGTAACGGCAGAACTGGAAGATTGCTCGTGAATCTGGAACTGATGAAAGCGGGATATCCGCCCATCGATATCAAATTCACCGATCGAATCACCTATTACAATGCCTTTGATGAATACTATGTAAAACACAATCTTTCCGCAATGGAAAATCTGTTTGCAAGTTATATCGAAGCGAGGATAGATAAATATTTGAAAATATTACAGGAATGAGTGCGGGATAATTAACGCTCAATATAAAGGAGGCGACAAATAGTGTCCACACAGTATTTCATGTACACCGAAGTGAATATAGATGGTACATGGGTTTGTATTAACAATAAGCTCCGAAACGTACAAAAAGGATCTGAAACCTTGTGTAACACATATTACAGCGGATCAAGATCCTATTTTCGCGCAGCCGCAGATAAAATTGAGGAAATTGGCAGTCCGGTAAAGGCTGATGAGCTATCTGTAGAGCTGCAGTCACATTTCAACTGGGCAGAGGATGATATTCAATGCTGGAGAGCATTTGCGATAAGTCCAGAGGATATGCGCGCCTGTTTTCCTGATGATGCTGCATTAAGGGAATTCTGCGGATATGTTTACAAAAACACGCTTTTTAGTTATCAAACCGGGGAAATAGATGATATAGACGAGAGCTTATCCGCAGACGAATATCTTAAGCTGCCAGAGGAAAAAAGAAAATGCTATTCATACTACGAATGGGATTCCGCATTTGGTTGGTATAAGTATTTCAAGGAAATCTTAGAGCATTATTGCTGGCAAAAATATGAATGGGATACGGTGAATCATTCTTATGATAAAGAATTTCAGTTCCGTTTTATACTCGTTATTTCTTAAATAAAAACCGAACATGAAACGGTACGCCCAACTGCTGAGCGTACCGTTTTTGCATACTGGAGTTCTGTGCCAAACTGGGTCCGTTTTGCGGAACTTTTTCTTATATCTTTTCATACGCGACTTTATTAGAAAAAGAACCAGTAAAGAACAGTATCCCAGTATAAGGGCATTCATGCCCTTCGGGAGATGGTTTTATAACACTGAACAACTGAGTCAGTCTGAAACGAATTTCGGGTAACTTTTCCTATATTCTTTCTTACGCGACTTTTACCATAAAAGGAATCAGAAATATTCAGTTGTTCAGTAAATTATAGTTTCCTCGCCTATAGCTTTTTATGAAGGGGTGTATAGGGGAAACAAAAAAATATGATATAATCCCCATAAAGGAGGTGGTGTGTATGATTGTGCGAGGCACTCTTTGGAATCAAACGAAATAGAAGGAGGTAAAACACAGATGATTTCCAAAGAACAGTTTTTAACGATCAAGCGGCTCAAACAAGAAGGCGTGCCGATCGCAGCTATCGCAAGAAGAATCGGCATATCGGAGCCGACCACACGCAAGTGGGCCAACATGGGCGAAGCAGGCTTCGACGAGCTGAAAAAGGATGATATTCCGTATCTGGACAACTACCGCGAGTTTATCCTCAGCATCCTGCGGGTGTGTCCGCAAACAAGAGAGACCAACATCCTGTACCGACTAAGGGAGGAATTCCCGGACTTTGAGTGCCGCAAGACCACCTTTTACAAGTACATGAGAAAACTGCGAGAACAGACCGGATTTGTTCAATTTACAGGGCGAGTCACTTCGCTGCGAGAGGAATCGCCGCCAGGTTATGAAGCACAGGTGGATTTCGGTCAGTATCGCATGAAGGATATGTACGGTAAACCGGTGCGGGTGTATTTCTTCTGCATGGTGCTGGCATATAGCCGCATGCACTATGTGTATTTCAGCCGCGATCCCTTTACCACCAAGACGGCCATCCAAGCTCACGAATACGCCTTTCAGTATTTCGGCGGCAGGACACAGATGATTGTGTATGATCAGGATCGGGTGTTTGTGGTGGATGAGAATTTCGGCAATATCGCGCTGGTACCAAGGTTTGAGGAATACGTCAAAAAGGTGGGCTTTAGCGTCCGTCTTTGCCGTCCCCACGATCCACAATCCAAAGGCAAGGTGGAAACCTTTGTGCGCTACATCAAAGAGAACTTTCTGGCAGGCAGAATCTACAAAGGAATCGACTCTTTGAACAGCGACGCCCTGCGGTGGCTGGATGCCGAAGGAAACGGCACCACCAACCTACGAACCCGCAAACCGCCACGAGTCATGTTCCGTGAGGAAGCGCAGCACCTAACCAGAGTGCCATTTTCCGATGAAGGCTTTTCGGAAATTCGCAGTGTGTCGGACAAGTACACGGTGAAAATCGACTGGAGCGTTTACGAGCTGCCGCGAGCAGCAGTTAAACCCTTCGATCAGGTTCGGGTAGAGGAACAGGACGGTATGCTGCTCTTTTATAAAGCGGCAGAGAATGAACTGATTCACAAATGCCCACGGCGTGAATCTCCAGGAGGCACGACATCCTATGAAGGCAATAGTCACAAAGGAGACTCGGTGGCAAGCAATTCCTTCCGACTACGTTTCGAAGCTTATGACATAGCGGAACGCTTTGCAGAAATAGTGGAGGAAACGGAGCCACGATACAAAAATCTGCAGCTTGGCCGCATGCTGACCTTATCCAACGTGTTCACAATGGAGCAAATGGTAGAAGCGATGGATTACTGCGTGAATATCGGCATTTGTTCAGCGGCAGAGGTGACCGCCTTCCTCATCTACCGCCACGGCAAGGACTATGTTACAAAGCGTATCTCGAAAAACGCCTATTATCGCAACCGCGAGCGAGCGGAGGAAATAAGGAGGGAGCAAGATGGCAGGTATCGCTGAATTACAACAACTGGCGCAGCAGCTTGGCCTTACCCATATCGCCAGCGGCAAGGTGGATTTAGGCAATGAGACTCTCTCGAATACCGACTACCTCAAGCAGATATTCGAAGCAGAGGTACAGGCCAGAGAAAGCGAAGCACTTGACCGTAGACGCAAAGCCAGCAATCTTCCACATCGTGTGTTCACCACCGTCAAGCTCAACAAAGGCGTCAAGTGGCAGATTGAGCAGTTAGAGCAACTGGAATGGATAGAGGCATCAGAGGACCTCGCTATCATAGGCCGCTGTGACACAGGCAAAACCTCACTGGCCACCCACTTAGGCGAGCTGCCACTGAAAGGTGGCTACCGCGTCTATTACTGTAACATCGACGTGTTCCTGCAGATCTTACGCCACAAAGATACCGTCGATAAATATCACCGGAAGTTTCGATACATGATAAGTTGCGACCTGATCATCATTGATGAGCTGATGTACGTAGCCTTATCCGAACAAGACCTACCGCTATTTTACAGAGCGGTCAACTTCCTCAAGGAGGAGCGAAGCATTATCTACATAACAAACAGAGAACTGACAGAGTGGCCCCAGGTGGCAGATGATAAGCACCTGATGGAAACCCTGACACAGAAGATCATGAGCAGCAGCCAACAGATAAGGCTGCAATAGCAAACACACGGCGAACCGCCGTGGCCGAAAAAACACTTCCGAATAATCTTGAAAACAACTGACTGAAAAGTCAGATAATATAGGTTTCCCACATTGAAAAATTTTTCCGTGAAACGCTTTCTGAAATCCGTAAAAACGCGGAAAAGTTAGAACTGGGGAGGGGCGGGAGAAATCTCGCCAACTTTTCGCTTGCAAACGGGCGTGGGGTCACGCGCGAAAAATCGGGAAATCAAGTGGGGCTGCTCCAACAGGATCAGCAACGGCAGAGCGGCATGCGACTCACACCATGTAAACGAAGACACCCTGCAGAATACCTACACGGCCGCGATCAGAGACATGGTCGAGGATGCAGAGGAAATCATGACGGCGGTCAAGGAAAGCGCAGGGCTGGTCATGGAGCCGGAAAACCGAGCGGCGCTGGAGCGCATCGAGCAGGAGATCATCGACCTGCAGAACGCGGTGTTGGAGCTGCATAAGGCCAAGCAGCAGCGCAGCGTTACTGCAGCAGACTACGCAGCGCAGATCAAAGAGTACGGTCAGAGAATGCAGGAGCTGGAAGCGCAGCAGGCAGAACTGCAGACCACAGAAAACAGATACGCAGAGGTGAAATTATGGCTGGACAGCTTCGCTGAACACATCCAGAGCGGCGCAATCATGAACGCAGATGACAGCATGATCATGAAACAGCTGGTGGAACAGATCATCGTTGGAGATGACGGCATCGAGGTACACTTCAAATGCGGCATCGTCGCCAGCCACGAATACCTGTAACAAAGACGCCCTCGGCAGCCAAAACGGTTGTCGAGGGCGCTTTTTGCTGTCGTAAATTTGCGACAAGTCCGTCAGAAAGTTTGTTATTCCGAACACATTGAAAATAGCGCATTTTTTTGCTATACTGTATATTACAAAAATGCGCCAAGGGGGTATCAGCATGGAAGCGAAGAATTATATAGCAACATTAGCGGCCACGAAATGCGCTGACCCTAATGGCAATGTGTTTAACGGCATCTGGCAGTCATATGAGCGCGTGGTGATCCACAGTTTGATAACATCATTCGGTCTCGACTTTCTTGTGCAGGATCAGCAGGGCAGCGATGTGGACAGCATTCGTAGTGTTAGAAGCAGCGGTTTTAAGAGCGATGAACATCGTGCTGCATACGACGCTCGTGGTGGTTATGATACGAAGGAATATCATACACATCCGCAGTATCTTGAAATTGCACAGTCTGCAAGAAGGACATTTAATGAGACTGGTGCTATGCAGCAGGATGCGTATGTCCCCGGAAACACCGTAGCATACAGTAGAGCCAGCGCGTTAGGCAAAGAACGCAGAGCAAACCTTGACCATGTCATTTCTGCACATGAAATTCATGAAGATCCCGGCCGTGTTCTTGCAGGGCTTGACGGCAGAGATCTCGCAAACTCACCAGATAATCTCAAATTCACAAATGAGTCGCTAAACAAGCAGAAAAGCGATATGACCGTCGACGCATTTCTCGACAAAAAGGTGATGCTATTCCAGAAGATGTGCAGCAGCAAATGCGGGCTGTCGATCGGGAATCACGCGAAAAGTACGAAGCAAAGCTGGCGCAGGCCTACTACTCAAGTGGCGATTTTTGGGGAGACGCAATTGCAGCCGCAGGAGCGCGTGGTATAGAGATGGGTGCCAGACAGGCACTTGGTTTTGTTTTCGTCGAGGTATGGTTTGCTTGCAAAGAGGAAATGTTGGCCGTCCCCGACAATGGCGAAATCAAGGATTATTATGCTGCGCTGGAGCGTGGTGTGAAAAAGAGTTTGGAAAATATCATCGCAAAGCGCAAAGGGCTTTTGGAAAGTTTCGGATTAGGCTTTATTGCTGGCTCGCTGGCAAGTCTCACTACCACAATTTGCAACATTTTCTTCGAAATTGATGAAAAGACAATCCGAAACCTGCGACAGGTATTCGCGGCAGTTGTGCAGGCGGCAAATGTACTCCTGTTCAATCCAAACGACCTGTTACTTGGTGATCGGATTGAGGCTGCAACAGTTATCCTCGGCACAGGCGCAAGCGTGTTGGTTGGTACAAAGGTCGGTGATATAATTGCAAAGACACCGATTGGCGCAGATCCCACGGTGGGAACGCCTATTAGAATTTTCTGTTCCACGCTGGTTAGTGGACTGATTTCGTGTACGATGCCACTGGTACTCGACCGCAGCAAATTCATCAACAAAGCCATAACGGCGCTGAATATGTATCTAACAGAGGATCAGAGCTTCCGTCAAATCGCATACGATTTCGAGACATATGCGGCACAGATCGCTGCCGTGGATGTTGAGCAGTTCCGCAAAGACACGGAGCGCTTCCAGAATATTGCTGACGAAATATACATGGCAGATGATGACGAAGAACTGGACGGTATCCTCACTACAGCATTTGAGGTGCTTGCAATTCCTGCTCCTTGGAGCGGTGATTTCGATGAATTTATGGGCAATCCCAATAACAAGCTGAAATTCGGTTAATTACATTGGCAAGGAGATATAGACATGTGGATATTTAAAAAACTATTCGAATGGCTTGCCAAGTTTTTTGGATCGAAGGCAGGTAAAACCACACTCAAGGTAATGGGTGGTGTGGGCTTAGCTGCTGGAGCAGGAGCCGGTGTAGAAATAGCCGTCGCCCATAAGAGAAACAAGCGCGCAGAACGCATCAAGGCCGCTGCGCTGAAGAAGCACGATGAAGGCCGTGTGAAAGTGGAAGCTACACTGGCTGATTTAGGCGAAACCAAGATGGAAATATACAGAAGCTTTGGCGAATTGGCAGATGCAATACAAAGCATCCAGCAGCGACCCGAATACGGATTGTCCATCGAAGGTATTGAGTTACCCAGCTTCAAGCCAGCAGAATTCAAGCAACTGGCAATGGCAATTGAGGCTGCGGCAGGCGGCGTCGGTGGCATGGCTGTCGGTGGTGCAGTAGGCGTAGCTGCGATGGGTACTGGATCAATTCTTGCACTGGCACCGGGCGCGCTTCTTGGCGGCATCGTTCTTTGTGCCATGGGTGCCAAAATGCTTCACCGATCGGCAGAAAAAGTAAAGTTGGCAAAGAAGATTGAAGCCGATGTAGAAAGCATCCTCGTGTATTACAAGGAGCTGGATAAGACGGCAAAACGCTTCCATAAAACATTCATGGAGGTAAAGGAACCGTACTTTAAGCACCCTCACAAAGTACAGAAAATCATTGCCAGAAAGACCGACTGGGAGAAATTCTCCAAGGCAGAGAAATTGGCAGTAAAGAATGCAATCGCGCTTGCACAATTGCTCCATCGCATGTGTGCGGTTCAGCTGGTGCTGGATGCTCCAAAGGCAGATGCAATTGAGAGAGTAAATACGCCCGTGGTTGACCGCATGATCGCAGATGCAAACAATGTGCGTGACCAAGTGAAAAAGGGCATCGCTGCATAACAAGAAAGGAGTGAGCTGCAATGGCAAAAACACCATTCAAACATCAAAGCGTCGTAGATGCCATCGTGGCAAAGCTCAAGGAATTGCCAGAAGGCACAGAAACCAGCACCTCGCAGGTTGTGGAGATGCTATACGGAAAAATGGATTTCACGGAGCGCGAGTACGATTACGGAGAGGTTGCGTTCAGTTTCGATGAATACTTCGAGGTAGATGCTCAAGTGCGGCGGCAGGCAAAAAAAGCAGGGCTGTTCCTTGATGGATCACCGTGGGAAGATACAGTGATGGGATTACCATTCCATTATCCATATCTCGTAAAGCGCAAAGGAGGAAAGCGGTTATGATGATTAGCCCAGAAGGCTTTTACGAAAGCGAACTAAAAGGCAAAGACCGCGACGGCATCCTTCGTGTGATCAGCAGACTGAAATGCGAGATCGCCCAGCTCAAGCATACAATGGAGCATCCCGATTACGGCACAGAGGTTATCATACACCCCAGTGAATCCACGCGGCTGTGGTGTACACGGCTATATTTAGAACGCGCCAAGGAAGCGCTGGCAGAGGTCGGTGCGCCTTATGAGCCGACCGTAGCGGAATTGCGCGTCATAGATTTCGATGCAAACATCGGCAACATCAGTCAGATCACGCTCGGCATCGGTGGTTTCTTCAGCGGCCACTGCACATACACCGTGCGACTGGATGAGCAGCTGCACTTTTGGTGGAGGATATGCTGAGACCTACACCGACGAATTTTGATATACCGGCAGATTACCCGATGACGAAAGAAGAGTTCCTCGACAGCTTCGCAGAGCTGCATGTAGGCGAATGGCGCAAGTACTACAGTCCCGAGCGCTTCGGTTATGTGGTGCTGGACGGCACACAGTGGGAATTGACCATAGAGTACAGCAATGGACGCAAGGCATTTACCAGCGGTGGCAGTAACTCATATCCGCACAACTTCCAGAAGCTGACCGAGCTGTTCGGCATTGAGGAAGAAGGCGAAGACCCGGAGGAAGACGAATAAGCGGCAGGTTACGCACCTAATCGCTTTTTTACCTCCCTTTACGCACCGTTATACTGCTCTTTCGCAGAAAAGAACCCACATTTGTCTACGACAAGTGTGGGTTCTTTTCAACTAAATCCGTCCTATCGGACGGGATAAATCCCGCTTTCGTGGGATGAAATCACTTCGTGATGAAATCCGACTTCGTCGGGAGATAAGGACGGATTTAATTTCATCTCCGAAGTAGATTTCATCCGAACGGAGTGAGGATTTCATCGCGCCTTGCGCGATTTCATTGAAAACAGATAGAATCTGTGGTACAGTGAATTTATAGAGGTGATTTTGGTGGCTGATAACAAACTTGCCGATATGTCAACCGAATTTGCAATTCAAATCTTGAAATTGACTGATGGTATAAAGGGACACTACTCGTTATCCAATCAGCTTGAACGAAGCGGAACAAGTATTGGTGCGAACATCCGTGAAGCAAAGTATGCGCATAGCCGTCCCGATTTTATTGCCAAATTACAAATCGCCTTTAAGGAATGCTATGAAACGGAATATTGGTTGGAACTATTTGTACAATCTGATATTCTGAATCGAGAAACCGCTGTTGATCCTTATAATCAATGCGGTACGATTCGCCGTATTTTGATCGCTTCCATCAACACCGCAAAAGAGAATGCAAAATGAACTTCTTAACAAAACTGTTTAAAAAGAAACCCGTGGTAGAAACACCGCTAATGCCGTCCTGGGAAACTGTTGTTGAAATGATGTACGACAAACATCTTGATGCATTTTCTGATGAAGTTGTGAAAGTGATTTATTCAAAAGATCGTTCGATGAGATACGTTGTGCTGAAGGATGAAAAGGAATATTTCACTTATCAACTGGAAGCAATCTATCAATATGATGAAGATGAATGGAGATATATTTGTTCACATGACAATGCACTACCTGCAATGTGGGAACCATTCAGAGGGATTGTTGGTAAATCTGTTTTTGAAAAAATGGATGAATTGCTTAAAGAATTAAAAGCCGAACCGGAATATAAGAGCTATTTTCAGTGATGATATACATCTTAGCATACTTTTGGTCGTTCTTTCCTCTACCTATACACCTTTTAGTCGCTCTTTGGCAACAAAAGACCACATTTGTCTACTAGACAAGTGTGGTCTTTTTGAATGATGTTTGCCTTCGGCAAATGATGATGGCGATGCCAATGATGTTCACTTCGTGAATGATGACGGCTTCGCCTAATATTTTGGCAAACATCGCATCATTGCGAATAAGATGAGCAACATCATTGTGCGTAGCATAACATCATATCGCCGTCAGGCGACGCATCATTGAATACTGACCAATTCTATGTTATAATTATACAAAATGCGGCGCTTTCAGTCGTTATTGCTCCAATTGTACACCTTTTTGTTTGCATATTCATCGTAAAGTTTATTTCCTTTATTGCTTATTATTGTAACTTTATCCGAAAAATATCACTTTTTCTATTGACATCAGTGCTTTAGAGTGCTAAAATAGAAGCAACTTTTTGAGGAGAAATTTTGATATGAGCAGAAATATTGCAGCTACATACTTTTATTACTTTTACTTTTTTAGCCGGGACTAAATAGTAGAAGTGGTTTGAGCTGCAAAAATTCCGATATTAAAATTTCGGATATTGACGATATTTCGCCGCAGTGGATAATCACTGCGGCGTTTTTATTTTTAGTAATTTTTTCATGGAGGTATAAATCATGATTGCTGTACTTAAACCCGATGTGCCTAAGGCACAGGAAGAAAACCTGATTAATTGGCTGGAGGGTATGGGACTTAAGGTTCACATTTCCGAAGGTGAGTTTCACACTGTTTTAGGTCTTATTGGTGACACAAGCCGTGTTGATATGGACCTTTTGGAGGGACTTGAAATTGTTGAAAGCGTAAGGCGTATTTCCGAGCCTTACAAAAAGGCAAACAGAAAGTTCTTCCCCGATGATTCCGTAATTGATGTTTCAGGTGTCAAAATCGGCAAGGGCAACTTCGTAACTATCGCAGGCCCCTGCTCCGTGGAGAGCGAGGAGCAGATTATTTTAGTTGCCAAGAAGGTCAAGGAAGCAGGCGCCCAGATTCTTCGGGGCGGCGCTTTCAAACCCCGTACTTCACCCTACGACTTCCAAGGTCTTAAGGCTGATGGCATAGAGCTGCTGTTAAAGGCAAAACGAGAGACCGGTCTTCCCATCGTAAGTGAAATCATGAACGCAAATCACTTACCCTTGTTTGAAAATGTTGACCTTATTCAGGTTGGTGCCCGTAATATGCAAAACTTCGAGCTTCTCAAGGAACTCGGCAAAACCAAGAAGCCTATTCTCCTCAAAAGAGGCCTTGCAAATACATTAAAAGAGCTTCTCATGAGTGCTGAGTACATTATGGCAGGGGGCAACGAGAATGTTATCCTCTGTGAACGCGGTATTCGTACCTTTGAAACCTACACAAGAAACACCCTTGATGTTTCTGCAGTACCCTCCCTCAAGGAGATGTCGCATCTTCCCGTGATTATTGACCCCTCTCACGCATGCGGCCATTCAAGAATGGTGCCTTCTCTCGCTTATGCGGCAACTGCAAGCGGCTGTGACGGTCTTATCATCGAAGTTCACAACGATCCCAAGCATGCACTGTGTGACGGTGCTCAATCCCTCACATTCCAGCAGTTTGAGACCGTCACCAAAAAGGTTCAAAAGCTTAGAGAAGCATTAGCTGATTAAATTTATGCAGTTGTAATTAGGAAGTGACATTTATGTGTTCTTTGGGAATAGTAGGTTTAGGTCTTATCGGCGGTTCTCTTGCAAAGTCGGCAAGAAAGCACGGATACGATAAAATCTACGGTTTTGATATTGATAATAGTGTGGTTGAATATGCAACTCTATGCGGAATAATCGACGCACCGCTAAACAACGAGAAGCTCTCCGAATGTGATGTGGTCATGATTTCTCTGTATCCTGATGCGACAGTTGAGTATGTTTCGGAGCATCGGAATATGTTTAAGAAAGATGCTCTCGTTATAGACTGCGCCGGTGTAAAGAGAAGCGTTTGCACTCCTTGTTTTGAGATTTCGGAAAAATGCGGATTTCATTTTGTAGGCGGTCATCCCATGGCAGGTACTCAGTACAGCGGTATCAAAAATTCCAAGGACACAATGTTCCACAACGCCTGTTTTGTATTGGTGCCGAGGCACATGGAGGATGTGAATGTAATAAGCAAGGCCCGTGAAACTGTGATTTCTTTGGGTTTTTCAAGGGTTTCTGTTATGACGCCCGAGCGTCACGATGAGCTTATCGCCTTTACATCTCAGCTGGCACATGTGGTTTCCAATGCATATGTAAAAAGTCCCTCGGCACTTTCTCATAAGGGTATCTCGGCAGGAAGCTATAAGGACTTGACCCGTGTAGCATACCTAAATGAGGATATGTGGACACAGCTGTTTATGGACAACCGGGATAATCTTATGAATGAGATTAAGAGAATTATTGACAGCCTTTCAGAGTATTATAACGCACTTGAGAATAGTGACAGCGACGCTCTCAAAAACCTCCTTAGAGAGGGCAAAGAGGCAAAGGAGGCATGTGAAAAATGAAAACTGTAAATATAAATGCTTCCAAATCCTATGAGGTTTACATCGAAAAAGGAAGTCTCAAAACCGCCGGTGAGCTTGCAAAGAAAATCTCGAAAGGCACAAAGGCGGCAGTTATCTCCGACTCAAATGTCGCTCCTATTTACGGCGAGACGGTTCTCGATAGTCTCAGGAGTGCCGGTTTCGAGGCAGATATGTTTGTAATAGAGGCAGGTGAAAGCTCAAAAAATCCCGAAAATCTGGTTGAGGGTGCTAATTTCCTGCTTGAAAAAGGCCTTACCCGAAGCGATATAGTGGTTGCCATGGGCGGTGGAGTTATCACCGATTTAGGCGGACTTCTGGCTGCTATGTATCAGCGGGGTATAAGCCTTTTGCAGATTCCCACCTCACTTCTTGCTATGGTTGATTCATCCGTAGGCGGAAAAACCGCTGTAAACCTTAAAAGCGGAAAAAATATGTTCGGAGTTTTCTATCAGCCCTCGGCTGTTCTTTGTGACAGCGAAGTGCTCGGCACTTTACCGGTGGAGGAATTTTCCAACGGCATCGCAGAGGTTATCAAGTATGCGGTGCTCAGAGGCGGCAAACTTGTTGATATTTTAGAAAAAAGTGATGTGACACCCTACCTTGATGAACTCATTGAGGAATGTGTGAATATTAAGCGGGACTATGTGGTCTCGGATGAATTTGACCGAGGAGACAGACAGTTTCTCAATCTCGGCCACACAGTAGGTCATGCCATAGAGCGCGGCAGTAACTTCTCGGTTGCTCACGGCTCGGCGGTTGCCGCAGGAATGTGCATCATGGCAAGAGCATGTGAAAAAATCGGTGTATCATCTGCTGATACCTCAAAGTGGATAGAGAAAATGTGCGAAAAATTCGCCCTTCCTACCGATACTGATATTTCTTTAGAGGAATTATATAATGACTCCATGGCTGACAAAAAACGGGAGGGAAAGAGCCTTTCTTTTGTGATGATAAAGTCGGTAGGAGAGTGTTATCTGAATAAGACCGATGCCACATATATGAAAGAAATCCTGACCCTTGGAAATGGGGGAGAAAGATGATAGCAAGAATTGCTCCCTCAAAGCTCAAGGGCGAGATAGATGCTATCCCCTCAAAGTCTATGGCACACCGCCTGCTGATTTGTGCATCTCTCAGCGAGGGTATAACAAAAGTCAGGTGCAACGGCACCTCCGAGGATATTGAGGCAACCATTTCCTGCCTGAGGGCAATGGGAAGCAATATAATCAGAATCGGAGACACTTACCTTGTACCTAAGATTACCAAAGGTGCTTGCGATTCGGTAAAGCTTGACTGTCATGAAAGCGGCACAACCCTGCGCTTTATGATGTGCATTGCGGCGGGACTCGGACTTCGTGCTCACTTTGACGGAAGTGACCGGCTTTTCGAAAGACCTTTAGAGCCATTAATCGACGTTCTCACAAAGCACGGTTTGGTTATCAGCCGAGATGAAAATAACCGTATTGTTCAAAGCGGAAAAGCCTTTATGCCGGATTACGAGATTGAGGGCAACATCAGTTCTCAGTACATAAGCGGACTTATGCTTATGCTTCCTTTGTGCGGCGGTAAAAGCGTAAAAGTTACGGGAAACTTTGAGTCAAAGCCCTATGTTACTCTCACTGCCGAAGCGATGAGGGAAGCAGGAGTGAATGTCACGGAAGATAACAATACATATACTGTGGCGGGTAAATACAATCTCACAGACACGCAGGTTGAGGGGGATTGGTCCAACGCAGGATTTTTCCTTATAGCCGATGCTTTAGGCTGTGATATTAAGATAAAGGGCCTCGATATAAATTCCCCCCAGGGCGACAGAGAAACTCTCAGTGTTCTAAAAAAGTTCGGATGTGAGATTTCGACTGACAGCACAGTTTCAGTCAAAGCAGATTTCCTGAACGCCCAGACTGTTGATGTCAGCAATATTCCCGATGCAGTGCCCATACTTTCTGTGCTTGCCTCAGTGTCAAAGGGCGAAACTCACATTGTAGGCGCAAAGCGTCTTCGCCTGAAGGAAAGTGACAGACTTGTGACTGTTGCTGATATGATTAATAATCTGGGCGGTGAATGTGAAATCACGGATGACGGACTGATTATTCGAGGCAAAGAAAAACTCACAGGCGGTAAAGTTTATGCACAGCGCGACCACAGAATAGCAATGTCCGCTTCTATTGCATCGGTAGTCTGCGATGATGAAGTTGAGATTATCGGGGCGGAAGCGGTAAATAAATCCTACCCCAAATTCTTCGAGGACCTGTGTGCTTTGGGTGCTCAGGTTAAGCAGGAGGAATGAAGATGACCAATACATTTGGCAGTAAAGTAAAAATCAGTATCTACGGAACTTCCCACGCACCCGAAATCGGTGCAATTATTGAGGGACTTCCAAAGGGTATCGAAATAAATGAGGAAAAGCTCTCGGAGTTTATGGACAGACGAAGAGCAAAGGGCAACCTTGCCACAAGGCGTCACGAAGCGGATAAGGTGATTTTTGAGAGTGGTGTCAAGGACGGAGAAACAGACGGTGAGAGCATAAAGCTCGTCATCAAAAACGGTGATGTCCGTTCCAAGGACTACGAAAATGTATCAAAAGTTCCCCGTCCTAATCACGCTGACTTCGCGGCATATATGAAGTACGGCGACAGCTTCGACTTCCATGGGGGAGGTCAGTTTTCAGGCAGACTGACGGCAGTCTGGTGCGCCTGCGGATTCATCTTCCTGGAAATTCTCGGGTCAAAAGGCATTCAGGTTGTTTCCCATGTGAAGCGAATAGGGGAGATAAGCGATATTTCTCTTGACAGTCTGAAGCCTGACGAGAAGCTTAACAAAAGACTGAAATCCGAAAGCTTCCCTGTTATTATTGAAACCAAGCGTGAGAAAATGGCCGAAGCTATTGTGGAAAAATCAAAGGAGCAGGATTCTATGGGCGGCGAGATTGAGTGTGCCGTTTACGGTTTGCCTGCCGGATTGGGCGCAGATTTCTTCGGAGGTCTTGAAGCTCTTATTGCACAGTCGGTATTTTCTGTCCCTGCTGTTAAGGGGCTTGAATTCGGCAAAGGCTTTGATTTTGCGAAAATGTGCGGAAGTCTTGCAAACGACGGCTTCACCCTCGATGAGAACGGCGAAATTAAGACAGTCACCAACAACTGCGGAGGAATACTCGGAGGTATTTCATCGGGAATGCCTCTGACACTATCCTGTGCATTTAAGCCTACCCCGTCTATCAGCCGTCCTCAAAAGAGCGTTGACTTGAATACTCATGAAGAGGTAACGCTTGAGATAAAGGGCAGACACGACCCATGCATTGTGCCCCGCGCTTGTGCGGTAGTTGAATCCGCTGTGGCAATGGCGCTTGTAAATGCAGACGGTTTTGATATATAATCAGTACATATTTATTAGGAGAGATTGTTATGAGTATTGAACAGTACAGAAACGATATTGACAAAATCGACAAGGAAATAGTTGAACTATTCAATAAGAGAATGGAAACCGTGAAGAAGGTAGCCGACTACAAGAAAGAAACAGGAAAGGCTCTCTATGACGGCGAGCGTGAGCGTCAGCTTATCGCAAAGGCCGCTGAGCGTTCAAACGAGGACACAGAGATTTACACAAGGGTTCTTTTCTCAACACTTACAAACTTAAGCCGTGCTTACCAGAGCAGTATGCTCAACAGCAGCAAGGCTTTGGCAGAGACCATTAACACAGCACTTGAGAATACCGACCACCTTTTCCCCGAGAGAGCCGTAGTTGCATGTCAGGGCACAGAGGGTGCATACTCTCAGCAGGCTTGTGAGAAGATTTTTAAGCTCCCTCAAATTATGTACATGGGCAGCTTTGAGGCAGTTTTCAAGGCGGT
Source organism: Eubacteriales bacterium (assembly GCA_030533225.1). Classification (GTDB taxonomy): domain Bacteria; phylum Bacillota; class Clostridia; order Oscillospirales; family Acutalibacteraceae; genus Ruminococcoides. The sequence goes on from JAUNJO010000003.1 coordinate 56,670, forward strand.
TGATATGGGACTTTGCAAGTACGGAATCCTCCCTCTCGAGAACAGTACCGCAGGCTCAGTAAATATGGTTTACGATTTGATGAGTCAGTACAAATTTTATATTGTACGCAGTGTAAGATGCAGAATCAATCACGCCTTAATGTCAATGGGCAGCGATTTCTCGCAGATTAAGGAGATTTGGTCCCACGAGCAGTCTATTGCTCAGTGCTCACAGTTCTTGAACGAGCATAAGGACATTAAGGTCGTAGCTTACGAGAACAACGCTGTGGCAGCAAAGGCGGCAGCCGAAAGCGGCAGAAAAGATGTTGCGGTTATTGCTTCAGCCGATTGTGCAGGTCTTTACGGCATGAAGGTTTTAAGGAGAAACATCAAGGACAATGCCGCCAACGATACAAGATTTATTTGTATCTCCAAAAATCTTGAGGTTTATCCCGGTGCTGACCGCACAAGCATCAAGCTTACCCTGCCTCACCGTCCCGGTTCTCTTTACCATATTCTTGCAAGGTTTTATGCCTCCGGTGTAAATCTTGTCAAGCTTGAGAGCCGCCCCTTGCCCGGCTCTGACTTTGAGTTTATGTTCTACTTTGATGTTTCCGAATCCGTTTACAGTCCCTCACTTGCATCTCTGCTTTGCGAGCTTGAGAGCGAGGTTGAGGACTTTGAATATCTCGGAAGCTATACCGAACTTGTGTAAGCCATGGCAAAAGAATATATAGAGGGTTTTGCCCATAAAAAATTCGGACTTATAGGTGAGAAACTCGGTCACAGCTTTTCTCCGCAAATTCACAAAGCCTTTGCGGATTATCCCTATTCTCTCTGCGAGGTAGAGCGAAACAGTCTCGGCGAATTTATGAAAGAAAATACCCTGTCGGGTTTTAATGTGACAATTCCCTACAAGCAGGATGTTATGAAGTACTGTGCGGAGATTTCACAGCGTGCCCGGCGTATCGGCGCCGTTAATACGGTTGTCAGAAGAAGTGACGGAACATATTTCGGTGACAATACGGACTATGACGGCTTTTCCTACATGCTTTCCGAGATTTCGGTGGATGTGAAAGGGAAAAAAGTGGTAGTGCTGGGCAGTGGCGGTGCTTCAAAGACCGTGCAGACTGTTCTTGGGGAGCTTGGTGCCGATGTTGTGGTGGTTTCCCGAAACGGTGAGAACAACTACGAGAATATCGCAAATCATAAGGACGCGGCTTTGCTCGTCAATGCCACTCCTGTGGGAATGTACCCGAACACCTCGGAAGTCCCTGCGGATTTATCTGTGTTTGAGTGTTTGGAGGGTGTCTGCGACCTTATCTACAATCCTCTGCGTACTGCTCTTTTGGTTCAGGCGGAGAGCATGGGTATAAAGACAGTAAACGGACTTTCCATGCTTGTTTCTCAGGCAAAGCGAGCCTGCGAGATTTTCACAGGTGAGAGCCTTTCGGACAGGGTTATCAAAACAATTACAAAGGAAATGACCGAGGACACAGAGAACATAGCTTTAATCGGTATGCCCGGCTGCGGAAAATCCTCTGTGGGCAAGTATATTGCACAAAAGCTTCATAGGGATTTTGTCGATACCGATGAAGAGATAGTTAAATATGCTAAAAGAACTCCCTCGGAGATTATAAGAAGTGACGGAGAAGCGGAATTCCGTAAAATCGAAACTCAGGTGCTGGAAAATGTCGCTAAAGAAAAAGGCAGGATTATTGCAACAGGGGGCGGAATCGTAACCGTTGATGAAAACAAAGGAATCCTGCGCCGAAACTCCAAGATTATTTACATTGAAAGAGACTTAAGTCTCCTTGCGACAGAGGACAGACCGTTGAGCACAGATTTGGAAAAGCTTTTCACGGTCAGAGAACCTCTCTATAAATCTTTTGCCGATGTTATGATAAACGGAAGCGGAAGTGTGGAAGAAGTGGGAGAGAGAATAATAAGCGAGGTGCTAAAGTGAAAATTAAAGTAATAAACGGACCAAACCTCAATATGCTTGGTATTCGTGAGCCTGAGATTTACGGCAAGACTACCTACAGCGACCTTGTTGAGCTCATAAAGTCAAAGGCTGAAGAACTCTGTGTGGAATGTGATTTCTTTCAGAGCAACCATGAGGGCGACATAGTCACACAAATTCAGAACTGCTACAATACTTTTGACGGAATAATCATAAACCCCGGCGCATACACCCACACAAGCGTTGCTATTTTAGACGCGCTGAAGTCTGTGGGTATTCCCACGGTTGAGGTGCATATCTCCGATGTGGACAGCCGGGAGGAGTTCAGAAAATTCTCTTTCGTTTCCCTCTATGCCGAAAAAGTAATCAAGGGCAAAGGTTTTGACGGATACTTGGAGGCTTTGGAGTATCTCACAAATAAATAAGAGCAAAAAAAGGAGCAGACTACGGTCTGCTCCTTTTGTGCTTCTTATATGCTCTTATGATTTGTTCTGTGCATCTACCAGTGCCGAAGCACCGTAAATCTCACGAAGCTTCGGCTTTTCAATCTTGCCGGTGGGATTTCGGGGAACTTTTGCAAAGATAATCTTGTGGGGACGCTTGTAACGGGGCATACCTTTACAGAACTCATTGATGTCTTCCTCTGTGGCGGTGAAGCCTTCCTTAAGCTCAATGATTGCCGCAGCGATTTCACCAAGTCTTTCGTCAGGCAGACCGATGACGGCAACATCGTTGATTGCCTCATAACCTCTTAAGAAATCCTCAATCTGTACGGGATAAAGGTTTTCTCCGCCTGAAATGATAACATCTTTTTTACGGTCAACGAGAAAGATGAAACCGTCCTCGTCCTCTTTTGCCATGTCGCCTGTGTAGAGCCAACCATCCTTAAGAGAGGCATTAGTGGCTTCTTCATCGTTGTAGTAGCAGGTCATAACGCCGGGTCCCTTAACGCATAGCTCACCAACCTGTCCCTGTGCAACAGGCTTGTCGTCATCACCGACGATTTTAACCTCCCAACCGTAGCCGGGTTTACCGATAGCACCTACCTTGTGAATGTTCTCAACTCCAAGGTGCACACAGCCGGGGCCGATAGATTCGGAAAGTCCGTAGTTTGTGTCATAATCATGAGTGGGGAAGTATTCCTTCCAACGCTTAATCAGACTGCGGGGAACAGGCTGAGCACCGATGTGCATAAGTCTCCAACCGCTTAAGTCATAATCGTCTTTATTCAGTGCACCGCTGTCAAGTGCGTTTAATATATCCTGTGTCCATGGAACTAAAAGCCAAACTATTGTGCAGTGTTCTTTTGAAACAGCGTCCAAAACATATTCGGGTTTAGTGCCTTTGAGAAGTACTGCCTTACCGCCCACCAAAAGGGAGCCGAACCAATGCATTTTAGCACCTGTGTGATACAGGGGAGGGATGCAGAGGAAAACATCATCCTTTGTTTGTCCGTGGTGAGCCTGTTCAACCTTACAGGAGTGGGTGAGGCTTTGGTGCTTATGCAGAATTGCTTTTGGGAAACCTGTTGTGCCTGATGAGAAGTAGATAGCCGCAAAGTCCTCCTCGGTGAGAGGAAGCTTTTCAAATTGAGAGGAGCAATCCATGGTCATATCGTTGTAGTCCTCGGAAAAAGTGGGGCAACCGCTGTTTCCCACATAAATGAGAAGACGGTTCTTGCTGATTGACTCAACAATGTCTTCAACTCGTCCGATAAACTCAGGACCGAAAACCAGCGCATCACACTCAGCAAGGTTGAGGCAATATTCAATCTCATCACTGGCGTAGCGGAAATTGAGAGGAACAGCCAAAGCACCTGTCTTGAGAATTCCGAAATAGATGGGGAGCCACTCGATGCAGTTCATAAGGAGAATGGCAACCTTGTCGCCTTTTCCGATACCCCTTTCCACAAGTGCGTTTGCAAAGCGGTTGGCCTTTTCGTTAAAGACACTCCAGGAAATTTCGCGTCGGTAGTGTTTCTTCTCGGTGTTCTGAACCAAGTCATAATCACGCCATGTAAGGCGTCTTGTTTCCGGCTGACCGGGGTTAATTTCAACCAAAGCAATGTCCAAAGGCCACTGCTTTGCGTTATTTTCAAGCATATCAATGATTGTCATAGGATAACCTCCTAATATAAAATAAAAATCCTCAAAAGCAGGAATAAACCTTACTTTTGAGGACGAATAAATCGCGGTACCACCTCAGTTTGCCCTGTTCTTGCGAACAAAAGCCTCTGCGAGTAAAACACTCTGCCCCTTAACGCGGGGAAATCGTCACAGCCTACTGTTTCGTAGGGGAAAGTTCGGTGTGCGGCTCTCGGGATGTATTGGGCTTAAGTGTCATTATCGGCTCACAGCAACCGCCGACTCTCTGAAAAGACAGGGAAAGCTTACTTCTTCTCGGTCTCAGCCTTTGAAAATATTGTAGATATTATACCACTCGGCAAGTATTATGTCAAGAAAAACAGGGGATTATCACAACTGTTTCAAAAATTCTACCATTTCCTCAAATCCCCCGTGTTTACAGGTGATTTCAATATTGTCTTTATTAATTACATCATCGGTCTGCAGGAAAAAGTCCATACTCAAACTCAATGCAGGCAGCATGTCCTCTGTGCAGTCATTTCCGATCATGAGACATTCCTTAGGCTCTGCCGAGATTTTTTCGAGAATTTCCTCATAGTACTTGGGATTGGGCTTTGTGAAGTGAGAGAGTTCATAGTCAGTTACAAGGTCGAAATCCTCATAGTTCAGGCCAATCCAAGCAAGTCGCTGTTTGTATGCCTCCAAGGGGAATATGGGGTTGGTTGCAAGCACAACCTTCTCTGCTTTTTCACGGGCGAGTTTTACTGCCTCCGCGGCAAGAGGTGCAGGTCTTGTGGCAACCTGTGCTTTTGTGAAAATGTTTTTATAAAAGCTTTCAAATTTTTTGCTTTCATCCTCAAAATCCTTGCCCATAGCATCGGAAAATCCCTGCCAGAAAACCCGGTCATTTGTGTTTGTGCCGTCATTTTTATACATATATTTAACACCGTTCCAAATACCTTTGACAAATGCGTCACGGTCGGTGTAACCCCACTGTTTTGCTTCTTGTGAAAGCAGGTATAAGTAGGTCTTTGTAAATTCCTCATTATCCATCGGCAGCAGTGTGCCGTCCAAATCAAAAAGAATCGCTTTTAACATATTTATCTCCTCAAATTTTTATTTTTGCAGTCGCAAATTATCATTTTTTACTACATCAACTTGTGTAAGACCGTAGTGAGCGAAGGCCTTGATGCACTCTTTGTCTATGATTTCTCCGCTGATTACTATGGGTACTGCAGGAGGGCAGGAAACAGTGGGCTGTGCAGAGATTCGCCCCTCGGCAAGTTCAATATCCACGGTTTCCGAGGGTGCAAACAGTGCTTCTCTTATACTCATACCAACCAAACCTTTCGGTGTTCTCACGAAAGGTCGGTTTATGGGAGTTCTTCCTTCAAGGCACTCAAAGGCCTTGCTCAGTAGGTCAAGTTCTCTGTCGCTGTTAAATTCGTTTACCATAAATACGGTGAAGTCCCTGTCGCAAAACTCAGGCTCAATGCCCATATTTCTGAAATACTCCGCCAGTTCGTTGCCGTCGTAACCGGATGCACAGGCGTTTATCACTATTTTGAGAGGCTCGTCACCCTCTGTGACAATGTGTTTCTTTGCAAGCTTTTCTCTTGCGTTCTTAACGCACTTTACCGCCAAATTGCGTCTTTTACCGTCGGACTCGGCAAGATACCGGTTACAGGCGTCAAGGGACCTCAAAATAAGATAGGAGGGACTTGTGGAAGCGTACATGGCAAGTGCGGACCGTGCTCTGCCGCAAAAGTGTTCAGCCTTTTTTGCAATATGAAGATATGCACCCCCTGTGAGCACAGGGAGGGTTTTGTGGGCAGAATCGGTACACATGGAAGCACCCAGCGAAATGGGGTGGATGTTTTCTTCGAGGAAAGCAAGGTAGGCGCCGTGGGCATTATCCACCAACAGCGGTACTCCGTGGCGGTCGCAAACCTCGGCAATCCCCTTGATATCCGCAATATTTCCCAGGTAATCCGGTGAAGTGATATAGAGTCCGTCAGGCTTTCGCCTGCATTTTTTTATGGCGTTTTCCGCGTCCTCGGCCGTTACCGTGCATTTGCAGATGTGGCCATCCTTCGAGTAGAGCCACTCCACATCCCCGTCGAGCATGGCGACACCGTAGACAAAAGCCTTGTGCACATTCCTTGCGGCTGCAAAAAGCGGCCGTTCCCCTTGCGGCCTTTGGGATGCCGCTAAGGTCAGCATAGCTTTGATAGCCAAGGTTGAGCCTTCTGCCGAATAGTAACTGTGAGCAGTCCCGAAGAGGGAACTTGCGTTGTTTTCACTCTCTGCGATAATGCCTTTTGCAGAGTAAAGCTCATCGGCTCCCTTTATTTCCGTTATGTCAAAGGAGTACTCTCCGCTGCCCTTATGGCCGGGCATGTGCATTCGGGCGGTACCGCTTTCGGCATAGCTGTGCAGGAAATCAACTATAGGTGTGTTCATATTTCTTCCGCTTCGGCAACCTGCATCATTACGGCGCACTCTATACGCTTTTTGAACAGCTCACAGCCGTATTCGTAGATGCCGCCGATACTTCCGGTCGCATGATATGCATTTGCCGCGCATCCGCCCGAGCAGTAAAGCTTTGCCCAGCAGTCACGGCATTCTTCTCTGGCATAAGCGTTGCATCTGCGGAATTGCTCCTGACATTCTTTGTTGGTAACTCCGTCCCAAATGTTGCCGAGACTGTATTTGGGATCGCCCACAAACTGGTGACAGGGGAAAAGCTCGCCCCAGGGAGTGACAGCCATGTATTCGGTACCCGAACCGCAGCCGGTAATTCTTTTATAGATACACGGGCCGTTTTTCAGGTCTATCATATAGTGGTAGAAGGTGAAGGGCCTGCCTTCTTTTTTGCGTTTAATCATCTCTTTGGCAAGTATCTCGTACTGCTCAAAAAGTTTTGGGAGGTCCTCGTCAGTCAGTGCACACGGGTCATCGGGAGAACAAACCACAGGCTCCATGCTGAGTTCGGTAAATCCAAGGTCTGCCATGTGGAAAATATCCTCGGTGAAATCCACATTGTTGTGAGTAAATGTACCTCGCATGTAATAGTTTTTGCCCTCTCGGGCTTCCACAAGACGCTTGTATTTCGGGATAATTCTGTCATAGCTTCCGTTGCCCGAATAATCTTTTCTGAAAAGGTCGTGAACTTCTTTTCTGCCGTCGAGACTCAAAACCACATTGCTCATCTCTTTGTTGAGGAATTCGATAACCTCATCGTCGATAAGCATACCGTTGGTAGTGAGAGTGAATCGGAAATTCTTGTTGTGCTCCTTCTCTATGCTTCTTGCGTAAGCCACAAGCTGTTTTACCATTTCCCAATTCATAAGAGGCTCGCCGCCGAAGAAATCAACCTCAAGGTTTCTTCTCGTTCCGGAGTTGGCCACAAGAAAGTCAAAGGCCTGTTTGCCAACCTCAAAACTCATAACCGAACGCTCGCCGTGGTATTTTCCCTGACTTGCGAAGCAATAGGAACAGTTAAGGTTGCAGGTGTGAGCAACATGCAGGCAGAGAGCCTTGATAACATTGCTGTTGTTCTTGTAGTTATAGGCAAGAGCCTCGTATTTGTCCTCTGAAAAAAGCTTGCCGGCGTCTTCAAGAGCTTTGATATCCTCTATGCAGAGAAGAATCTCATCTCTTGTCACATCCGGCATATCGGCGTACTTTTCGAGCATCGCTTTTACGATTTCCTCTTCTCCTGCGGTCTTGTACATACCGATAATGTCGTAAGCCACCTCGTCAACGGAGTGTACAGAGCCGCTGCATGTATCAAGCACAATATTGTAATTGTTTAATTTGTATTGATGTACCATTTTTCTCCCTCAAATGCAAAACGCTGCCCCGAAAGACAGCGTTTTTTGAAATCAATTTCGATTAGCCGTTGTTTTTGTTTGCGTTTTCACACTGCTGGTTTGCAACACCGCAAGAAGTTTTGCAAGCGGACTGGCAAGAAGTCTGGCACTCACCGCAGCCGCCGTTCTTAATTGTGTTGTTGAGATCCTTTGTTTCGATAGTTTTGATTCTATTCATAGTAGAAACCTCCAAGTCTTTAGTTAAAAAATAACTGATTTTATTTTCACTAATTTTACCATATCACTGTTTAATTGTCAATGGTTGTGAAAAAATATTTGGCGCCGGGGCTTTGAAAGAAATCACAGAATACGGAGGTTGATTTGTTTTTGACTTCGGTATATAATAATGGGAAAAAAACAGGGGATAGGTCAGACAAAATAAAACTTTCAACGCTTTTATTAATGTCTGCTCTATGACAGAATCGGAGGTTTACTATGGATGATACAAAGGAAAGAAAGAAGTTAAAAACTCTTGATTTAGTTTACATAGCAATGGGTGCGGTTTTGATTTCTCTTTGCTCTTGGATAAGCGTTCCGACTACAGTGCCCTTTACATTGCAGACTTTCGCTGTTTTTTTCGTGCTGCTGCTTTTGGGCGGAAAGCGGGGAACCTTGTCGATTGCCGTATATGTGCTGCTGGGAGCCGTGGGGGTACCCGTGTTTTCAAACTTCACCGGCGGAATCGGTGTTCTCCTCGGCAACACAGGAGGTTACATAGTGGGTTTCATTCTTATGGGGCTTATCTACCGGATAATTGTTCATTTTATGAGAAGCAAAAAGTGGGCGGAAATTCTCGCTTTGGTTATTGGCTTGGTAGTCTGTTATTCCTTTGGAACTGTGTGGTTTATGATTATCTACGCTCAGACAAACTCAGCCGTTGGTCTTGCAACGGTTCTTTCCTGGTGTGTAATACCCTTTATTATTCCCGATTTAATTAAACTGTTACTGGCGTTGATTTTGGCAAAGCGATTATCTGCGGTTCTGAAGATTCAGTGAAGCCGAATACATATTCAGCCGATACTTTGTGAGAGATTACAGAGTATCGGCGGTTATTATTTGCGTACTGTTATTTGCCTGTGAAAGGCGAAGTTGTGCGGAGTGATTTAACTTGTTGACAAATCAACAAGGCTGTGCTATACTTTCCACTTGTTGAAACTTCAACAAGTTTATCGGAGTTTGAAAGGAGATGTTTTCTTGAACAAAAGATTCGAAACATTCACTGTACTCATAAACCGAATCAACCGTAACATCCGCAAAATCAAAAATCAGGAAATGGCGGAATACAATTTGCGAAGCCCCCATATTTCCTGCCTGTATTATATATATAAGTCCAGCACGATTACCGCCGCCGACCTGTGCGAAAAATGTGAGGAGGATAAGGCTACGGTTTCGCGTTCCCTTGATTTTTTGGAGAATAAGGGATATCTTACCCGGGAATCCAAATTTCTCAAGCGGTACAAAAGTCCCTTAGTGCTTACAGAAAAAGGCAAGGAGATTGCCAAGAAGGTTGACGAAAAGGTATCCCGTGTGCTTGAGCTAATCAGCACAGAGCTTTCCGAGGAGGAAAGACTTGAGTTTTACCGCAGTCTTTCCCTAATCAGCACAGGACTTGACAAAATTGCGAATGGGGCGGTGTAATCTGTGTTTTTTCTGAAAACTGTTTTTTGTCGCGTATTCCAAGGTGCTTTCCGCATTGCTCTGCCTTTATTGCCTTACAGAGAGCCTGAGACGGTTACTTCCTGCTCAGAACTTCAAAGGATAACAGAGAAAGAAAAAGTTAAGTCTGTTTTGATTGTTACAGACAAAGGAATTGCGGAAAACGGACTGACCGAGCCTATCGAGGAGGCTCTCAAATGCGCGAAGATTTCCTATACCGTGTACGATAAAACCTGTCCCAACCCTACGGTTCACAATGTTGAGGAGGCGTATTCGGTTTACAGGCAAAATGGCTGTGACTGCCTTTTGGCTGTAGGCGGCGGTTCATCAATGGATTGTGCAAAAGCGGTAGGCGCAAGGGCGGTCTATCCCAAAAAGAGTGTGGGAAAAATGAAAGGTATTTTGAGGGTTTTGCGTCCTCTGCCAACCCTTGTTGCTGTTCCGACAACTGCAGGGACAGGCAGTGAAACAACCCTTGCGGCAATAATTACAGATAGCGAAAAGCATCACAAATACGCGCTTATGAGCTTTCCTCTGATTCCGCATTATGCGGTCTTGGACCCGACACTTACCTATTCTTTGCCGAAAAGTCTTACGGCAACCACGGGTATGGATGCCCTTACTCACGCAGTTGAGGCATATATAGGTCGTTCTACCACCAAACAGACACGACAGCTCTCATTGGACGCTGTAAAGCTTATTTTTGACAATATAGAAACAGTATATCGGGACGGAAACAATCTGCAGGCGAGAAAAAACATGCTTGAAGCCTCATACATGGCCGGTGTTGCTTTTTCGAAATCCTATGTCGGATATATTCACGCGGTTGCCCATTCTTTAGGCGGACAGTACGGAACGCCTCACGGACTTGCAAACGCGGTTATTATGCCCTATGTGCTCAGAGTTTACGGCGAAACTGTCTGCAAAAAACTTCACAGGCTCGGTATAGCGGCAGGAGTTTGTACCGCGAATCAGACTGACAAAGATGCCGCAGAAAGCTTCATAAAGGCAATCGAGGAGCTTAATCTGAAAATGGGAATACCCCGAAAAATCAGCGTTATTAAGGCAGATGATATTCCCACAATGGCAAAAAATGCGGAAAAAGAAGCGAATCCCCTTTATCCTGTTCCGAAGCTAATGACGGTAAGTGAACTGGAAAGCATCTATTACCAAATTTCAGATTGGAGTTAAACAATGACAGCAGAGAAAATAAGAGACATTCTCGAAAAGCAGAGAGGTTACTACCTAAGCGGTGCCACAATTCCTGTTTCTTTCCGTATTGAGCAACTGAAAAAGCTCCATACCGCCGTAAAGAAATATGAAAAGGAAATCGCTGAGGCTTTGTCCGAGGACCTTGGCAAAAGCCGTTATGAGAGCTTTATGTGTGAAATCGGTCTGGTGCTCTCCGAGATTTCCTATTTGATTCACCATACAAAAAGTTTTTCCAAAAGGAAAACGGTTTACACACCTCTTGCTCAGTTTCCCTCTCACAGCTTCAAACAGCCTGTTCCCTACGGAAACACCCTGATTATGAGCCCGTGGAACTATCCTTTCTTATTAACTGTGGAGCCACTCTCTGATGCTATAGCAGCAGGCAATACGGCCATAGTAAAGCCAAGCGCCTATTCACCTGCAACCTCCGAAATTATTGAGAAAATCATAAGCGAATGTTTTTCTCCCGAATATGTGGCGGTTGTAAACGGCGGCAGAGCAGAAAACTCGGCACTCCTAAAGCAGAAATTTGATTTCGTGTTCTTTACCGGAAGTCAGGCAGTCGGCAAAGAGGTGCTGCGGCATACAGCGGAGCATCTCACTCCCGCAGTTTTGGAGCTGGGAGGAAAAAGTCCCTGCATAGTAGATAAAAGCGCAGACATAAGGCTGGCGGCAAAAAGAATAGTATTCGGAAAATTCCTCAACTGCGGTCAGACCTGTGTGGCTCCAGACTACATTCTCTGCGAAAGCTGTGTCAAGGATGAACTCCTTGGGCAGATAATAAAGCAGATACGAATCCAGTACGGGGAAAATCCCTTAGAAAATAGGGATTACGGTAGGATAATTAACGAAAAGCATTTCGCCCGTCTCTGCGGCTTAATGGATAGCAACAAGGTGGTTTTCGGAGGCGAAACCGATGCAAAAACCCTGAAAATTGCCCCCACGGTAATGGACGGAGTAACCGACGCAGATGCCGTAATGGGCGAAGAAATTTTCGGCCCGATTATGCCTATTGTGACCTTTGACAGCTGTGAAGGTATATTATCGGAGCTAAAAGGCAAGGCAAAGCCTTTGGCGCTATATATTTTCTCGAAGGATAAAAAACGCATAAAGAGAGTTACAACCGAGCTTTCATACGGGGGCGGATGTATAAATGATGTTGTTATTCACCTTGCCACAAGCGAAATGGGATTCGGCGGCGTTGGTGAAAGCGGTATGGGAAGCTATCACGGAAAAGACGGCTTCAATGCCTTCTCTCATTACAAATCCGTGGTAGATAAAAAACTTTGGCTTGACCTTCCCATGCGTTATCAACCCTACAAAAGCAAATTCTACGAAGGTCTTTTACATGTATTCTTAAAGTGACTTCTAAATAATAAATCAGGCTACATGCCGAACAGAGAAAGGGAGAATTATCTTGAAAAAAACAGCAATAGCAACAGACAGTAACAGCGGAATTACACAGACAGCGGCAAAGGAGTTGGGAGTTTATGTACTTCCTATGCCTTTTACGGTGGATGATCAGTTATTCTTTGAGGATATAACACTTACTCAGGAGCAGTTCTACGAAAAACTGCAGTCAGATGCCTCGGTTATCACCTCTCAGCCCTCACCAGCAGATGTGACCGACCTTTGGGATGAACTTCTCAAAAACTTCGACGAGGTTGTATATATTCCCATGTCAAGCGGACTCAGCAACTCCTGCGAAACAGCTACGATGCTGTCGCAGAGCTACGAGGGAAAGGTGTTCGTGGTAAACAATCAGCGAATTTCCGTAACCCAGAGAAGATCTGTTTTGGATGCTCTCAAGCTTGTGAAAGAGGGCAAAAGCGGTGAGGAAATCAAAAAAGTTTTAGAGGATATGAAGCTTGATTCAAGCATTTATATTACCGTTGATACCCTGAAGTACCTCAAGCAGGGCGGTAGGGTAACACCTGCTGCAGCGGCAATCGGCACAATACTGAACATTAAACCTGTTCTGCAGATTCAAGGCGAAAAACTTGATTCTTTCGCTAAAGCAAGAGGCTTTAAGCAGGCAAAATCCATTATGCTTGATGCCATAGAAAATGATATGAACCAGCGTTTCAAGGGACAGAATATTCGGCTTGATGTGGCATATACCTGCACAGAGGACGAGGCTCGGGAGTGGAAGCAGGAGGTAGAAGCGAGATTTCCGGGTTATGAGATTATTATGGATAAGCTGTCATTGAGTGTGGCATGTCACATCGGCCCCGGCTCTATGGCTGTTGCCTGTTCAAAGGTTCTCTGAAAAAATGAGTAGGCTTACCGAATGGGAGCGCCAATGATAATTTCGGATAAATCTTGATTTTGTGCGAAAAATGTGGTATGCTACTGCTAACCAAACAGCGAAAGCTCCTAAAGATTGGCATGAAACAAGGAGGACTTGAGATGCGCCTACAGGAATCCGGAGAGATGTATCTTGAGACAATTTATATTTTATCGAAAAAGTCCGGCGTTGTCCGTTCAATAGATGTGGTTGAATATATGGGTTTTTCGAAGCCCAGCGTCAGCCGGGCAGTCGGCATCCTGAAAAACGGCGGATATGTTTTGATGGACAAGGACGGGTATCTCACTCTTACCGATGACGGCTTGGAAGTTGCAAAGAAAATTTACGAAAGACACACCTTTCTCACGGATTTTCTCATCCGTCTCGGCGTCAGTAATGAAACCGCTGTGGAGGATGCCTGCAAAATGGAGCATGACATAAGCGATGAAACCTTTGAAGCTTTGAAACGGCATGTTTCAAAATTCTCCGAAAAATAGCAAAATAAACCATAGGCCGTAAAGCAGACCTTTTGCGTCTTGCTTTGCGGCCTTCCTTTTTTACTCTCGTACTGTGGGCGGTATTACTAATTTTTTTCTGTACAAAACGAAAAACTTTGTTGCAAATGCGAATTTAGCGTATTATAATAAGAACAAGTATATTGGAACGGAGGATTCAGTATGAAAAAACGAAAAACTTTTGCGGCGAAGCTTTTTGCGATGCTTTTGGCACTTTGTGTCACAATGGCGTGTTTGCCTGTTTCCGTTTCTGCAGCGGACGAAAATACCGCAAGCATATCGGTTACTTTCCGTCAGGGTTCCGAAGAAAACGGCTGGATAGAAGTCAAAAACGGAACGGATTGGGATTTATATGTCGGCCCCGGATATCAAAATGCAGAGGCTGTAAGGATTCGCTGTGTCACGGATTACCGTGTCGACTGGACGGGAATTTCTCTGAGAGTAAACGGTACTGACATCCTTACCGACGATATCAGAAATCAGCTCACAGATGAAAACGGTTATGCATTGACTGCAAGAACGGAATATGCTTTGGAAGATGTGGAGTTTCGTCAGGACGACGGCGGCCACAATCCCGGACCGGGACCCGAACCGGGTGACGAGCCTGTTCACGGAGGCTATGAGGGAGAATGGAAAACTTCTTCATTTACCATTGCAGGCAAAGCAGATTTCTATATTAACGACTCCCGAATGGTAAACGGCAATGACGGTGACAGCTTTGATGATGTATCCTATACCTACGACGGTCAGGGTTATGTTGATTTCTATTTTAACTGCTTTATCGGTGAACGCATTTATGAATTGAAGGTAAACGGCGTGGACTATTATGACGATCTTCCCAAGCCGGGCACAGAGGAGGGCAGAGAGGCTCTTCTTGATGCTTGCAAGGGACAGCTCAACGAGTTCAAGATCACCGTTCCCTACAGCGAAAGCGGTTACATTATTGACTCGTCTGTAAAGTGGCTTGACAATGAGGATAAGGACTATATGGTTGCGGGCAATTTCCTTTGGACATACACTGATGAAAACCAGGGTGATGACTACATTGACCACGGCAGAATGGAATTGCTCCAAGTAGAGTATAAGGGCACGGTTTATTCACCGGAGGAATTAAACAATCCGGGAACTGCTATGGACTGGGGACAGGATGAGAACGGCGGCGGTGCAGTGTTGCCGGTTGGCTCTGTTGTAACAGTTAAACTTATTCCCGACTATGGCTATCAGCTGACAAGTTTCGGTATTAACGGCGGTGATTTCGTCACCGGTGACGAGCAGTCCGTCTTTACCTTTGAAATCAAACCCGGCAACGCCCATTTAGGTGCCCATTTCACCCCTGTTGAGGACAAGATGATCAGTTCTTCCGATACGGTAACAGGCGGAAGCATTGAACTGGGAAGCGGTATGACCGGCGGCTCGGCACAACTTGAAATCAGCGATGCCGAAAATGAATTGAACGATGAGAAAATCCGGGCGTTCGAGGCAGCTGCCGACAACTACACCATCACGGATTACCTGAATCTTGACCTGTATAATGTGTATTACAAAGGAAGCACCGATGCGGACGATGTCTGGAAAAATGAGGTTAACACACTGGAAAACGACGCGACCGTCTCAGTGAGCCTTGCCGATTCGCCGATTTCTGACACAGCAAACATCTCTGATATTGTAATCATCCACAACATTCACAACGGAGAGGATTTTGAGACAATTCCGGTGGAGTCCTATGACCCGGAGACCAACACAATCACCTTTAGAACAGACTCCTTCTCCACCTATGCAATTGCCACAAACGGCTTTGCCTACAAGCTCGGTGATGCAGACCTTGACGGAAAAATCAACATTAAGGATGCAACATTAATCCAAAAGCATGCGGCAAACCTGGAGACCTTAGACGAGTACGGAATGTTGGCGGCTGATGTTACCCTTGACAGTAAGGTGAATGTTATCGACGCAACAAATATCCAGAAATTCGTTGCAAATATACCCACGCTCTTTGAAATCGGCAAGCAGTGTACCGCAATCTTGAAAATCTGAGGTGGAATTTGGCATCAAGCAAGGAATACTTAGAGTTTATTTTAGGGCAGCTATCTGAGTTAGAAGAAATTACTTATCGAGCTATGATGGGAGAATTTATTATTTATTATCGTGGCAAGATTGTAGGCGGTATCTATGATGATAGATTGCTTTTAAAACCGGTAAAATCAGCAATTAGTTATATGCCGACAGCGACCTATGAAGTACCCTATGAGGGAGCAAAAGAGATGTTGTTGGTAGATGAATTTGATAATAAGGAGCTTTTAGCGGGTTTGTTTAACGCTGTATATGAGGAGTTACCAACTCCAAAACCCAAAAGGAAGAAATAAACAACTTACTGTTTGTCAAACTAAGTCTTAATAAGTAAAGACCGCTTACATCGTGTAGGCGGTCTCTTTTCGTGTTCGGATATATTTGATTTTGAGCTTTCTTTTTTGATGAAAGCACCTTGAAGAACATCAGGGGCAATATCGGCGTATCTGCATTGTGCTACCGGACTGTTCTACAAACGCCCGGTGATTGCAACACTGGGCTGTATTCATCTTCGATAAAAATGGAAAAACACCGGAAACCCTTGATTTTTCTGGGTTTTACGGCGGAGTTTTGGCGTTCCCGAGAGGATTCGAACCAGGGGCGTTCCGCTTAGGAGTGACCTCGGAATCCCTTTTTGCGTGACTTCCTGTACCTAAAAATCCCGTATTTTCAAGGTTTTTTCGCACTTTGAGTGTTAAGCTGTGTTACGGCTAATCCTTAAATCTATTAAATGCAATTACTTAATAGTATAATCAACAAATATGAAAAATTCAACACAATACAATGAAAAAAACGAAGAGTGACGATATTTATAACAAATCATTATCTACAACACACAAAAAATTTTCAAAAACATCTTGACATCATCGATTTAATGTGATAAAATCTTTCATAAATTGAATATAGTTAAAGGCTGTGACGGAGAATGGTCACGGAGAAAAACAGCACAGAGAGCTGATGGTTGGTGCAAATCAGCGTGTTATATATCTTTGTCCTCTCACTTCCGAGCCGGGAACCTGAAGCAGATGTGTGTAGGGAACCCCGTGTATGCTACGTCAGTGCATAGAAGTTGTCGGACTTCGAAGAGGTGGCGGATTGTATATCCGCAATTTGAGTGGTACCGCGAGTGCTAAAATTAGATTTACACCCGTCTCAAAGCAAACCAAGGCTTTGAGACGTTTTTTTTTGCCTCAAAGTCAAATATCGAAGCATAAACATAAATCATGAAAGGCGGAAAGAAATGTTAACCCTCGACAAGGTATTCAATGCACAGACGGTGCTGAAAAGCATCATTCGTGAAACTAATGTTGTAAGGGCATACGGTATTGCTCCCGATTGCGAACTATACCTAAAACCCGAAAATCTACAAATTACAGGTTCTTTTAAGGTTAGAGGTTCGGCTTATAAAATTGCAATGCTCTCTGATGATGAGAAGAAAAAAGGCGTTATCGCTTGTTCTGCAGGAAATCACGCACAGGGTGTGGCACTTGCGGCAACAAAGAACGGAATTAAATCCTTGATATGCCTGCCCGACACCGCACCTATTTCCAAGGTTGAAGCCACAAAAGGCTTCGGTGCCGAGGTTTGCCTGGTTGAAGGCTGTTACGATGACGCCTATAAGAAAGCGTTGGAACTTCGTGACAGCGAAGGATATACCTTCGTCCATCCTTTTGACGACGAAAATGTTATTGCCGGACAAGGCACGATTGCCCTTGAAATCCTGAATGACCTTGACAACATCGACGCCATTGTAGTACCTGTCGGCGGCGGAGGACTTATTTCCGGTATTGCCTATACCGCAAAACAAATCAGACCCTCCGTAAAAGTGTACGGAGTTCAGGTCGCAGGTGCGCCGAGTATGTATAACTCGGTGAGGGACGGCGAGATAAAATGCCTATCTTCTGTCTCCACAATTGCCGACGGCATTGCGGTAAAGCAGCCGGGAGAAAATACCTTCCGTTGCGTCAGTGAGTATGTGGACGATATTGCTCTTGTCACCGATGACGAGGTCGCAAGCGCAATACTTGCTCTTATTGAAAAGCAAAAGATGATAGCCGAAGGAGCAGGCGCAACCGCTGTTGCCGCCGTAATGTCAGGCAAATTTGATTTGAAAGGCAAACGGGTGGTAGCCGTTGTTTCCGGCGGCAATATTGATGTCACAAGCCTGTCCCGTGTCATTGACCGAGGACTGCTTAATTCGGGCCGTTCCACCAGTCTGTTAATCGAGCTTATCGACAAGCCCGGGCAGCTCAAGGAGATCTCCTCTATCATCGCCGATTGCGGCGGAAATGTAACCGGTGTTCACTACGAAAAGGGCAACACCGAGAGCGTAAACGGCTGTTTCCTCCGTATTGAAATGGAAACGAGAGATTTTGAACATGTAAACCTTATCACAAGAACTTTGCGTGATGAAGGCTTCAAGTTAGTGTGATTTTCGAAAGGGGTTATAATTATGAGCAGAAAAATACATACGAATAACGCTCCGGCGGCAATCGGCCCTTACTCACAGGCTGTGGTTGTGGGTAATCTCATTTTTACCTCCGGACAAATTCCTCTTAATCCCGAAACCGGAGTTTTGGAGGGTGAAAACATTACCGAGCAGACTCACAGAGTGTGCAAGAATCTTGAAGCAGTGCTGACGGCTGCAGGGGGAAAACTGACGAGTACCGTAAAAACCGTATGTTTTCTGGCAAATATGGAGGATTTTGCTGCGTTTAACGAAGTGTATGCGCAGTATTTTACCGAGAAACCTGCAAGAAGCTGCGTAGCGGTAAAAGAGCTTCCCAAAGGTGCGTTGGTAGAAGTGGAAGCGGTGGCGGAAAAGGAGTAAGTGTTATGATGGATTCAAGCAAGTACCGAGTGGGATATTTCCCTGTAGAGAAAAAGTATAACAAATGGGTAGAAAAAGACCATGTGGAGAAGCCTCCTGTATGGTGCAGTGTGGATATGCGCGACGGCAACCAAAGCCTTGTTATTCCTATGAGTTTGGAAGAAAAGCTCGAATATTTCAAGGTTCTGCTGGAGGTCGGTTTTAAGGAAATCGAGGTTGGCTTTCCTGCTGCAAGCGAAACCGAATATGAGTTTCTGCGTACCCTTATTGATAACAATATGATTCCCGACGATGTTACGGTACAGGTTCTCACCCAGTGCCGTGAGCATATAATCCGAAAAACCTTCGATGCCTGTAAAGGCGCTCCCAGTGCCATTATTCATTTTTATAATTCCGTAAGCGTGGCCCAGCGTGAACAGGTTTTCAAAAAGAGCAAAGAAGAAATCAAAAAGATTGCGGTTGACGGCGCAAAGCTGGTTAAGAAGCTGGCAAGCGAATATGAGGGCAATTTCCGTTTTGAGTACTCTCCCGAGTCTTTTACGGGCACCGAACCTGAATACGCTTTAGAGGTTTGCAATGCAGTGCTTGATGTATTGGAGCCGAGCGCTGATAACAATGTGATTATCAACCTCCCCGTAACGGTGGAGATGAGTTTGCCGCATGTGTATGCCTCTCAGGTGGAGTACATGAGCGAAAACCTCAAGTACCGGGAGTTTGTAACATTATCGTTGCATCCTCATAACGACAGGGGAACGGGCGTCGCCGATACGGAACTTGCGTTGCTTGCGGGTGCTGACCGTGTGGAAGGTACATTGTTTGGCAACGGCGAGCGTACCGGCAATGTGGATATTATCACCCTTGCAATGAATATGTACTCTCACGGTGTGGACCCGAAGCTTGACCTTTCCGATATGAACTATTTGGTCGAAAAGTACGAAAGTTGCACCCGTATGCATGTGTATGAGAGGGCGCCCTACGCAGGCGCACTTGTGTTCGCCGCCTTTTCCGGTTCTCACCAGGATGCTATTGCCAAGGGTATGAAATACAGACAAAAGAACAGACTCCACGAATGGAGTGTGCCATATATTCCCATTGACCCAAAGGATATCGGCAGGACATACGATGCAGATGTAATCCGTGTGAATTCCCAATCGGGAAAAGGCGGTATCGGATATCTGCTTGAAAGGACCTTCGGATACAATCTGCCTGCACAAATGCGTGAGAATTTCAGCTATTTGTGCAAAAGTATCTCAGACCGTGAGCACAAGGAACTCAAGCCGGATGATGTTCTTGAGATTTTTACCGCTAATTACCTGAATCTCGATTGCGGTATTTCTATTACCGGATTTGATTTTGTGCGTGAGAATAACACAGTAAAGATTGAAATTACTTTTATGAGAGACGGCGTAGAGACCGAGCTTGAAGCAGAGGGCAACGGAACCCTCAGCGCTGTAAATAATGCTCTTTGCGAGTTCACCGGTGAAGAATACACCCTGCAGGTGTTCACCCAACACAGTATGCAGGGGGACGGCTCTCATAGCGTTGCCGCCTCGTACATCGGTCTCGAACGGGCTGACGGCAAAATGTATTGGGGTGCCGGTACCGATAAGGATGTGATTACCGCAAGCGTAAAAGCGCTTCTCAGTGCATTCAGCAATATGACCAAGGGAGGTAACTGAAATGGGAATGACCATGACTCAAAAAATCCTTGCCGCCCACGCAGGCTTGGATACGGTAGTTGCCGGACAGCTTATCAGCGCAAAGCTGGACATTGTTCTCGGCAACGATATTACGACACCCGTTGCGGTGAATGAATTTAAGAAGGGCGGCTTTGAATCCGTATTTGACAAAGACAGAGTGGCGATTGTTCTTGACCACTTTGTGCCCAACAAGGATATTAAGGCGGCAGAACAGTCCAAAACCTGCCGTGAATTTGCCTGTGCTCATTGTGTAAGCCACTTTTACGATGTTGGAAAAATGGGCATTGAACATGCTTTGCTTCCCGAACAGGGTGTTGTTACCGCAGGTGACTGCATCATAGGTGCAGACAGCCACACCTGTACCTACGGTGCGCTCGGTGCGTTCTCCACAGGTGTTGGATCTACCGATATGGCGGCAGGTATGGCAACCGGAACCGCGTGGTTCAAGGTGCCTTCAGCAATCAAATTCAATTTAAGCGGAAAACTTCCCTCGAACTGCAGCGGTAAGGATATTATTCTCACTATTATCGGTATGATCGGTGTTGACGGTGCTCTTTACAAAAGTATGGAATTTGTCGGAGACGGTGCTCACGGTCTTTCGATGGACGACCGCCTTTGCATTTGTAATATGGCAATCGAAGCAGGGGCTAAAAACGGTATTTTCCCTGTGGATGATGTTACTATGGAATATCTAAGCGGCAGAAGCGAAAGACCTCCTGTGATTTATGAAGCCGATGACGATGCGGAGTATGAAAAGGTCATTGATATAGACCTGAGCAGCATTGTTCCAACCGTTGCCTGTCCTCATCTTCCCGAAAATACTCATCCCGCAAGTGAATTGCACGAAATTAAAATAGACCAAGTCGTAATCGGTTCCTGCACCAACGGCAGAATGGAGGATATGGAGACTGCATACAGAATCCTCAACGGCAAAAAGGTTGCCGACGGTATTCGGGTAATCATTATTCCGGGTACTATGCAGATATACCGTGAATGTGTGGAACGCGGGTATGTAACCGCCTTTGTGGATGCAGGAGCGATTGTTTCAACCCCGACCTGCGGTCCTTGCCTCGGCGGATATATGGGTATCCTTGCCGCAGGCGAAAAATGTGTTGCGACAACCAACCGTAACTTCGTCGGCCGAATGGGACATGTGGACAGCGAAGTGTATCTTGCATCACCGCATACCGCCGCCGCCAGTGCACTGACAGGTTATATCACCGAATACAAGGAGGCGTAAGAGATGAACACACAAGGAAAAGTTTTCAAATATCCCGATAATGTAGACACTGATGTTATCATTCCCGCCCGTTACCTGAACACACCGGACGCAAAAGAACTCAGCCTGCACTGCATGGAGGATATCGACACAGAGTTTGTTAAAAATGTTAGGGTCGGTGATGTAATGGTTGCCGGATGGAACTTCGGATGCGGCTCTTCCCGTGAACACGCTCCCCTTGTTATTAAAACCTGCGGTACCGGTTGCGTTATTGCCAAGAGTTTTGCAAGAATTTTCTACCGCAACGCTATCAATATCGGTCTTCCCATTTTGGAATGTGAAGAAGCGGCGGAAGAAATAAATGCTAAGGATGAAGTAAAAGTGGATTTCGACACCGGTATCATCACGGATGTGACAACAGGCAAAACCTATCAGGCACAGCCTTTTCCTCCGTTTATTCAGAATATTATAAAATGCGGCGGACTCTTAAAGTCCTTGAAAGAAGGCGAAAACAATGGTTAAGAACATAGCGGTTATCCGTGGCGATGGCATCGGTCCCGAAATAGTAAACGAGGCACTCAAAGTTCTCGATAAGGTAGCCGAGCTGTACGGACATACTTTCAATTACACAGATGTGGATATGGGTGGATGCGCTATCGATAAACACGGCGATCCTTTGCCGGAAAGCGAACTTAATAAATGCGTAAAATCCGACAGCGTTTTACTCGGTGCGGTTGGCGGAAACAAATGGAATGATGTTCCCGGTAATATGCGTCCCGAAAAGGGACTGCTGAGACTGCGAGCAGGTATGGGCGTTTACTCTAACAACCGTCCCGCAAAAATCTGGCCGCAGCTCGCAGATGCTTCTCCCCTGAAGAAATCCATAGTAGACGAAGGTATTGATTTTATCATCGTTCGTGAGCTTATCGGCGGTATTTACTTTGGTGAACACAAGACAGTCGATGATACTGCAATTGATGTGCTGACATATAGCGAAGCGGAAATAGAGCGTATCGGAAGAATCGGTTTTGAAACTGCCAGAAAGCGAAACAAAAAACTCTGCTCGGTAGAAAAAAGTAATGTGCTGGATTCCAGCCGCCTTTGGAGAAAGGTTATGCATCTTCTTGCAAAGGAATATCCCGATGTTGAACTTTCAGATATGCTCGTTGACAACTGTGCAATGCAGATCGTAAAGAATCCTGCGCAGTTTGATGTTATTGTTACCGAGAATATGTTTGGCGATATTTTGTCGGATGAAGCATCAATGATTACCGGCTCTATCGGTATGATTCCTTCCTCCAGTTTAGGTGCAACCACCTGCGGGCTTTACGAGCCCATTCACGGCTCTGCTCCCGATATTGCGGGAAAGGATGTTGCAAATCCTGTGGGAACAATTCTTTCAGCCGCTATGATGCTGCGATACAGTTTCGATATGAATGAAGAAGCGGATGCAATTGAAAACGCCGTTTCAGGCTATCTTGATGCAGGCTACCGTACAGCTGACATAATGAGCGAGGGCATGACTCTTGTAGGCTGTAAACAGTGCGGTGACCTGATAATAAATCACATTAAGAAGGAGTGATAAAATGCTTCTCTCAGGCGCAGATATTATTGTAAAAACCCTGATAGAGCAGGGAGCCGATACGGTTTTCGGATATCCCGGAGGTCAGATATTAAATGTATATGACAGCCTTTACAAATACCGGGATGAAATTACCCATGTTTTAACGGCACATGAACAGGGTGCGGCGCACGCAGCCGACGGTTACGCCCGTGCAACCGGAAAAGTAGGCGTTGTCATTTCCACCTCCGGCCCCGGCGCGACGAATCTTGTTACCGGTATAGCAACCGCATATCTGGATTCCGTACCCATGGTAGCAATTTGCGGCAATGTTCCGTCAATGCAAATCGGCACAGACAGTTTCCAGGAAATTGATATTACGGGTATCACACTACCCATTACAAAGCACAATTACTTCATAAGCCATGTTTCCGACCTGGCCGATACTATCCGTGAAGCCTTCAGATTGGCAAAGTCCGGAAGACCGGGACCTATCCTCGTGGATGTGCCCAAGGATGTTCAGATTGCAAAATACGAGTATGAACCCAAGGCTCCCGTAGAAAAGGCTGAGTCTTATCCTGCAAAGGATGTGCGTATAGAGGAGGCTGCCGAAATTATCAACTCGGCAAAGTGTCCCTTTGTGTATTTCGGAGGCGGCATAATTACGGCTAACGCAGAGGAGGAGGTTCTCGCACTTGCCGAAAAGATTGATGCCCCCGTGGGCTGTTCGCTGATGGGACTTTCTGCAGTTCCTACGGATCATCCGAGATTTTTAGGTATGCAGGGTATGCACGGTCATTATGCCTCCTCCATGTCTATGCATAATGCAGATGTGATTATTTCCCTCGGTGTTCGCTTCAATGACCGAGTTACCGGAAACCGCACAAAATTTGCGGTCGGTGCCAAGATAGTTCACATAGATGTGGACGGCTCGGAGCTTAACAAAACCGTCAATTCCGTATGCGGACTTCGCGGAGATGTTAAACTCACCCTGCAAAAACTCATTCCTCTGCTCAAAGAGAGCAAAAAAGACGAGTGGATGGCAAAGGTTGATGCCTTCCGCAAGGAGGAAGAAAGCTATCTCGATAACCGTGACGGACTTACTCCTCGACGGGCAATTCTAACCGTAAACGCCCATTTGGGCGAAAATACAGCTGTATGTACCGATGTTGGACAGCATCAGATGTGGTCGGCACAAAGCCTGAACTTCAAAACACCCCGCCGTTTTCTTTCAAGCGGAGGTCTGGGTACTATGGGCTTCGGTTTAGGTGCGGCTATAGGGGCGGCATTCGGAACCGGTGAACGAAGCGTTCTGATTACCGGCGACGGAAGCTTCGGTATGAATCTTAACGAGCTTGCAACAGCGGTCAGCTATAATGTTCCCGTTGTTGTGCTGATTATGAACAACAGCGTTTTAGGAATGGTTCGCCAATGGCAAACCCTGTTTTATGATAAGCACTATTCCAACACGGTGCTGAATCGCAAAACCGATTTTACTGCCTTTGCAAAAGCTTTCGGCGCAGAGGGCGAATCGGTATCCACTCCCGAGGAATTGGATTCGGCACTCAAGCGGGCATTCGGCACCGACGGCCCTTACATAATCGACTGCAGGATTGACAAGGACGAGTTTGTTCTTCCCATGCTTCCGCCGGGCGGATGTATGGAAGATATCATCACAAAGCTGGAGGTGAACTGATGAGAAGATATACCGTAGCCGTGTTGGTTAATAACCAATTCGGCGTGCTGAACAGAGTTACAAGCATGTTTCGCCGCCGTCAGTTTAATATCAGCGCACTTACCGTTAGTGAAACCGAAACCAAAGAGCTTTCACGAATAACGGTTGTGTTTGACGGCGAGGAGGTTGCAAAGCAGCAGCTGATTAATCAGCTGTATAAATTGCCGGATGTTTGTTCAATCAAGGAATTTTCGGAAGATAATTCGGTGAGCTGTGAACTTTTGTTAATTAAAATGAAAAACGAACCCCTATACAGGGATGAAATTAAGGGTGCCGCCGATGCCTTCGGCGCACTTACCGTGGATTACTCCAAGGATTACATAATGTACCGCTTAACCGATACAACCAGAAGAATTGATGATTTTATCAATCTTATGCGTGACTATACCATACTTGAAATCTGTCGAACAGGCAGTGTTTCTCTGGAAAGAGGAAGCACAACTATTCGCCAAACAATAAATCTATAATTAAGAAAGAGGTAATTAAAATGGCAAACAGAATTTTCTATCAGCAGGATTGCGATCTCCAGAAACTCAGCGGCAAAACCGTCGCTATCATCGGTTACGGCTCTCAGGGCCATGCACATGCACTTAATCTGAAAGACAGCGGCGTGAATGTTGTTATCGGTCTTTACGAAGGCTCAAAGAGCTGGGCAAAGGCAGAGGCACAGGGGCTTAAGGTTATGACTTCCGCCGAAGCTGCGAAGGTGGCCGACATCATTATGATTCTTATCAATGATGAAAAGCAGGCAGCTCTTTACAAGGAGTCAATCGAACCCAACCTGACCGAAGGTAAAACCTTGGCTTTTGCTCATGGCTTTAATATTCATTTCGGCTGCATCAAGCCTCCGAAGAATGTCAATGTAATTATGATTGCACCCAAAGGCCCCGGACACACCGTTCGTTCCGAATATTTGGCAGGAAAAGGCGTTCCCTGTCTTATTGCTGTGGAGCAGGATGCTACAGGCGATGCATGGGATCTCGGTCTCGCTTATGCTCTCGGTATCGGCGGTGCAAGAGCAGGAGTTTTGGAAACCAACTTCCGTACCGAAACCGAAACTGACTTATTCGGTGAACAGGCTGTGCTCTGCGGCGGCGTTTGCGCCTTGATGCAGGCAGGCTACGAAACATTGGTAGAAGCGGGCTACGATCCGAGAAACGCTTATTTTGAGTGTATACACGAAATGAAGCTAATTGTTGACCTCATTTATCAGAGTGGCTTTGCCGGTATGAGATATTCTATCTCCAACACAGCAGAATACGGTGATTATATTACCGGTCCGAAAATTATCACCGATGACACAAAAAAGGCAATGAAGAAGATTCTTTCTGACATTCAGGACGGCACCTTTGCAAAGGACTTCCTTCTCGATATGTCCTCCGCTGGTGCACAGGTTCATTTTAACGCCATGAGAAAACTCGCGTCCGAGCATCCTTCCGAAGTGGTAGGTGCCGACATCCGCAAGCTTTACAGTTGGAGTGACGAGGATAAGCTTATCAACAACTGAGGAGGCATAAAAATGAACAAAGAAAATGTTGTGGACGGTGTTTGCAATGCACCGCACCGCAGTTTATTTCATGCTTTAGGACTCACCGAAGAAGAACAAAAGCGCCCGCTTATCGGTATTGTCAGTTCTTATAACGAAATCGTACCGGGACATATGAACCTCGATAAAATCGTAGACGCTGTCAAACTCGGTGTTGCGATGGCAGGAGGTACACCCATCGTGTTTCCCGCCATTGCTGTTTGCGACGGTATTGCTATGGGTCATGTGGGAATGAAATACTCTCTTGTTACCCGCGATTTAATCGCCGATTCCACCGAGGCAATGGCGCTTGCTCACGGATTTGACGGTCTCGTTATGGTGCCTAACTGTGATAAGAATGTGCCCGGACTTCTGATGGCGGCGGCAAGAGTGAACATACCTACTGTATTTGTCAGCGGAGGTCCCATGCTTGCAGGCAAAGTTGAGGGTAAGAAAACAAGCCTTTCTTCAATGTTCGAAGCAGTCGGTGCTTATAATGCAGGTAAGATAGACGATGAAAAACTCTATGAATATGAGTGCAAGACCTGCCCGACATGCGGCTCCTGCAGTGGTATGTATACCGCCAATTCTATGAATTGCCTGACCGAAGCACTGGGCATGGGACTAAGAGGCAACGGTACAATTCCTGCCGTTTATTCCGCCCGTATCGAGCTTGCCAAGAAAGCAGGTATGGCGGTGATGGAACTCTTACGAAAAAACATTCGTCCCCGTGATATTATGACAAAAGAGGCGTTGATGAACGCCTTAACGGTAGATATGGCTCTCGGCTGTTCTACCAACAGTATGCTGCATTTACCTGCTATCGCACACGAGTGCGGTGTAGAACTGAATTTGGATATTGCCAACAAGATTAGTGCTAAAACACCTAACCTTTGTCATTTGGCACCTGCAGGTCGTACTTATATGGAGGATCTCAATGAAGCTGGCGGTGTATATGCCGTGATGAACGAGCTTACCAAGAAAGGATTGCTCAATACCGAATGTATGACTGTGACGGGCAAAAGCATCGGTGAGAATATCAAAAACTGTGTCAATCTTGATACCGATGTTATCCGTCCTATTGATAACCCATACAGCGAAACGGGCGGCATTGCGGTGCTCAAAGGCAACCTTGCACCTGAAGGTAGTGTTGTAAAGCGT
This sequence comes from Eubacteriales bacterium, assembly GCA_030533225.1. Taxonomy (GTDB): domain Bacteria; phylum Bacillota; class Clostridia; order Oscillospirales; family Acutalibacteraceae; genus Ruminococcoides. Next base: position 84,039 of record JAUNJO010000003.1, read on the forward strand.
TCAGCCGTACTACCCGAAATGCTGGTTCACGAAGGTCCCGCAAGGGTGTTCGATTCAGAAGAAGAGGCACAAGCCGCTATCAACGGCGGAGAAATTTCAGCAGGTGATGTAATTGTCATTCGCTACGAAGGCCCGAAAGGCGGACCCGGTATGCGTGAAATGCTGAATCCCACTTCGGCTATCATGGGAATGGGACTCGGAAATAGTGTTGCACTCATTACCGACGGTCGTTTCAGCGGCGCTACCCGTGGTGCCTGCATCGGTCATGTAACCCCTGAGGCTGCTTCGGGCGGAATGATTGGTGTTGTGGAGAATGGTGATATCATCAGCATCAACATCCCCGAAAACACTATCGAGCTTAAGGTTGACGCAGACATTCTTGCAAAACGCATGGAAAACTTTGTGCCCAAGAAGAAAGAGCTTTCGGGTTATCTGAAACGCTACGCGGAACTGGTTTCCGGTGGTGCAACAGGGGCGGTTTTGAACTGATATGAAAAGACTGAGAGAAAAACTCGAAACACTTTGTATATTCAGAGAACTTTTACAGGATACGGTACTTTCATCGCTTTGTGCCTATCTCGAAAATCCCACAAACTCGGCATATGCCGAGTTTGTGGCGATGCTCTACAATGCAAATGGAGGAAATCTCGGAGAATATATAAAAGAGTTATGTTCCAATTGTGAAAATGTATATGTGAAAACCATCGGGCTCGGTAAAAGTATTCCGAAATATATGACAGCATCTCTTGAATCAGAACTGGATATTCTGCAAGAGGTTTCCGAACTTAATAAAGAGAAACTTTGCGGTTTGCTCGATTACAAAGGATTTCTCCCCGAATTTACTTCCACGAACCTCCGACTCAAAGATATTTATTTGCACAGAGCAGATAATATTGAGAAATACGGTTACGGTATTTATGCGAGAAACCGTATGTTTTATGTGGACGGGCAGGGAAGTATTACTCCTGTACTGCACCCGGATAAAACAGAACTTTCCGACCTAGTCGATTATGAACGCGAAAGAAAAATTGTTATCGACAATACTAAAGCGTTGCTTTCGGGCAAGCCGGCCGCAAACATTTTGCTCACGGGTGATGCCGGCACGGGCAAATCCTCGACTGTAAAAGCCGTTGTTAATGCCTTGTGGAGCGAGGGACTCCGTCTCGTTGAAGTGAGGAAGGACCAGCTTCGCTGTATTCCTAAAATCCTTGATGAACTGTCAAGCAATCCTCTGAAGTTCATACTCTTCATTGATGACCTTTCTTTCCTTAAAGATGATGACAGTTTCAATGCGCTGAAAGCGGTATTAGAAGGTTCTGTTACGGCAAAGTCAAGCAATGTGGTTATTTATGCTACCAGCAACCGTCGACATATTATCAAAGAAAATTTTTCCGACCGTGACGGAGATGACATTCATAGAAACGACACAATGCAGGAGCTTGTTTCTTTGTCTGAACGTTTTGGAATACATATTTCCTTTTCAAAACCCAACAAAGAAACCTTCCTGCATATTGTTCATCACTTGGCAGAAGAAAACGGAATTGATATGCCCGCAGAAGAAATAGATATACTTGCCGAACGGTTCGCTTTGGAACGCTCAGGCAGATCAGCCCGCCTTGCCAGACAGTTTATTGATGGATTGCTTTCGAAGTAATAATTATATGTGTTATTGTAAACATAACAGCCATGATTATAGTAACTTTCATAGAGTTATTATTAAAGGCAAATCGGAAAAAGCCGACAAAATAGAAACAATTTATTTGGTTTCTGCTATCATTTTGCGGCTTTTTAGTTTTTTTTAGGGACTTTTATAACAAAATATACACAAGCTTTAAAATTATGAAGGATTTTGTAACACATTAAACCAAACAACAAGGGATAAGTGAGTCTATACTCTGTTTTAGCTGAGGTCGAATTTGCTAATGAAAATCTGTGAATTTCACGATTTTTCTCTTTTCCCGTAAAAATGACAAAACGCCGGAAACCCCTGACTTTACTGGCTTTTCCGAGGTTTTGCTGTCAATAAATTCCCGTCCAAAATCCGCCGATTTTCGTGGTTTTTTGCCTTCCTTTTAGCAGGGTATTA
>JAUNJO010000070.1 GCA_030533225.1 Eubacteriales bacterium
AGGAGCAGCTGTGGTCTCGGGAGCACCGTATGCTTCCCAAGCTGCGTCGTCAACCATCTGGTAATCACCCTGTGACTGGCTACCTGTAAGCTTAGCGATCATTGTCTGACCGGGGTTTTCCATGTTGTTTGTCTGACTGCCTGAATTGTTATTGAAAATAACATTTGTGCAATCAGCGGGGATGTCTACGGACCAAATGCCGTTACCCTCATCTGTGCAAGCAGCGCCGGGCCATGCACCAAGAGCTTCGCCGTCTGCACCGCCCCAAACATAGGCATAGATTGCGCCCCAGCTTGTGTTCTCGAAGTACACTTTAACAGTGTCAGCAGCAGATGCAGATACGATAGCAACTGTTGCCATTGTCATAACCAGAGCAACTGCAAGAATTACGCTGATTATCTTCTTTGTTTTGGACATAATAATTCCTCCTTTTAATTTTATGCTTTTTTAAGCAATTACCATTATATAGTATGCTTAATAAAATTTCAAGTGTTTTACCCATTTTTTTAATGCAATTATTTGGAAAGTTTCAAAAAACATGGCAAATATTTATCCCTTGTAACATTTACCGCTAAAATATTTCACATTTGTTATTTTATTAACAGCTTTGATGACATTATATTTATTTGAAAGCGTAATTTATTTTCTTTTCGAGAAAATACATCCGCAGAAGTTCTGTCGGTAAAGGTTATATTCCATAGAAAGCTCTATACTTTTTTTATAGCCTTCTTTCTTCTTGAAGTCGGAGCAAAGATACTCTACCCCCTCTTGCTCTGCAACGCTTTCCCCTATTTCATTGATGACATTTGCATCCTTGAGAGGACTGAGGGTGAGGGTTGTGGCAAAATAATCCGCACCCACTTCTCTTGCCGTTTTCGCGGCTCTACTGAGTCGCAGTCTGTAGCATTCGTGACAACGGGGCCCTCTTTCGGCTGAGTCCTCAAGTCCCTTTGCCACAGCATAAAACTCCTCGGGTGTGTACTCTCCCTCTATAAGTGCAATGGGATTTGCCTTTGGCATCTCCCCTATTAGCCTTCTTTGCTCGGACAGTCGCAGGAGATACTCCTCCCGAGTGGAAATATTGGGATTATAGTAAAGCACTGCAATATTAAAATACTCAGTCAGGTACTGAAGAGGGTAACTCGAACAGGGCGCACAACAGCTATGGAGCAAAAGCGTCGGTGTCCTCCCCTCCGTTTTGAGATTTTCAAGGAGACTGTCCATCTCCTTTTGGTAATTTCGTTTATTCATAATTCATTGCCTTTATAAAGAGTTAATTAATCTCAGCAGTTCGTCGGCATTTTCGGCAAGGTTTTTTGCCCCGCTTTCGAGAAGTTCATCCTTGGTGCGAAAACCCCAAAGAACTCCCACAGCGTCAATTCCTGCATTTTTTGCAGTCAGGATATCTACATCGCTGTCACCCACAAGCAGGCAGTCGGATTTATCGTAACCAAGTTCGGATATGAGCATCAAAAGTGCTTGAGGGTCGGGTTTTCGGGGGATCCCCTCACGCTGACCGAATTCCAAATCAAATTTATGATTCGGAAATGCCTTTTTTAAGATGTCCTTTAAGTAAACATGAGCCTTGTTGGAGAGCACAGCCGTTTTAACACCCTTACTTTGAAGCACCGACAGCAAATCTTCCATTCCTTCGTATGCCCGGGTTTTGTCATTGGAATGAACCTCATAGTAACTGTCAAAATCTCTTCTCACTGTTTTGTAGAGTTCATCGTCTGCACCCTTACTCTTAAGTGCTGAACGCACCAAATGTTCCATGCCGTTGCCCACAAAGTAATAGTACTCGGAAAGCTCATTGGTGGGCAGGTTGTTCTTTTCCAGTGCATAGTTCACTCCGTCTGCCAAGTCCTCAATGGAATCTACCAGAGTTCCGTCCAAATCAAAAATTACAAGTTTCTTCAAATCTTTCACCGCATATCAGTCTAATTTCTGAAATCAAAAGCCTTTTTCCTGCTCCATAAGTATTGCACGGCAAGGGGAGGCTTCTGCATTTGATATTTTCAGAGGAAAGGCACAGAGAGTATATTCTCCGTCCTTGATACCTCCGAGAGAAAGTCCCTCAAGCACCGCAATATCCCGTCTTGCAAGCTCCATGTGGACTCTTGCTTCGTCAAAGGCTGTGGCGATACTCAAAGAATCGGTGCCCACGAGGACTATTCCGCTGTCGGCAATCACCACCGCGGCACTCAGGGAGAGATAGGCTTCACCGTCGCCGTGAAGAATGAGACGCTTCTTGCAATACGGCAAAAGCCGTTCCATGTCCTGACCTGTGAGAATACCTTTTATAGTGACAACTGTACACTTTCCGAAAAAGGTCGACAGTCTCATATCGTTAATTTTCTTGCCGTCCGAGTCAAAATGGAAGGGGGCGTCAATATGGGTGCCTGTGTGAGTACACATGCTAAACTGTGAGAGATTATAATCATCCCCCGACTCCGTGGTTTTTATGTATTCATGAGAGGGTTTTGGGTCTCCCTCATAGACCTTTGCAGTTAAAATATCTCTTGATACATCATAGAGCAACATGAAGGTACCTCTCCTTACTTTGACCTGTTATACAGGTTTTTTTATTATTATACCATGAAAAAACTCTCTATCAAGTGTAATTTCCTCTGATAAAGAGACAAAAAGGGCTGACCTTTTCGGTCAGCCCAAATTGCAAGTTATTTTACTTTGATTATTTGTAAGCAGAAACTGTTACATTCCACTTGCCGGACTGGGTAGAAGGAGTAAAGAGAATATCGTTACCGTATGCTGCGGTGTCGATAGTCACGTTGTTTGTCTGCTTATTGTCAGCCCATGTGCTTTCATCTGTGCCCTTGAAGAGACCTTCGGTAATGTTGGAGGTAATTTCAAGTGACCAAATGTCAGTATTCTCAATCTGAGTCATTACTGTGTAGCCTGCAAAAGAGGAATCAGACCACTGATAGAAGGCTACTGTATCCCACTTAGTCTTGCTGTTGTCAAAGTAGATTGTTACTGCTTCGATTGTGGGCAGTTCATCAATCCAGCTTCCTACACCGCTGCCTGTGGGAGCATAGACGGTCTTTGTTCCGCGGTTGCCTGCAGACCAAGTGTTCCAAACTGCATTATCTGCGGGGTTGCAACGGTCAAAACGGATGTTTACAACTGTCTCGGGAACCTCTGCTGTGAAGCAATCTGTACCCTTTGTCATGAGATAGGTTGTGTTTGTATCTGTGTCAACAAGATTTACATATGCACTTGCATTGTTAATCCAGCCACAGCTAAATGTGCTGAGAGTGATTGTAACCTTCTTAACATCAGGCTCGGGAGCAGCAGTAGTCTCGGGTGCAACAGTAGTTTCGGTTGTTGACTTGAAGATGTATGAAGCTACTGTCCACTTGCCGTCAACTTCCTCTACGAGATAGTAACCGTCATCTGTGGTTGCTGTGAGGTCAATATCAACAGTCTGAGCATTGCCCTTTCCTGCGTTGAAGATGATGTTGGTATGGTTTGCGGGAATTTCAATGCTGTAAATATCCTGGCCGTACTTATTAGTCTCAACAAAGGTCATAGCCTCGCCGGGCCACTCTGTTGAGCCGCCGCCGGTTGCCCAGTGGTGAGCGTTAACTTCTGCCCAGTTACGGTTGTTTGTGAAGTATACTGTTACTGTACCTGCGGGTGCTGCTGTAGTTTCGGGAGCTGCAGTTGTCTCGGGGGCTGCGGTTGTTTCGGGTGCCGAAGCCTCCCAATAACCTGCAGGCTGATTATTAACATTATCGGTTACGCACCAAACTGTGCTTGTTCCTCTGTCGCCTGCTGCCCATGAGTTTCTGACTTCACCGTCAGAAATTCTTACGCGGTTAAAGGTGATATCGGTAACTTCTGCGGGAACCTCTACTGACCATGTCTTGTAGTTGTCTGCGGAAGTCATGATATAAACTGTGCCGGTTGCGTTGTCAACAAGCTGAATTTCACGCTCTGCGGCGTTGTTTGACATCCAGCCGATTGTTGTCTTATCCTTAAGTGTGATAACTACTGTGCCGGCCTCTGTGGTCTCTGTTACAGTAGTTGTTGAGGGCTGTGCAGGAGAGTAGTCATAAGACTTGTAGCCGTTGCAGGCATTCTCCTCGTCCCATACCATGTAGAAGCCCTTGCCGTCTACAAGTTCCTCGGGATTTGTGATATTGGGTGACTTGTCAAGATCGCCTGTGCCGTCATCCTTAATTCCGTTGAAGATAATACCCTCGATATCGGTGGGTACAACAATGGAATATACATCGTAACCGTATTCGCTTGTCTCAACGAAAGTCATAGACTCGCCGGGCCACGCAGCGTTGATTTCACTGCCCTTCCACCAATGTGCGGAAACATTTGTCCACATCCACTCGTTTGTGAAGTAGAGTGTCATTGTGCCTGAAGGTGCTGCTGTAGTCTCGGGTGCTGCGGTTGTCTCGGGAGCAGTTGTAGGATCTGTGGGAACATAGGGCTGATAGTCGTATGTCTTGTAGCCGTTGCAGGCATTCTCCTCATCCCATACCATATAGAAACCCTTGCCGTCTACAAGCTCTTCGGGATTTGTGATGTTGGGAGACTTGTCGATTGTGCCTGTACCGTCATCCTTAACACCGTTGAAGATAATACCTTCGATATCGGTGGGAACTTCGATGGCATAAACATCATAGCCGCCGTTCTTGTCAACTACTGTCATAGCCTCGCCGGGCCACTCAGCGTTGATTTCGCTGCCCTTCCACCAATGTGCGGAAACATTTGTCCACATCCACTCGTTTGTGAAGT
>JAUNJO010000071.1 GCA_030533225.1 Eubacteriales bacterium
TCGCTCATCCCACTCATTCTGATAAATGTCTGCTTTTTTAGAGCTTTTAGCCATATCAGAAAAAAATGGTATATTTTTATTTATAGCCCAACCAGTAGCATACCATCCATACATATGAACAGAATATTCACTGTTAAATCTCCATGCATTCAGATTATATTCTGGTTCTTCCGTAATCTTTTTAGTATAATCAAGGCGTTCCCATCTAGTAACGTACCTCTCAGTATATGTACTGGTTTCGGCAGCTGCTTCAAGACTAGATTCCCCATCTGATATATGATTGTAATAAACTGTATTTACAGTATTATTCACTGCGCCTGAAGTAACAGTAGAAGTGGTTATTCCCGCTGTTACAGCTTTTTTTATTGACAGTGTCCTTTTAAAGGTAGATGCAGCTCTTTTAATTCCAGTAGCAACTCCTATGACAGCCGCAACAACAGTTGTAACTATATCTGCAAACACGCCCCAACTCCAGCACCCCGTAGAATCCAGCTCCATTATAGGATTATTCACGCAATATGCAAACAGATTATAACTATTAAACCCATTCATACCTATATATGATACATCGTCTGCATTCACAAACCTACAAGTTGTTGGGTCGTAGTATCTTGACTGGAGATAATAGAAACCTGTTTCGTTATCGTAGACATAACCTCTGTATCTCAAGGGGTTGAGATTTGCTATTGCTGTTTCCGATGTTATGTCGATCCCGGCGGAGGTTTTTACGCTGAGAAGTTTTCCGTAAGCGTCATAAGTGTAGATTGCTGCAACACTGCCATCACTGTTATACAGAGACACCACATCACCACGGCTGTTTGTTCCATAGCAATAGTATGTAGGATTTGCAGTTGTACCGCTTCTATAGCTGAAGCCCACAGGATTGCCTGATGCATCGTAGCTGAAGTCAAGGGTTCTTGAGCCTCGCTTCATTTGCAGAAGCTGTCCGCCCTCATATACATACTCCCACTCAGCTGTTTCTTGAGTGATTAACTAAAGCCATAGACGGTGTAGCAATCCATATCAAGCTCATAAGAATTGATACAGTAATATAACAGCTTTCGTATGCAGTCAGTTGCAAAAAGTCTACATGTGAAGCAAACAAAAAATACGCCGTAATTGCGGTATATATAAGCCTTAAAACAATAATCAGAACGAGCGAAACACACTTTATTTTATCAAATGCTTTTGTGCATGTTACCATAATTATGTACGAAATACACACAGCAATAAATATGAGCAGATAAACTCCTGTAAGTGGATCCTTAAATTTCGGTGTCATAGAAAACAAATACACAAATTCAGTATACGTACCGAATCCGTATAGCAACAGCGAAAACACAGCAAACAGTATGGAAATAACAGTTTCTTTTACAGTTCTATTTTCCTTTGGTTTATCAAGAGTAATCATATTATTGTAACCTCGTTTCCATACCATCAAACCGGATAATTTTGTGTATCACGCAATATTGACTGAAATTAGTTTTTGCTATTAGTGACAATTCGACAAATGTCGACCGATAAAGCATCACTCTCGTGATATAATGCAACCGGAGGCGAGTAAGATGAACAACAATGCAGATAAAGAAGAATACATCTACGACCTTACTGAAAATGAACGCATGATGATTGCCTATTTTCGTTTGCTCGACGAAAAAGGAAAGTGCGAAGTTGAAAAACTTGTTAACAAGTATCATCCTGAGAAATAAAGGGAACCCATAGTAACAAAAAAGAGCAGGAATCATTCCTGCTCCGTTTTTTTGTCGCAAAAATGATACGACCAACATTATAATTATAAAACATCCTATTTCCTATGTCAACAAGATAAAACCACACTATTTATATTTCTCTGTTTTCCACTAATGTCAACACTTAAGTTTGTACAAGATTATCTCTTGCAAATCCCCCTGACCTATGGTATATTATAGACAGAAGGAAGGATGAGTCCGATGAGAAGTTAAAGCTCCAAGGAAACCAAACCTTGAAGAAACTGTACGAACATCCAAATCAAGAGAAAGCGGAGGTAACCAGAGATGTTAGATAACAAGAGTTCATCTAAATAGCCCTTGACTGATGTGTAAAGAAACACGGTCAAGGGCTATTTCATTTTTTGATGTTTTCTACTGTTATCCGCCGTTATACAGCAAAACCCTGCACTGTGGCAGGGCTTTTTTCATATCACTGTGAATTACCTCTGAATATCACAAAATCTTTTCCATACCGTACTTCTGTACGGAAAGTCCCATCGCTTCGTAAAACTTCAAAGCAGACTTATTCTCTGCCCAAACATTGAGTGTCACATTGTAACAACCGATTTTTCGGGCATAATCAAGGGTAAATTCGTAGAGAGCTTTTCCGATATGCTCACCGCGGGAGTTTTCATCAATACAAAGGTCATCTATGTAGAGAGTTTTCATATCCTCAAGGGAGCTGTGGTCCTTCACAAGGCGAATTTCGGTAAAGCAATGGCCAAGCACCGTACCTTTCTCATCCACCGCTACAAAAATCGGTGTGTCCTCACACATGATAATAATCTCAAGCTGTGAATCCGTGTACTTTTTGCCCTGAGGCTTAAATATATCGGGACGGCCGACATGGTGTACATAAAGCACCTGTCGCAGTAAATTGTTAATCCCTTCGATATCCTTTTTTTCTGCCGGTCTGATAATCATAAGTCCCACCTCTGATTACTTATTATACTCTTCACTTAAGCAAAAAGCAAGCGATGTATCACCGCTTGCCTTTCTGTTTTTGACTGTCTACAAAAAGTCCCTCAAATCTTTAGAGAGATGCTCCTCAATCCTGATGAGTTTTTTCGCAATATCCTTAACCTTTTCCTGAGAAGCTTCGTACTGATTAAGGTAACGGCTCAGAGACTTTACCCCCATATCGCAGCCGTCAATCATCAAATCCGCAACTTTCTTATCCGACTCATCAATACCCAGCGTCAGGTTGGTTTTCATCCACGACATACCCTTTGCAATGGGATTCGGGTCCTTGCCCTCGTCCTCATAATCGGAAAGCATGGTTTCGATTTCGCTTCTGAGCTTTTCGTGCTCCGCCTTGGAGTCCTTCAAAATCTCCCTGAGCTTCTCGCTTTTCACATGATGAATCACCTCGTCAATGGAGGTGACGCCCATCTTGATGCCTGCGTCACATTCCCGCAAAAGCTTTATTGTATCCGGCTCAATCATAAAATCACTCCTTCACTTTTACAAAAGAAGTGTTCCCGAATACCGCAAAAATATCCGCCGCAAAATCATAATCGTGAAAATTTCAGCATAGTTTATAGGGAGCTTATATTCCGATAATATTCCTCAGTACAGCCCAAACAAGCACTGCCGCAAGCACACAGATATCCAGGGCGATGTGGGGAGTTTTGTAGGAGAAACTGCTCTCCTTAACATATCGGACACAGCATCTGACATAAACCCAGATGATGTAAGAAAACTCAAGCGGGAAAAGGAGGTTGTAGGAAAACGCGCCAAAAATGTCAAGCCTTAAGAGTGCAATGGCGGCGCGGGAATTTCCGCAGCCCGGGCACTTGAGCTTTGTGATGAGATGAAAAAGGCAGGGTATTCCGATTCCTAAGCGGGCAAGCGCAACAAACACAAGACCGACACAGCCTATTGCGGCGGTCAAAAGAAGTATATTAACCAGTCTTTGCTTTCCCGTATCTGACTTTATTAACTTTCTCATTTTGCCTCCAATATCCGATGTTTACGGTATAATTCTATCTTGAAAGTCACAAAAAATCAACAACATTGTGGTCGAAGTTGGTAAATATGATAAATATATCTCATCTTGCTTGACATATTCACTTTACATTGGTAAAATATAGACAACAATTTAGAAAGGTGGACAAAATAATGATTAAAGAAAAGAATCTTATTCTCTGCATTGTTCTCTCTATTGTAACTTGCGGTATTTATGCTATTTACTGGGCATACACACTTGCAAGCGAGACTGTTAAGTTCAACAACCCCGAGGACAGCGGCACATTAGAGATTATCCTCAACATCATTTTCCCTATCGTTGGTATGTACCTTGTAGAGAAGAAGTTTGTAGAAGCTTGCCAGGCTAAGGGCATCGAGCACAAGGATAATTCCATTATCTACATTATCCTCGGCGTTTTCGGTCTCTCTCTTGTTTCTTTCGCTCTTCATCAGAACGAGCTCAACAAGGTTGCTACTGCCGAGTAATTTAGAAACAATCTAAGTAAAGAACACACCCGATGCTTATGCGTCGGGTTTTCTTTTTGCCTCTTTCTGTTTGAATTTTTCTAAAAGAAAAAGCCGCGACCGAAGCCGCGGCGAGACTCTTTTGCCGATTAATAGTAGTAGTAAGAGGGTGAGTTGCTCAATTCAGAAAGTGCAGACATCATGCCGGAAATACCGCCTAATACTACTGAAAGAATAATGTTGACTATTGCAAGTACAATACCTACAATACCAAGAATCAAACCAACCTTAGCCATTGTTGTCATATTGCCGTTCTTGTTCTTGTCAATTATAGCGCAAACGATGCCGGCAATAGCGGTGGGAAAAGAAATCCAACCGCAGCAGCATGTACTGACGACAGACACAATACCGCAAATCAAAGAAATAATGCCGAGAGTATTGTTGGCCTTTGTCTCTACAGGAGCATTATATGCGCCCTGCTGAGGTGCTGTGTACTCACTCTGCTGAGGAGCTGTGTACTCGCCC
>JAUNJO010000023.1 GCA_030533225.1 Eubacteriales bacterium
GTGGTAACGGCAGGGGCGGTTTCCTCTGTTGGCAGAGTGGCGTCCTCAACAGCGTCCTTTGAGATTTCGCCCTGTCCGTCAAAGCTTGTTATGATGACCACATCGGTGACTGTGCGAATGTCCTCGTAGGGCTTTATAACCGCATAGGTAGAGGTGTCGTATTCGTCAAAATCAAGCTTTACAACCTCACCCACAATCATAGAGGGGGGATAAAGTCCGCTGATACCTGTGGTGATGACAATATCTCCTGCCTGCATGGTATTTTGCGCAGGGAGCTTTGTCATGGTGGTAAGGTTTTTAGAGGCGTATTTTATGCTTCCGCTGACGATACCGCTGTCCCTTGAAACAGCGTCTATAGAGCCGACTTTAGCGTCGGGAGAAAGTATGGTTTTAACCCGGCAGGTGCAAAGGTCAACTGCCGAAACCCAGCCGATGATGCCCTTTTCCGTAACCACCGGGTCACCCACCGAAACTCCGTTTGCCCTGCCCTTGTCGGCGGTGAAGGAATAGTAGCTGTCAGAGGGGTCGCGGCGAAGCACAGAGGCAGGCAAAAGCTCGTAGGAGGGATAATTCTTCTTAAGGTCATAGTACTTCCAGAGCCGGGCGTTTTCCTCTTTGACTTCATAGTAGTCCACAAGCTGAGTGCGAAGGTCTGCTACCTCGTCACTTAACTCTTCATTTTTCCGAAGCAGGTCGTCGTAGGAGTCCTTTTGCAGTTCCTTTGAAGCGGCGGCGGAAACCTCCTGAAGTCCCAAGGTGACGCTTGAGAGGAAAGAGGAAACCACCGAGGTGTCGGAAAAGGCAGAAATGCCCATCACCAGCACAATGGCAATCATGACGCATATAAATTTTTTGAAGCTTTTTGAGGATAGCATTTCCCGCATAATATTCCTCCACATAGTAAGTTTTGGTTTTTGACGAAATCGGAATTTCCCTATATAGGATAAATTCGGGGAACGGAAAACCGCCCCCCGAAATTCCTTGATAAATGTAAAACTACTTTCTTCTTGAACGGTAGTATTCGTTGGGCATGGTAAGCTCAAGACGCTTGCCTGTGCCGTCAACTACGCAGTCGAGAGGACGCTCCGCAACCTGAACGGGCATGCCCGTCTGCTGCATAACAAGCAGGTCAAGGCCACGCAGAAGCGCTCCGCCGCCTGTGAGCATAATGCCGTGGTCGATAATGTCGGCAGAAAGCTCGGGGGGAGTTTTTTCAAGAGTGGTGTGAATAGCGTCGATAATCTGGGAGAGGGGATCGGCCAGCGCATCTCTGATTTCAGCGGCGGTGACGGTGATGTTCTTGGGGAGTCCGTCCATAAGGTTTCTGCCCTTGATGCACATCTCGCCTTCGTCCTCGTAGGGGTATGCAGAGCCGATGGTGATTTTAATGTCCTCTGCGGTGCGCTCACCGATTAAGAGGTTGTATTTTTTCTTGATGTAGGTCATGATGGCCTCGTCGAAGCGGTCACCTGCACATCTGACGGAGCAGGCAGTTACAATGTCGCCTAATGAGATAACGGCAACCTCGGAGGTGCCTCCGCCGATGTCAACTACCATACTGCCGGTAGGCTCTGCAACGGGAAGCCCTGCGCCGATAGCTGCTGCCATTGGCTCCTCAATGAGTTCAACATCCTTTCCGCCGGCTTCTCTTGCGGCGTCCTCAACAGCATTTTTCTCAACCTCGGTGATGCCTGAGGGAACGCAGATTACAATTCGCGGACGGGAAAAGAAGTTGGAGCGAACGGTTTTTCTGATGAAGTGCTTGAGCATGGAGGCGGTAATCTGGAAATCCGCAATAACACCGTCCTTTAAGGGCCGGACTGCAACGATAGTGCCGGGGGTACGGCCGATCATTTCCTTGGCCTGGGAGCCTACAGCCAAAACGGAGTCGTTGCGAATGTCAACGGCAACAACAGAGGGTTCGCGCAGAACAATACCCTTGCCCTTCATGAAAACCAGGGTGTTAGCTGTGCCTAAGTCGATGCCGATGTCTTTAGTAAATGAAAACATTGAGTTTTCTCCTTCCTGTATATGTGTGTTTTGAGTCTGTAATTTAGTATATATATAACTTAATAATTATACTCTAAAGTGTCCTTTATTTCAACCACAACTTATCGTAGGGATTTTCGCTTCCATACTAAATTTTGTGGTGCATAGGTTTTTGCTCTGTTGTTTGCAGGTGTTTTTGAAAAGAAAAATTCGGGGGCGGTTTATTTCTTTCCCGTTGAGCCGAAGCCGCCCTTTCCCCTCTCGGTGTCCGAAAGCTCCTGCACCTCTACAGTGGGCATGAGTGAAACAGGGGAGATAACCATCTGGGCGATTCTCTCCTTGGGGGCGATGGTGTAGGGCGTGTTTCCCACATTGCAAAGTCCCACGCAAACCTCACCCCGGTAGTCGGAATCAACCACCCCTACGGAGTTTGCAAGGGTTACGCCGTGCTTTATGGCAAGGCCGGAACGGGCAAAAATATAAGCAACATAGTCGGGGGAGGGAATCTCAATGGCGATGCCTGTGGGAATCAGGAGAATTTCCCCCGGAGCGATGGTCTTTTCCTCGTCTATACAGGCGTAAAGGTCCATACCGGCAGAGCCTTCGGTTGCCCTATACGGCAGGGTTGCACCCTCTCTCAGTTTTTTGATTTTGAGCTTCAAGTCCATAACATCCTCTTTCTTGCAAATTTTTAATACATCTTGCAAAAATATATTTTGTTTCTTTATTGATATTCCTTTACGGAAAGATAAATTTTTACAAAATTCTCTGAAGGAAACTTCAAATTTCCCTAAAATAATTCCAAAAAGAAATTAACAAAAATGTTAATTATTTAACACCTCTTGTAAGAAGTCCTCGGGTAAAACTTCCTGAAATAAGATGCTCACTTGAATATTTGCGTGAGTTTTCCACTTTTTCCACAGAGTTTTCCACAGAAAAGCGGAGCATGTGGAAATCTGCAAACGAAAGGGTTTCAAGTTTGTCACCAAGGAAAAGCACAGCGCTGTTGAGTATTTCGGTGCAGTTTCCGTCACAGGTGAAAATGAAGGACATACCCTTTCTGTCCTGCAAAATTTTTCGCCTGTTGCAGGATTTACAGCCCTCATTTCGGGTGTTTCCGGGGCAGTTTCGGGTGAGCATAAGGGGCAGATAGCCGTAGGTGACAAGACCTCTCGGCAGTTTGCCCGAGAGTTTTTTCGCCTGAGGCTCTGAAATTTCCAAGCTCAGGGTTGTGTCCGCAAAGCCTGTTTCTTCAAGGAAGTCTATGGCGGCGGTGTTCAAAATATTCAGTCCGAAATCTCCGTGCAAGGTAAATCCCAGGTCTTTGGCAGGGTTAATGCCGCCTAAATTCCCCACAAGCGCGTGGGTTATTCCAAGTTCTTTGGCGGTTTTCAGGGCGTTTTTCACCTTTTCTTCACGGGAAAAAAGTCCTCGGGGAATCTCAACACCAAGGCTGAAGCCCTCGTCAACCAGCCTTTTCAGTTCCTGCTCTTTTGTGAAAAGAGGAACGAAGCAAAGCTCAAAATCTTTGAAGCAATCGGGAATATCACTGTCGTTAAAACGCGCTCTTTTTGAAAGGCTTTTCTCGGGTGTGTAGGCTTTTCCCACCGTATATTCCGGCGGTTTTTTCTCTGTTCGGTGAGTTTTGCATCTCTCCGTCGAGAGCCTTGAGAGAGCGTTTCTGCGCAGCTCGTTGAGAACGCTCACCGGCAGAGAAATATCCCGGTCTGTATCAATGGTTATACTGTTTACAAGGTAGGGTGTTCCGCCGGTTTTTGAAAGCTGTTCACGGATTTTCTCCCGGCTTAAAGGTCGGTTTAAGGCTTTCTCTGTCAAAGTCTCGGACTGCAGGGCGATTTTGTGCTCACCGCAGGTTATTACCAGGGTGGGTTTTTCTGAAAGCTTTGCGGTGAATGTAAGGTCCACGGGAATGTGAGATAATTCCTTGCGATAGGAGTTTTCAATTTCACAAAGTAGCTTGTCCGTGGCACTCACCACATCCTCTTTTCGCCTGTATCCGAACATATCGTAACCTCGGTGTCCCGTGAGGTAGCCGTCGGTAAAGCCTGTCCGGGAGAAAACTCCCTCAAGGGCTTTTTTGGTGCCGTCCGTTATGAAGCCGAAGTCCAGCTTTTCCCTGCACGCTTTCACAGTGCTTGCCACATATTCGGGGCGTTTCATCCTGCCCTCGATTTTAAGGGAGTGGACACCGATTTCTGCAAGCTTGTCAAGGTGATCCACAAGGCTGTTGTCCTTGAGGGACAGGGCATAATCCGAGCCTCCCGCAAGCTTAAAGGGAAGCCGGCAGGGCTGGGCGCATTTGCCCCGGTTACCGGATCTTCCGCCCAGCATGGCGGAAAAATAGCACTGTCCCGAAACGCTCATGCAAAGTGCTCCGTGGACAAAGATCTCAAGCTCTATGGGGCAGGCGTCTTTCACCGCCTTAATCTCCTCAAGGGTCATTTCCCTTGACAGTACAACTCGCTTAAAGCCTAAATCCCTCAGGAATTTTGCCCCCTCGGGAGAGTGAACACTCATCTGAGTTGAAGCATGTAAGGGAAGGTCGGGAAGTTCTTTTCGCAAAATATCCGCAAGCCCCAAATCCTGAATAATCAGGGCATCAATTCCCGTATTATATGCGGTAAACGCAAGGTTCAGAGCGCTGTTCATCTCGCTGTCGAAAATCAGGGTGTTGAGAGTCAGATAAGCCTTCGCCCCGTGAAGATGACAGTAATCAACCGCGCTTTTCAGCTCATCTTCGGAAAAGTTCTGCGCAGAGCTTCGTGCCGAGAAGCATGTCGCCCCAAGGTAGACTGCGTCTGCTCCCGAGCGCACAGCGGCCGTTAGGCTGTCCATTCCTCCTGCTGGAGCGAGTATTTCGGGTTTATTCATTTATATTCGCTCCTTTTCGCGTAAAAAGTGATGTATAATAGGCAAGGCCGAAAGCCTGCTCCTTACCCTGATTTATCAAATGAAATCCGTGTCAAAAATGCTGTACTGAAGGGGAGGTTCATCGGGCAGACCTTTTTCCTCGTCGGAGATGCTGTCCGGGGTGTGATTCTCTTCGGCAGGTGCCTGCATCCAGGGTTTTTGCTTCTGTCTTTTTCCTGCGTGGTCGTGACGCTTTTTGCGGTCGGACTTAAAGTTTTTTCCGGAAAAAGCCAGCTGACGCTTCTGCTGAGCCTGTGTATTTTCGTCTTGCTGTTCGCTTTCCGTTTCTTCGGCGGCTTCGGAAGAACTTTCCGAAGCTTCGGGCTGAGCAACGGAAGTATTGACTTTGGGTGCAGAAGCCTGTGCATCAGGGGCGGATATCTTCACCATTTCAAGCTCCGCGATTTTTGCGCGAAGTGCCGAGTTTTCTTCCCTGAGGGCTTTAGCGTCCCTGAGGTATGCTTTTATCTCCTGCCGAAGCTCCTCCTGCTTTCTCTCAAGCTTTGTCAGGTCATCGAACAGGGACAGGGCGCAGAGGGTTGCAACTGCGTCGCGGTTAAGCCGAGGGTTGGTCTTTGCGACACCCTTCATCATAACATCAACCTTTTCGCCCACTTCCGTAACATATTCGTCGCTGTCCTCGGTTGCGATAGCAAATCTCTGGTTTGCCACATAGATAACAACAGTTCTTTTTTCCATATTAACCGTCCTTTCGGATAGACGAAGCAAAATCCGCCTAATTCAAAATTTATCCACTATGATTATAATATAAAATTTCCCATAAAAAAAGGAAAATGTTAAAATTGTAATGAAATTCTTGTGCCGTTACCCATTTGTTACCGAAAGAGCGGAGAAAAAACTTATAATTCCTTAATCTTTTTCTTGAAAACGGCGGTGGCTTATATTATACTTAATTATATTTTCAGTAAACCCGAGCGGAGCAAAATCTCCGAATTATGTTTATTATTTTTTCATTATATAAAAGGAGCCTTTATGAACAAAAATCTCACAGTAAACGAAATGGTAAATCTGATTACCGAAAAGCTCGGCACAGTCTTCAGGGTTACTCCCGAGGAGGCGACAAATGAGCATTTTTACAAAGCCTCTGCCTTAATTGTCCGCGACATCATGAGCGAGGAGTATGCACGCTTTACAAACGAGTGCGAGAAAGAGGGCAAGAAGACCGTCTATTATCTCTGCATGGAGTTTCTCATGGGACGCTCACTCAAGAACAATCTGTGCAATATGGGCATTGAAAAGACCGTAGCCTCGGCGCTGTCAAGACTGGGAGTTTCCATCGACAAGGTCTACGAGGGCGAGCCCGATGCAGGTCTGGGCAACGGGGGTTTAGGTCGGCTTGCCGCCTGTTTTCTCGACGGTTTAGCATCACAGGGTTATCCTGCAATGGGCTATTCTCTGCGATATGAATACGGAATTTTCAATCAGAAAATCGTCGACGGATGGCAGACCGAGCTTCCCGATTTTTGGCTTCCCGGAGGCAGTGTTTGGCTCCACTCACATCCCGAAAAGGCGGTTGAGGTTTCCTTTAACGGTCACATGAGTGAAAAGTGGATAGACGGCACTCACGCTGTGGGCGTTGAGGGGGACACCAAGGTTTTGGCAATTCCCTATGACATGATGGTTTCGGGCTACGGACTTAAGGGCGTCACAAGACTTCGCCTTTGGGCGGCTGACTCCAAGGCTTTTGATATGCAGCTTTTCAATGACGGCGAATATATGCGCGCGGTTGAACAAAAGGCAATGGCCGAAAGCATCACAAAGGTGCTTTATCCCGGTGACAATCACGCAGAGGGCAAGAGCCTCCGTCTCAATCAGCAGTACTTCCTTGTGTCCGCCACAATTCAGGACATTATCAAAAGGCATCTTCGCACCTATAAAACTCTCGACAACCTGTCTGAAAAGGTTGCGATTCACTTAAACGATACCCATCCGGTTCTGGCGATTCCCGAGCTTATGAGAATCATGCTTGACGAGTGCGGTTACAAGTGGGACGATGCGTGGAAAATCGTGAAGGAAACCGTTGCTTACACCAACCACACGGTTATGAGAGAGGCTCTCGAATGCTGGAACGAGGATATGTTCAAAAACAAGCTTCCCAGAATTTTCCAAATTGTCTGTGAGATTAACAGGCGTTTTGTGGAGGAACTGAAGGCAAAGGGCGTGGGTGACGAGCAGATAAGAAGAATGTCTGTAATCGGTGACGGCTATGTGAGAATGGCAAATCTGGCGGTTTTCGCCTCCCACAAGGTAAACGGCGTCAGTGCTTTGCACAGCGAAATCCTCAAGGACACGGTTTTCAGCGATTTCTACAAGGTTACTCCCGAGAAGTTTACAAATGTCACCAACGGCATCGCCCACAGACGCTGGCTCTGTCAGTCAAATCCCAGGCTTTCCTCTCTCATTGAGGAGCTTTGCGGAGACGGCTTCAAGACCGACGCTTCACAGCTTATGAAGCTCACAGCCTTTAAGGAGGACAGAAGAGTCCTTGACCGTCTCTCCGAGATTAAGCGTCAAAACAAGATTTACATGGCTCGGGAAATCAAACGCACCAACGGAATAACGGTTGACCCCGACTCTATTTTTGATGTACAGGTCAAAAGGCTCCACGAGTACAAGCGTCAGCTTCTCAATGCCCTCAATATCCTTGCGACCTATCAGATGCTCAGGGACAATCCCTCTATGGATTTTGCGCCTCGCACCTACATTTTCGGTGCAAAGGCGGCACCCGGCTACTACTTTGCAAAGCAGATAATTCAGTTCATTGTGAAGCTTTCGGACACCATCAATAACGACCCTCGCGTAAACGGAAAGCTCAAGGTAGTGTACCTTGAAAACTACCGGGTTTCCGTGGCTGAAAAGCTCATGCCTGCGGCTGAAATTTCCGAGCAGATTTCCCTTGCGGGCACAGAGGCTTCGGGTACGGGCAACATGAAATTTATGATTAACGGCGCAGTCACCCTGGGCACTCTTGACGGCGCCAATGTGGAGATTTTCGACGCTGTGGGCAAGGAAAATATCCTGCTTTTCGGCATGACAACTCCCGAGGTTCAGGCTCTGAAGCGACAGGGTTACAACCCCTGCGACATATACAACAGCAACTATGCCTTGAGGAGCACCGTTGACGAGCTTCGCCGTACAGGCTTCGGTCATATTGCGGATTCTCTTCAGTATAACGATCCCTACATGGTGCTTCGTGACTTCGATTCCTACAGAAGCGTTCAGAATCTCTCCGGTGAGATTTACAGAGATCGGGACAGATGGAATAAGATGTCCCTTGAGAATATCGCAAAGGCAGGTGTTTTCGCCGCCGACCGAGCAATCAATGACTACGCAAGGCTCATCTGGGGCACAACGCCCTTGGAAAAATAAATCTTGTGCCAAGCTTTTGTCTTGCGGTAAATCTGTCTCGCCGAACCTGTGTGCAGACAGAGTAAAACTTTTGGCAATAAAGCCGTCTGTCCCTTAAAAAGGGGCAGGCGGTTTTTGTTTGCTCAAAGGTAATATGTGTCTTATCCGGTTTATACGGTTTTCCGAAGCAGACGGAGTATGAAAAAACTCCCAAAATTTTTTCAAAAAATTTAATATCGATTTTTGCAGAGGATAAGAGTAAAATTGTCATTGCCCCATGTGAGGTCCCTAAAATTTGTTCTCATAAAAACGCTCTGTGGGAATATGCTGTGGAGTAGGAGTGAGAATTTGGGGACTTTTCATACTAATATATAATAAAAACTGCGTAAAAACCTCTATTTAGGCTTTACAATCTACAAAAAAGGTGTTATTATTTAGGTTGGTACATAGTGTAACAGCTACTGTACCGAAGCACTGTAAAATGGGCGGATAGGTATGGGCTTTCATTTCCTTTCGCCTAACCGCGTTTACATTTTTTAAGGAGGTATGCCAAATGGCAAGAAAAAGAAAGACCATGGACGGCAACAACGCTGCTGCTCACGTCAGCTATGCGTTCACCGAGGTTGCAGGTATTTATCCCATTACCCCCTCCAGCCCCATGGCAGACTATGTTGACCAGTGGTCAGCACAGGGACTCAAAAACATCTTCGGCACAACCGTAAAGGTTGAGGAAATGCAGTCCGAAGCTGGTGCAGCAGGTACAGTACACGGCTCACTTAACGCAGGTGCACTCACCACCACCTACACCGCTTCTCAGGGTCTCTTACTCATGATCCCCAATATGTACAAAATCGCCGGTGAGCTTCTCCCTTGCGTGTTCCATGTATCCGCAAGAACAGTTGCTTCTCACGCACTTAACATCTTCGGCGACCACTCTGATGTTTATGCTTGCCGTCAGACAGGTTTTGCTATGCTTGCTGAGACTAACACTCAGGAAGTTATGGATTTAGCCGCTGTTGCTCACCTTGCATCTATCAAGAGCTCCGTTCCCTTCATCAACTTCTTCGACGGCTTCAGAACTTCTCACGAAATTCAGAAAATCGAGGTTTGGGACTTTGAGGATCTCAAAGAGATGTGCGATATGGAAGCTGTTGAGAAGTTCAGAAAGCGCGCACTCAACCCCGAGCGTCCCGTTATGCGCGGTTCCCACGAAAACGGCGACATCTTCTTCCAGCACAGAGAAGCCTGTAACAAGTACTACGATGCAGTACCCGGTATTGTTGAGGAGTACATGAACAAGGTTAACGCCAAACTGGGCACAGACTACAAGCTCTTCAACTACTACGGTGCAGAGGACGCAGAGCGCGTTATCGTTGCTATGGGTTCTATCTGTGATGTAGCAGAGGAAGTTATCGACTATATGAACGCTCAGGGCGAGAAGGTAGGTCTTGTCAAGGTTCGTCTTTACAGACCTTTCGCAGCCGACAAGCTGGTTGAGGCTATTCCCGCAACGGCCAAGAAGATTGCAGTTTTAGACAGAACCAAGGAGCCCGGTGCTCTCGGTGAGCCTCTTTACCTTGATGTTGTTGCAGCTCTTGCAGCAGCAGGCAACACCGCTAAGGTTGTAGGCGGCAGATACGGCCTCGGCTCCAAGGACACACCTCCCTCAAGCGTATTCGCAGTATATGAGGAGCTTTCCAAGGACGCTCCCCGTCACAACTTCACCCTCGGTATCACCGATGACGTTACCAACCTCTCCCTGGAGGAGAAGCCTGCTCCCAACACAGCAGCAGAGGGTACTATCGAGTGTAAGTTCTGGGGACTCGGCGGTGACGGTACCGTTGGTGCTAACAAGAACTCCATTAAGATTATCGGTGACCACACCGACAAGTATGTTCAGGCATACTTCCAGTATGACTCCAAAAAGACCGGCGGTATCACCATTTCTCACTTGAGATTCGGCGATAAGGCCATTAAGTCTCCCTACTACATCAACAAGGCTGACTTCGTTGCCTGCCACAACCCCTCCTATGTAATCAAGGGTTACAAGATGGTTCAGGATGTTAAGCCCGGCGGTGTATTCATGATTAACTGCCAGTGGAATGCCGAGGAGCTTAACACTCACTTAAACGCTGAAACCAAGCGCTACATCGCTGAGAACAACATTCAGCTCTACACAGTTAACGCTATTGACCTTGCTGCAGAAATCGGTCTCGGCAAGAGAACTAATACAATCCTTCAGGCTGCATTCTTCTCCCTCGCAAAGGTTCTCCCCGAGGCAGACGCAATCAAGTACATGAAGGATGCCGCAACAAAGTCCTTCCTCAAGAAAGGTCAGGACATTGTTGACATGAACCACAAGGCTATCGACACAGGCTTTACCGCTTATGTTAAGATTGATGTTCCCGCCGACTGGGCAAATGCAACCGATGACGCTGCAGAAGCTAAGTCCGAGGGCGCAGAGAAGCTGGTTAAGATGGTTGACGGCATCATGAAGCCTGTTTCCAAGATGGACGGCGACTCACTCCCCGTTTCCGCCTTCGTTGACCACGCTGACGGTACATTTGAGCAGGGTGCTTCCGCTTACGAGAAGCGCGGTGTTGCTGTTATGGTTCCCAAGTGGAACGCTGAGACCTGCGCAAAGTGTAACAAGTGCTCCTTCGTATGTCCTCACGCAACTATCCGTCCCTTCGCACTCAGCGAGGAAGAGGCTGCAAATGCTCCCGAGAACATCCGTATCGCTCCCAAGCCTGTTGTTAAGACTGACTACAAGTACACTCTTGCAGTTTCTCCCCTTGACTGTATGGGCTGCGGAGTTTGTATCGGCGTTTGTCCCACAAATTCTCTCACAATGGTACCCAGAGAGTCTGAGGAAGCTCAGCAGGCAGTATTCGATTACTGCGTAGCAAAGGTTACCGAGAAGCCCGAGACTACTGCTAACCTGAACCTCATCGGTTCACAGTACAAGCAGCCTCTCCTCGAGTTCTCCGGCTCCTGCGCAGGCTGTGCCGAGACCTCTTACGCCCGTCTCATCACTCAGCTCTTCGGTGACAGAATGTATATCTCCAATGCAACAGGTTGTTCCTCTATCTGGGGCGGTCCTGCTGCAACATCTCCCTACACAACCAACAAAGAGGGCCACGGTCCCGCATGGGCAAACTCCCTCTTCGAAGATAACGCAGAGCACGGCCTCGGTATGTACTTAGGCCAGAAGGCTATTCGTTCAAGACTCATTGAGAAGATTGAGAAGGTTGCCGCTTGCGACAAGGCTTCCGCTGAGCTCAAGGCAGCAGCAGACGAGTACCTCGCAACCGTAGAGGACGGCGAGAAGAACACAGCCGCTACCAAGGCACTTGTTGCAGAGCTTGAGAAGTTAGGCGCATGCGACTGCACGGATATCGGCGACATCCTCAACAACAAAGAGTACCTCTCCAAGAAGTCCGTTTGGATTTTCGGCGGCGACGGTTGGGCTTACGACATCGGCTTCGGCGGTGTTGACCATGTTCTCGCTACCGGCGAGGATGTAAACATCATGGTATTCGATACCGAGGTATACTCCAACACAGGCGGTCAGGCCTCCAAGGCTTCTCAGATTGGTCAGGTTGCTCAGTTCGCAGCAGCAGGTAAGGCTATCAAGAAAAAGAGCCTTGCCGATATCGCTATGAGCTACGGCTACATCTATGTTGCTCAGATTGCTATGGGCGCTGACATGAACCAGACCCTCAAGGCAATCAAGGAAGCAGAAAGCTACAACGGACCTTCTCTCATCATCGGCTACGCTCCCTGTGAGATGCACTCCATCAAGGGCGGCATGCAGAACTGTCAGAAGGAAATGGCTCGTGCAGTTGAGTGCGGTTACTGGAACAACTTCCGTTATGACCCCAGACTCGCCGCAGAGGGCAAAAATCCCTTCATGCTGGACAGCAAAGCTCCCACAGCTTCCTACAAGGACTTCATCCTCTCCGAGGCTCGTTACAGCTCACTGACAAGAAGCTTCCCCGAGAGAGCAGAGGAGCTCTTTGAGAAGGCTCAGAAGAACGCTGAGGCTCGTTTCGACGAACTCACCGAGAGAGCTAACGGCTAATTGTTCCCTGTAAGTTGCGCGAAATTTTCGCAAACTTACAAAGAGATTTTTAAGAAATCAGGGCTGCGGCGAAATGCCGCAGCCCTTTTCATTTATGTATTATAATGAAAAATTCCTCCCGCATTTGAAAGAATAATTAAAAAGCTCTTGCATTTTTTCAAATCTATGTTATACTACTCATAAATAAGGGAGTAGTCAACGAGGATACTCGTGATGAAAGTCAACATCGTGTTTCCCGCAAAGCCGGGATTCTGGCTTCATTTTAGATGACGAGACTTATCTGTTTTGCGACAGATAAGTCTTATTTTTTTGTGTAAAATAAGACTGATACCAACACCCGATAAATTAGTATGTTCGCAAAACAAATCTTATTCTAAGGAGGAGTTTTCTTGTTATATTACAAGGAAGAATCACAGGAAGTTTTAGACGCATTGGAAACAGACCTGCACACAGGTCTTAAGAGCTCCCAAATTGACGCCTTGAGGGCGAAGTACGGAGAGAACAAGCTTCGGGAAAAGAAGCCTAAGAGCATGTTTATGCGCTTTTTGGACCAGTTCAAGGATGTTATGATTCTCATTCTTTTGGCGGCGGCAGTTGTGTCCTTTGTCATCGCCTGCATTGAGGGTAATCCCGGAGAATTTTTCGAACCGGCGCTGATTCTCCTTATTGTTGTGCTCAATGCCATTATGGGCGTTATTCAGGAGAATAAGGCGGAGAAGGCTTTAGCGGCTCTTAAGAATTTGTCTGCACCCCATGCAAGAGTTATCCGCGACGGTGTTGAGAGCATTATTGACGCAAAAGACCTTGTTCCCGGCGACATCATAAAGCTTGAAGCCGGTGACTTTGTTCCTGCCGACGCAAGACTTATCACTTCTGCCTCCCTGAAATCCGAGGAGAGCGCCTTAACAGGCGAGAGTGTTCCCTCGGAAAAGGACGCAATGGCGGTTGTAGAGGAAAACGCTCCCTTGGGCGACAGAAGCAATATGGTATTCTCCGGCTGCTCTGTGACCTACGGCACAGGCGTTGCGGTGGTTACCTCTACGGGCATGAACACCCAGATGGGTAAAATCGCAAATCTTTTGGAGGGAGAGGGCGAGGCCCGTACACCTCTTCAGCAGAAGCTTGCGAATTTAGGCAAGTACTTAGGTATCGTTGCACTTGTTGCCTGCGGTATCATCTTCGTTGTGGGACTACTAAGCGGTGTTTCACCCCTTGATATTTTCATGACAGCGGTTTCCCTGGCTGTTTCGGCAATTCCCGAGGGGCTTCCTGCTATTGTTACCATTGTGCTCTCTATCGGCGTACAGAGAATGGTTAAGAAAAACGCTCTGATAAGACGGCTTCCTGCGGTTGAAACCTTGGGCAGTGCTTCCGTAATCTGCTCCGACAAGACAGGTACTCTCACTCAGAACAGAATGACACTCACCAAAGCCTATGTTGACCGAGGCGAGATTGAGAATATATGCAGCTCTAACACCGAAGAGGTCAAAAAACTTCTCCTTTACGGAGCGCTCTGCTGTGACGGCTCGGTAATCCTTAAGGAGGACGGCTCACAGCAACACATCGGTGATCCCACCGAGACCGCCATTGTCTGGGCGGCTAATATAAACGGAATGCCCAAAGAGGAAATTAACGAAAAGTACAAAAGACTTCAGGAAATTCCTTTTGACAGCGACCGAAAGCTTATGACTACAGTCAACGAAATAGACGGCAGATATGTTGTTATTGTCAAGGGCGCCTTTGATATGATGATGCCTTTATGCGTAGAGGGTGACCTTAAGAAAGCGAAGATAATCACCGAGAGCATGAGCGAGGACGCACTTCGGGTTTTGGCTGTGGCTTATAAAGTGATAGATAAGCTCCCTGACGCTCCCACCTGTGAGG
The DNA here is from genome assembly GCA_030533225.1 of Eubacteriales bacterium. Taxonomy (GTDB): domain Bacteria; phylum Bacillota; class Clostridia; order Oscillospirales; family Acutalibacteraceae; genus Ruminococcoides. The sequence goes on from JAUNJO010000023.1 coordinate 14,258, forward strand.
CTCTTGAGTGCGACCTTAAGTTCATGGGACTTGTGGGCATGATTGACCCACCCCGTCCTGAGGCAAAAGAGGCTGTTGCCGTTTGCACAAGGGCTGGTATTCGCCCCATTATGATTACCGGTGACCATGTTGTCACCGCTACCGCCATTGCAAAGGAGCTTGGTATTTTCAGAGAGGGCGACAGAGCTTTGACAGGCGCCGAGCTTGACGAAATGACCGATTCTCAGCTTGATGAAGCGGTGGAGAACATTTCGGTTTACGCCCGGGTTTCTCCTGAAAACAAGATTAGAATTGTCAAGGCTTGGCAGAGAAAAGGTCAGGTTGTTTCCATGACCGGCGACGGCGTAAACGACGCTCCTGCCCTGAAGGCCGCCGACATCGGCTGTGCTATGGGTATCACCGGAACGGATGTTGCAAAGGGCGCTTCCGACATGACCTTGACCGACGATAACTTTGCAACCATTGTTGACGCGGTGAGAGAGGGCAGAGGCATTTATGCCAATATCAAAAAGGTAGTCGGCTTCCTGCTGGGCACAAATATCGGTGAAGTTGTGGCTGTGTTTGTTGCTATGCTTGTGTGGAAAGAAACACCCTTACTCTCGATGCAGCTTCTTTGGATTAACCTTGTAACCGATTCGCTTCCTGCAATCGCTTTGGGCATGGAGGCAGTGGAGAGCGACGTTATGGATAATCCTCCCAAACCCAAGACAGAGGGACTTTTTGCCCACGGCTTAGGTGTCAGAATAGTGCTTCAGGGACTTATGTTTGCCTCCCTTGCACTTGCAGGCTTTGTACTCGGATGGAAGTTTACGGGAGATTTAGCCGCAGGTCAGACCATGGCATTCGCGGTGCTTGCACTTTCTCAGGTTGTTCAGGCGTTCAATATGCGCAGTGACCACTCGCTTTTCAAGATCGGACCTTTCAGCAATAAAACCTTAACAGGTGCAGCGCTTATATCCATGGCAATGGTAATGTTTGTGCTCTTTGTTCCAGGCGTCAACATCGCTTTCGGACTTGTGTATCTGCCTTGGCAGTTATACGTAATCGCAGTCGGTTTGGTGTTTGTGCCCGTGGCGGTTATGGAATTTTCAAAGCTTTTTGGACTTATTGGACACAAGAAGTAATAAATATATACAGGCTGTGGTAATTTGTATCACAGCCTGCCTTTGTTGACGGATGGATTTTCTGTGCTATAATTGATTTAGACTTAAAATCGGAGGAATTATGGACTACAATATCTCGTTCTTTTTGACAGCCTTGGGTTTGGGTGTGGGACTTGCTATGGATGCTTTTTCCGTGTCACTTGCCAACGGCCTCGCCGAGCCTTCCATGAAAATCCGCAAGATGACCTGCGTTGCGGGAGTTTTCGGCATTTTTCAGGGAATTATGCCCCTTATCGGCTGGGTGTGTGTTCACACTCTCGTGACCTATTTCACGGTTTTTCAGAAATTCATCCCATATATTGCTCTTATTTTGCTTGCATTTATCGGCGGCAAGATGATTTACGAGGGCATTAAGGGAGAAGACGAGGTGGGGTTGAGAAAACTCACCTTTTCGGGCCTTATGATTCAGGGAGTTGCCACCTCTATCGACGCTCTCTCCGTAGGCTTTACAATCTCCGGATACAATGTTTGGGGAGCGCTTCTGAATGCGGGAATTATCGCGTTTATGACCTTTCTTATCTGCTTTGCCGGCATAATAATCGGCAAAAACCTGGGCACAAGGCTCAAGGGCAAGGCGTCTGTTCTGGGCGGTGTAATCCTGGTTTTAATCGGACTTGAAATTTTTGTGTCCAGCTTTTTCTCTGCTTGATTTGGGGTGTTTTTATGAATAAATTTGCTGTGAAAATCCTATCTCTTTGCCTGTGCGTTCTTCTTATATCTGCGCTTTGTGTCACCGCTTTTGCCAAAGGGGATGACGGGGACTTCACCGTGCTTTTTACCCACGATTTGCACTCTCACTTCCTGCCTGTGACAAATGACAGGGGAGAGGAAGCAGGCGGTTACGCAAGGCTCATGACGGCTATAAATAACGAAAGGGCAAATCACGAGAATGTACTGCTTCTTGACGGCGGTGACTTCTCCATGGGCTCGCTTTTTCAGACCGGCTTTAAGGATTACGCCTTGGAGCTGAACATCATGGGGAAGATGGGTTATGACTTTACGACCTTCGGCAACCATGAGTTTGACTATCTGCCCGAGGGTCTTGCCTCAATGCTGGGTGCCGCCGCAAGCAGCGATGAAGCTACCCCGAAAATCGTGATTTCCAATTACAAAGCGCCCTCGGACACCGAACAGGGGAAACTCCTCGGGGAAGCCTTTGAGAATTACGGCGTCAAGGACTACTATACCTTCGAAAAAAACGGAACGCCCTTTCTGATTTTCGGCATTTTCGGTGAGAAATCCCATTCGTATTCCCCGAATTCGGGAATGACCTTTTTGTCCCCTGCACAGACCGCCCGGAAGATAGTTGACGAGGGCGTGAGCGCCTGCAAGGAAAAGTACGGCAAGGAGCCTGTTGTAATCTGCCTTTCCCATTCGGGCACCGAACAGGGCGAGGGAGAGGACTACGCTCTGGCGAAGGAAACCCCCGGCATCGACCTTATTATCTCGGGACACAGCCACACCGAACTGTTTGAACCTATCAAGGTGAATGACACCTACATAGTGTCCGCAGGAGAGTATTCCAAAAACCTGGGCGTTGCCCGCTTCACCTTTGACGGCACCAAAACGGAGCTTTCCGAATATAAGCTTGTGCCCATTGATGAGAGCCTTGCTCCCGACAAAGAAATCGCAGAATATATCGAAGCTTGCAAACAACGGATTAACGAAAGCTACCTGAAAGATTACAACCTGACCTACGATGAGGTACTGCTTTCGAACAGTTACGAATTTGACACGGTGGATGAGGTTTACGAAACAGCCCACGAATCCACTCTCGGCAACCTTTTTGCCGACGCATACAAGTGGGCGGTGGAGCAGGAGGGCTACGATGTTGATGTTTCCCTGACCGCGTCGGGTGTTATCCGGGAAAGTATCCCCAAGGGAGAGGTGAGAGTTTCCCGTGTGTTTGATGCCGCCTCTTTGGGCGTCGGCACAGAGGGTGAGCTTGTGAGGGTGTATATCACAGGCGAGGACCTGAAAAACGCCTTTGAGGTTGACGCGTCGGTTCAGCCTATAATGACCTCCGCACAGCTGTTTATGAGTGGTGTAAAGTATTCCTTCAATCAAAACCGCATGATATTCGACAAGGTGGATTCCTGCGCCCTGCTGAATGACGACGGCACAACCGCTGAAATCGAGGACGACAGGCTCTACACCGTTGTTACGGGAATGTATGTGGGACAAATGCTCGGCACTGTGGAGAGCAAGTCCTTCGGCATACTCAAAACCGTGCCCCGTGACGAAAAGGGCAATCCCATTCCTTTGGAGGAGCTGGTAAACTACACCGTCAAGGACAAAAACGGAGAGCCTATTAAGGAGTGGTACGCCATTGCCTCTTACATGCAGAGCATGGGCGGTGAAATGGACTCAAAATACGCACAGCCCGACGGCAGAAAAACGGTTTATAAGAGCTTTGCTCCTGCGGATATGCTGCGAAGTGCAGGACTTTTCACCTACATCGCCTTGGGACTTATTCTTCTCATAATTGCCCTGATTGTTTTCGTAACTGTGTTGGCGGTGAGAAAGATTAGAAGGAGAAAGAAAGCAAAATTAGCTCAAAGAAGCGAATAAGATTTTTCATAAAAGCAAAAGGGTTGTCGCATAAGAGCAAAAGTTGCGACAGCCCCTGTTTTTTTGCAAAGAAAGGCTCTCGGTCACCGAGAGCCTTTGAAATTATTATTAATCTGTATTACGGATAGCGACTTATTTTGCGTCGATTTTTGCAACGAATTTTTGAATTGCGGTTGCGTCATTGATGTTTCTCTTTCCGTCGCGGTTGAAGTCAGCCAGAGAACAAGGGAGGGTATCGTCAAACTCGGCGGCATAAATTACATCGTCTGTAAATCCCTCAATGCCTGCAATAATTTTTTGAACATAAGTAGCGTCCTTAACAGTCAGCTTTCTGTCGTTATCCATATCACCTATGAGACTGCCTACTCCTGCTTCGGTGAAGATATTTTCTATTCCGTCAATACCTCTGTTGTAGGCTGTATCCAGGCCGAGGAGCTCCTGTGTTTTCGGGATATACACACAAAGACCGTAGGCAAAGGGATACTCGCCACTTGATGAATACATGATTATATCACCGTAAACATCGGCAATAGGCATACTCATTGCCATATTGGTCGAAATGCTGATAAGCACATAATCGGGAGTTGCTTCATCCGGTGAAGCTAAACTTTCTTCGCTGTAATACTCATATCTTTCGCGGTAGTACTCTATCTCTGCTTCACTGGACATCTTATCCTCCAGCAAAGAGAGAACCGTATCTATATACTTGTATTTGTTGTTGGGGTCAAGCTCCGATGCCGTCATACCGGAAGCAGAAACCACTCCCATAATAAGCGCAACAACCATAACGAGAGCGATAAACGCAATTTTCTTTTTGTTTCTCATGCTAAGTCCTCCTAATTTTTTCTGACAATAAATAAATTTTGTGAGCTTTTGAATAAACACTCACCCCATCTGTCGGGAAGATTTACAATTTTTGAAAAACTAAACCATAGGAAACGCCTCCAAAACAAATACCGTCTTTTATCAAATTCAACCGTGCGCACAGTCAATTAAACTTAACAATATTGTAACAGCAAAACATTGAGTTGTCAATAAATATGTTTTTGCTGTAATATTGATTTGTCATTTTGCCGTAATTTTGAAAGAGAAAACCCTCTCGGATAATCCGAGAGGGCGCTTTGATAGGTGTCTTTAGTTTCAGAAATAAACCCCCGGGGAAACCGGGGGGTTGATTGATATTAACTTGATTTGCAAAAGGAAGCCTTAGATTTCTGCTTTCCAGAGGCCGTGGAGGTTGCAGTATGCGTAAACCGCTACAGGCTCCTCGTCGCTTAAAGCGAAGGTGACAACAGGCTCCTGTCCTGCTGCAAGGTTCTTTCTCTGTCCGCCCTTTGTGGTCTGGAGATAAACCCACTGGATGAGGTGCTCTTCTGTCATGGGGTGAGAAACCTCGCCCACATTTACGGTGACGGTGTTACCCTCGACCTTGACTGCGGGGATGTGCTTCTCAACTGCTGCCTCAACTGTGCCGGGTATAAGCTCGGTCATTTTCTGACCGCAGCACTTGATGGGCACTCCTGCTGATTTGATGAGACCTACGATGTTGCCGCAGTGCTCGCAAATAAAAAATCTTGTTTCGTTCATGATGAAATCCTCCTGTATATTTTATAATATTACTCTATTTCTTCAAAATCGGCTGCACCGTGTTTGCAAAGGGGACAGATGAAGTCGTCGGGGAGAGTGTCGCCCTCGTAAACATAGCCGCAGATTCTGCATACATAGCCTTTTTTACCCTCGGTTTCGGGCTTTGGCTTAACATTTTCCTGATAGTATGAGTAGGTCATGGTCTCCCTGTCGGTGAGAACTCTTGCTTCGGTAACCGAGCAGATGAACATTCCGTGGGTGTCAAGGTCCACATACTGCTCAACCTTGAGTGACATGAAGGCGTTGATGTACCGGGGCAAAAATGCAAGTCCGTTGTCGGACTTGAGAGTCTCGAAGTCGGCAAATTTATCGGCGCTTCTGCCGCTTTGGAAGCCGAACCTCTCAAAGACGGAGAAAGGAGCGTCAACGCTGAGGCAGTTAACATTCATAATCCCTGTCTGCTTGATAACATGGTGGCTGTAGTTCTCCTTATTGATGGTGACTGCGATGCGGTTGGGGGTGTTGGTCACCTGAGTAACCGTATTGACGATTAAGCCGTTGTCACGCTTGCCGTCATTTGAGGTAACAACATAGAGTCCGTAGCCAATCTTAAAGAGTGCGGAAAGGTCGTTTTTGTTGGCGGTTGTGTCCTGCTGAGCAAGGTATTCCCTGGAAAGCTCGGCGGCAAGATTTTCAATCTGCTCGGTGCTTTCCTCATTGAGAGCAGAGATAATCTTCACGGTGTTCTCTGCATAGGTGAGGTTTTTGCTCTTTTCAAGCAGCGACTTCATGACCTTGGTTGCCATGGGCGCCCAGCTTCCGTTTTCGATGAAAGCGACTGTGCGGTTTTGGTAATTTCTCTCGGTCAGGTGGTCGATAAACTCACGCATAAAGGGGAAAATCTCGGAGTTGTAGGTGGTGGTGGCAAGAACCAGCTTGCTGTAGCGGAAGGCGTCCTCCACAGCCTCTGCCATGTCGCATCTTGCAAGGTCGTTGACCACAACCTTGGGACAGCCGTTTTGCTTGAGCTTTTCTGCCAGGAGATTCACAGCCTTTTTGGTGTTGCCGTAAACAGAGGTGTAGGCAATCATAATGCCCTCCTCCTCGGGCTCGTAGCTTGACCAGATGTTGTAGAGGTTAAGGTAGTAGCCGAGGTTTTCGGTGAGGATAGGTCCGTGGAGAGGACAGATTTTCTCAATGTCCAAATTGGCGGCTTTCTTGAGCAGATTCTGCACCTGAGCGCCGTATTTTCCCACGATGCCGATGTAGTAGCGTCTTGCCTCGCAGGCCCAGTCCTCCTCAGCATCAAGCGCACCGAATTTGCCGAAGCCGTCTGCAGAGAAGAGCACCTTGTCCTTTGAATCGTAGGTGACAATTACCTCAGGCCAATGGACCATGGGTGCGGTGACAAAGGTGAGGGTGTGTGTGCCTAAAGACAGGGTGTCCCCCTCACCGACAACAATGCGGTTGTCGGCAAAGTCCGTGCCGAAAAAGTTTTTCATCATAGTGAAAGCCTTTGCGGAGGCAACAACGGTAGCGCCGGGGTAAGCCTTCATGAAGTTTGCGATATTGGCGGAGTGGTCGGGCTCCATGTGCTGGACGATAAGGTAGTCGGGCTTTCTGCCCTCAAGGGCGTTTGCGATGTTGTCCAGCCACTCATGGGTGAAGTTGGCGTCGACCGTGTCCATGACGGCAATCTTTTCGTCGATGATTGCATAGGAGTTGTATGCCATGCCGTTGGGCACATCGTACTGACCCTCAAAAAGGTCAATTTTATGGTCGTTGACACCGATGTATTTAATGTCGTTGGTTATGTTCATGTGTTCACCTCTAAAAACAGTAATTGTTACTGTTATTATACACCACACAGAGAAAAAGTAAATATATTTTTGGCTTTTTCCAGAAAAATATCCTCAAGAAGTTTTGCGGCCGGGTGTTCGGGCGAATTCAGGCGGCAGAGAAAATTCGGCGGCACAAAAGCCGGGAAAAGAGAAGAAAACGTAAATTCTCAAACACACCCTCTCCCTTGCCAAATAATTATTGCAAGGGAGATTTTTATGTGATATACTGTATTAGTTAAATAATACCTATTGGATTACTAAGGAAAGGATAGTTTATATGTGCGGAATTTGCGGTTTTACCGGTCAGATTGTAGACAGAGACAAGACCATCAGGAAGATGACCGAGGTTATCACCCACAGAGGTCCCGATTCCTCAGGCTTCTTTGAGGATGAGCGCATCTCCATGGGCTTTCGCCGTCTTTCCATCATCGATGTTGACGCAGGTCATCAGCCTATATACAACGAGGACAAAACTCTTGTTCTCACCTTTAACGGCGAGATTTACAACTACAGGGAGCTTCGCCAAAAGCTCATAGATTTAGGTCACAGCTTCTACACCAACACCGACAGCGAGGTGCTTGTTCACGGCTTCGAGGAGTGGGGTGAGGAGCTTCTCATGAAGCTTCGGGGTATGTTCGGCTTCGCAATTTACAACACCCGAGACGGCTCGGTTTTCATTGCCCGTGACTTCTTCGGCATAAAGCCCATGCACTACACCCTTATTGAGGGCGAGCTTGTGTACGGCTCGGAGATTAAGAGTATCTTAGAGCACCCGAAATTCATCAAAAAATTCAACTACAGAGCACTTGACAACTACCTTTCTTTCCAATACGCAGTGCCTCCCGAGACCTTCTTCGAGGATGTTTACTGCCTTTTGCCCGGCCACTTCCTCTGGTACAAGGACGGAGAAGTCCTCACCGAGAGATACTTTGAGGCAAAGTTTAAGCCCGACGAAAACATGACCGAAGAACAGGCTGTGGACATGATTGAAAAGGTTTTTGAGGACTCGGTAAACGCACACAAAATTGCGGATGTCGAGGTTGGCTGCTTCCTGTCCTCAGGCGTTGACTCAAGCTATGTTTCCACCTATTTTGCCGACCAAAAGACCTTCACCGTAGGCTTTGATTTCGGCGAAAAATACAACGAAATCAGTTGGGCATCCCGACTTTCCGAAAAAATCGGCGTTGACCACTACACAAAGCTCATTACAAGCGAGGAATTCTGGGGTGCTGTGCCCACGGTTCAGTACCACATGGACCAGCCCCTGGCCGACCCCTCCTGCATTGCCCTTTACTTCGTCTCAAAGCTTGCCTCCGAGCATGTTAAGGTTGTGCTTTCGGGTGAAGGTGCAGACGAGCTCTTCGGCGGATATCAGGTTTACCGTTCACCTATGAATCAGAAGCTCTATCAGAGCATTTTCCCCTATCCTGTGAGAAAACTGTTCCGCAGTATTGCAAGAAAGCTTCCCGACATCAAGGGCAGAGATTACATCATCCGCGCCTGTGACCCCCTTGAGGAGGATTTCATCGGCAACGCTTTCCTTTATAATTACGAGCAGAAAGTACAGCTTCTCAAAAATCCCGAAATCGCAACCCGTCCTCAGGACCTTACAAAGCGTTTTTACAACCGGGCAAGAAAATACGACAAGGTCACCAAGATGCAGTACATCGACATCAATCTTTGGCTCATTGGCGATATCCTGCTGAAAGCCGACAGAATGAGCATGGCGAACTCCCTTGAGCTTCGTGTTCCCTTCCTTGACAGAGAGGTCTGGAAGGTGGCTTCCACCATCCCCTCGAACCTTCGTGTCAACCGCAAGAACACCAAGTACGCTCTGCGTCAGGCAGCACTCCGTCATCTTCCCGAGGAAACTGCGCAGAAAGAAAAGCTGGGCTTCCCCGTACCCACAAGAGTTTGGCTCAAAGACGATAAATTCTACGAGATTGTGAAAAAGGAATTTCAGTCCCCCACAGCCCAAAAATTCTTTAATATTGATGTTATTATGGATTGGCTTGACGACCACTACGAGGGCCTTGCCGACACATCCCGGAAAGTCTGGGCAATTTATGTGTTCCTCATCTGGTACAAGCAATACTTCCCCGAAGTAACCACAGAGGAAATCACCGAGGAGGTTATCGCTGAGGTTGAGACCATTGAGGAGGAGAATGTAGCTTCCTCCGGCACAGTTGGCACGACAAGTCAGGAGCGTCTAAACGAGCTTTTCGGCCTTGCCTTTGACGATGAGGACGGCGCAGGCTTTGATGACAACCCGGAGGGTGCCGTAAAGCCTCGCGACGCCGAGGAAACCGCTGAGGATTCCGCCGAAAACTCCGACACAGAAGAATAAAAAATTTTGGCATTGACAGGCTTTAAGCCGTTGTGTTATACGGGATACACCTTGCCTCCATCTGACAAGGAAGCCGAAATAGGTTTTTCGGTAAACCGCACTTCGCCTCCCTTGTGCAAAGGGAGGTGGCACGGCTCTGCCGTGACGGAGGGATTGCCATGCAGTCGAAACATAATAAGAAGCTGGTTCCGTTGGCAAAACAACTGCGACGAGAAATGACAAAAGAAGAACGCCGTTTGTGGTACGACTTTTTGCGTAACTACCCCCTCCGCTTTCAAAGGCAAAAAATTCTGGGAAAATATATCGCCGATTTTTACTGTGCAGAAGCAAAACTCGTCATCGAATTGGATGGGTCTCAGCACTATCAAGCGGACGAACCACAAAGAGATGCAGAGCGCACTGCTTTTCTGGAGGGTTATGGGCTTACCGTTATCCGCGTTCCTAACAACGAAGTCACCGGAAACTTCCGTGGAGTTTGTGAGTATATCGACCTTGCGGTAAAGCAATCCCTCAGTCAGCTTTGCTGACAGCTCCCTTTGCACAAGGGAGCCTTTATGGATTTCCAACCAACCGATACAAAATGGAGCCTTTTTAGACTCCTTGACTAACCGACAAACCAGTAAGCTTGGCGAATAATAAT
>JAUNJO010000072.1 GCA_030533225.1 Eubacteriales bacterium
TGTTTAATGTTCCGTCTGCTTTCAGCACACCTGTGTTGACAACAATATCCGCTGTCAGCACTGCGCTTGCGCTGCCGTAATTCACATTGTCATTATTGACCTTATCTGCAAACCAGTACAGCTCTTCCTTTGTACCGATTTGGTACACACCGTTTCTGTCCCTTTCAGGTGTTGTCGGCGTTATACTCTCCGCCGCAAAAGCAGTTGTGGGCACCAAGGTCAGTACCATACAAAGGGTAAGCACTATGCTTAACATTCGTTTTTTCATTGTGTTTGCCTCCTAAAAGTTATTTGACAAGGTTCTTTGTCAATAGTTGGGTTAAAGTGTATAGACTCCTTTGTGTAAAAAAAGCTGTCACGAAGTGACTTAAGGGTTGTAAAAAGGTATGTCATCACTTAATAAATGTTTTACTCACCGCACACAACCCCTCCGACAAAAATCAAGATTTTTGCCACCTCCCCTTACACAGGGGAGGCTTTTTTGGGGTTATATTTCATAATAAATAGTTCAAGGGTTTCTTTCAGCATTTCTATCTGGGATTTCAGATAGAACTCATCCTCAATCAGTGCGTAGTGGACGCAGGCTCTGACTAAAATGAATATCATGGGCGTCAGTTTTTCATATGGAATACCCAGCTTATCCTCTAAACTCTTGGCGTATTCGGTGTATCGCTTATCTACACCCTCAAAGAATACTTTACCGTATTCTCTGTATTTCGGGTGGGTGTAGACCTGATACATCAGGCGGTATTTCTTGCCGTGCTTTTTTGCCGTCCAATATGGTATCTCGTCCATAAACCGCCACAAGTCCTCTACATTTGTAGGGGCTTTTGCCATAAAATCATCTTCCACCTTGCTCATGCAATGTTCGGTGGACTGAATGATAAGGTCGTCTAAATCCTTGAAATATGTATAAATCATAGATGTATTATATCCGCAATGCTTAGCCAAGGTACGAATACCGGTGCCGTGGAGTCCTAAATCGGCAAAGCCGTTAAAGCACTTTTCCATAAGCTCATTTTTTTTGACATTCCATTGTTCTTCTGTATAATTCGCCACCTAATCACCCCTTCATTCAAATCGTTCGTTCTGAATAACAGTATAACATACATCTGAGTATAATGCAATATGTTTCAGCATTGTAATGTACGAACTCTTCCCTCTATAATCATATTGTATAAGCGCAAATTTGGCATAAAAAAATATATATTTCACAAATGCTACCTCATAATTTTTCTAAATTTACTCCTCTGAGAATCCGGCTATTCAAAGCATCTCCCTTGACTAAATGTTTTTCTTGATTTTAAGTATATTCTGTCCGTCCTTATATTCATAAGTGATTTCATCCATACTTTTTTTAACAATATATATTCCAAGGCCGCCAATCCTGCGTTCTTCCGCCGAAAGCGTTGTGTCAGGCTCCTCGGCGGAAAGCGGATCATACTGCACTCCACGGTCAATAAAGGTGATAATAACCGCAAGAGGGTTTTCGCTTACTTCGACGCGAACAGTAGCAGGGCCTACATCGGGTTTATATGCGTAATGAGCAATATTTCCGAACAATTCGTCAATAGCAATATCAATCTGCATTTTCGCCTTTAGAGGACATTCAAACGCTTCAAGCTGCTCATCAACAAAATCAGTTACCGATTTAATATTATCAACCCTTGCATCAATGGTTAACTCTTTCATTTTTTCTACTCCATCTTATTATTGTACTTAAGACTAAGCATAGTAATATCGTCAAATTGCGGAGCATCCCCTGCAAATCTGTCAATATCATTCTTTACAAGCTCGCACAGTGACTTTGAAGCAACAGATTTATTTTCGTTCAGGAGTCTGAGCAATCTTTCCCCGCCATAAGCGTTTTTCTGAGCATCCGTTGCTTCGGTCACACCGTCGGTATATAGGAAAATTTCGTCGCCCGGCTCAAGCTGAAGTTCATTTTTGCGATATTTTATACCGTTCATTCCGGCAAGAACAAATCCCGCAGGACATTTAAGATACTCAAAAGAACCGTCCCTGCGGCGAATAAGCGGCGGATTATGACCGGCATTCGCAAAGTCGACATGTCCGGTTTTCAGATCAAGTATTCCCATCCACGCCGTAACAAACATTCCGGCGTCATTATTTTCACAAAGCTCTTCATTTGCCATTGTAAACACGTCGTTTATTTCATTTCCTGCCTCCGCAAGGCTTTTTATCAGCGTTTTTGCGGTCATCATAAACATGGCAGCTGGGATACCCTTACCGGAAACATCGGCAATTAAAAATGCTAATCTGTTTTCACCAAGCAGGTAAAAATCATAGAAATCACCGCCGACCTCTTTCGCTGTTGTCATACTTGCGTAAATATCAAATTCAGTCTTGTTCGGGTATGGCGGAAATACACTCGGTAAAGCCGAATATTGAATGGTCTTTGCAAATTCAAGCTCTTTGTCAATTCGTGCTGCCGCCTCAGCTATATATCCTTTCAGCGTAACAACGGTTGAGTTAATATCATCTGAGAGTGAAGCAAACTCCTCATTGCTCCGTACGTCAACCGTAACATCAAGGTTGCCGCCCGTAATTTCGGCGAGAGAGTTATTTATCTTTCGGATGTTGTTGACGATGAGCTTTTTAATCAGCAGGTACACAAGGACAAAAAGCACCCCAAACACAACAAAAAGCATAAACGCTGTTATATAAATTGATAAATCTTTTGAAAACTCTACATCAGCCTGAGGAACAAACGCAACAATATAATATCCCTCAGACACAACATACATACAATAACACGGCTTACCGTAAACCTCGGCAGTAAAGCATTCCTCCTGCGCCGTATTATCAGTATCAATACTTATTCCGGTAATACCGATATTTTCTCCCTCATTATCGTTTCTGTCGCTTACTATTTCCCCTTTTTCATTTGCGATTATTATCGCGCCGTTTTCCCCCACATGACGGTTTCGGGTAGCACCGATAACCTGTTTGTCAATATCACGCTGAAAACGTTGTGCATCATAAGCAACCTGAACAAAACCGCTGTCAAGAGCAACTCCGGCATATTTTCTCATAAGACTTGAGTCATAAGCAGTAGGACTGTATTTCTGCACAAATTCCTTGGTCTCGCCGTCCAATAACACAAGAAATTCCCTCGACTGCTCACCGTCGTTCATATTGTAATTAATGAAAGCGTCGTAGGTTGTGAATACAATGATTCCTCTTTCATCGACTATATTTATTTCAGCCACATCATACTTTTCCTGAAGCTCGTTGAGATAATTTTCCGAGATATCTTCCTGACTCGAAATATCCTTTGCAACCAATTTTGTTAAACTAAGTAAATTCTCATCTGACGCGTCGCTTATATCAGCTTTTACATCATCAATATTCAGACTTAATAATTCAAGTGTGTCACTTTGCGCAAGCTGCGACTGCAAAAACATTGAAAAGCCAATCGTTATAACAAACGCAACAGATACACATAAAAGCAGCCAACGCGAGAACGTCTGGGATATCCTGCGCATTTCATGACGTTCCCGTCTTTTATGGTTTCCTATAAATGAAACAATTAAAATCGCAAACATAACTGCCAATGCATTTATGGAAACCATCAAAAACGTACATTCACGAACAACGGAAAACGCAGTATGCACGTCCGACAAATTAGTTAAGAATATCATCAGCATATCAAATATCTCAGTTAATGCTGCAATAACTAATCCGTAAAACCAAGATGTTTTCTTGTTGTCAAACAGAAATTTCCGTGTTACAGCGGCAAAAACACCTGCTAATACCGTCGTTATGGAGCAAGCTATCTGCGTATAAGCGCCTGCGCCCCAGAAGGCTGCAAAAAAGCGCTCTATTCCGCCTATTACTCCGGAGATAATTCCGGCAGGCGCACCGAAAATAAGACCTGCACAAAGCGGTGCCGCATTGCGGACATTAATATTCGCACCGTCAACATTAACGCCAAATTCGGTGCCGAAAATTGCAATTATACCAAAGACAAGTCCAATGATTATCTGTTTATATATGTATTTTAATTTATTGAATCCTGTTTTTTTATCAATCAGATACATTAGAACCGAGAATATTACCGGCACCGCCGCCGTAAGTGACAGCCTCATAAACATAGGCATACTTATACCTCCTGTTGTTACGGATTATAGATAAATCACTCGATAGTAATTATATCGGCAAATCCTGTTATCTCAAAAACATCAGCTATTGTATCGTTTACGTTGCGTACTATCATTTTACCCTGCTTATTCATAACTTTCCGGGTACTGAGCAAAACACGAAGTCCGGCCGAAGAAATATACTCAAGCTCCTTAAAATCAAAAACGAGCTTTTCAACTTTGTTTATACTGTTTTTCAGCTCAGTCTCAAGCCTTGGAGCGTTTGCTGCGTCAAGCATGCCCGATAACAAAAGTATAATCTAATTATCTTCCGATATCTTGTTGAACGTCATTTCCTTTTTCCCCTTAGAATCTTTTATATTCATAATTATAACCGATTTATATATGCTTTTCAATCAGTAAAAAGGATAGAATAAAGATATAATAACGGCGCTGAACCGTTTATTAAAGCTCAACGCCGTTAGCTAATTTATTAAGTCTTATC
>JAUNJO010000073.1 GCA_030533225.1 Eubacteriales bacterium
GAGCGTGAAAGCGCTGGTAAATGACAAGACCTGCGCCATTATCCTTGAGCCCCTCCAGGGCGAAGGCGGGATTAACCTCGCCACACAGGAGTTTATGGAGGGCATCCGCAAAATCTGTGATGAAAATGGCATCCTGATGATCTGCGACGAGGTTCAGTGCGGCATGGGACGCACCGGCTCCATGTTCGCATGGCAGGGCTTTGGGGTGAAGCCGGACATACTGGCTATGGCGAAGGCCATCGGAAA
Source organism: Eubacteriales bacterium (assembly GCA_030533225.1). Classification (GTDB taxonomy): domain Bacteria; phylum Bacillota; class Clostridia; order Oscillospirales; family Acutalibacteraceae; genus Ruminococcoides. Next base: position 247 of record JAUNJO010000073.1, read on the forward strand.
CGGTGTCCCGGTTGGCGCATTTGCCATGACCGAGGAGGTGGCGTCCCACTCTCTTAAGCCGGGGGACCATGGTGCGACCTATGGAGGGAACCCCCTCGCCTGCACAGCGGTCAAGACGGTAATCCGCATTTTTGAGGAAAATGATATCGTAGGCCATGTGAATCGGGTGGCCCCATATCTGGAAAAGAGGCTGAATGAGCTTGTAAGTGAGCTGGACTGCGTCACTGCAAGAAAGGGAAAGGGACTGATGCAGGGAATTGTGGTTACGAAACCGCTGGCAGAGGTGAACCGCCGCACGATCGAGGAAGGCCTGCTGATTATTCAGGCACAGGGAAATGTGATTCGTTTCGTTCCCCCGCTCATTGTTGAAGAAAAACACATCGACGAAATGATTGAAAAGCTGAAGCGCGCTCTTGCCTGATACAGGCCGTAAATTATGTGGTGTTGTGTCAGTTAGAATCGAAAACAGTGTAACAAGCTTCGGAGAAGAGACTTTTTATGACTGCAGCAGTCTGACAAGCATTGAGATACTGAGATACCTAAGGAACCGAGATATATAGAGGTTGAGGGGCAATCCATCCCTGAGAAAGTAAGGTTAATGTTTAAAAACACTCCTCTGATCGAGCAGGTTAAGCACTATGAGTTAAGGGAATATCAGGAAACTACTGACTCTGTTACATATAAAATTGATAAGAAGGAGGCACTTGGGAGGATGGCTTCGATGAAGGGTGAAGCTTTATCTTTAGAAGATGCTGAATTCCTTGTGCAAGATGATGTGATTGTTGGAATCCGCATAGGCTCAGAAGATCTCTTTTGTTTTGGAATGCCTGTAGGCTGCATTGATTGTTCGAGTTATGTCGAAGACCCCCCACCATGCACAACTTGGATCATTACGAAATACACTGTTGGAAAAGCTTTCGTCTGAAAGAAAATTATGAAGTGTAATCATAAACGGACGCAGCATATAGGCTTTGCAACACTCATCTGAATCACACAAAGGCAATTTTCCTGAAATAACACCGTTGTCGTCGGTATTTTCTATGTATCCGGTTGCCCGGAAGAAGTCATCATAGTCTTCTTTCGAGCAACCTTTTATAAAGATATGGCAGTAACGCTCATCGTTTTCATCAACAATATAAATACGCTCCACGAAGGTCTGTATCAGCGTTACCAGCACATCCGGCTGTGCTTCCTTTGCATAATTTCCGAAGGAAAGCAGGCGATCCTTTATTTCCTCAATCTCCCGGATAGCGTACATCTGACTGTGGCGGCTATCCTCTAACTTTGCAAACAAGGTTTCTACCTCCCGAAGCTCATCGGTCAGGTTTTTTATATCCTCCTGCACAAAACGCTTCAAATCCTCACTGATTTCACGCATATTTTTAACTTGATTAGAAATTGCGGTTTCAAGCTGAGATTTCTTTTTCTTTAGATCAGAAAGCTCCCTTTCATTTTGTGAATTGCTGAATATATCCGAAGCCTTTTGATTGAGCAGTTTTACAAAATATTCGCTGTCCTCATCTGCAAGGTGGGAAAGCTGTTGTACCACAAATTCATCAAGCAACACACCGTCAACTGCCTTAAAATCACATTCATTATCACGGAAGCCGGGGCAAACATACTTAAAGCGGGGTTTCCCGTTTGTCCATCGGTTGGATTCGGAAATAACACGAAGCCGTTTGCCGCAGAACGGACAGTACACCAAACCCGAAAGCAGAGCATTGGTTTTGCGGTGCGGTCTGTTATACTTTTCTGCAATAGCGTCCAGCATATTTTGTGTGTCTATCCATTGCTGACTTGGAATAAATCCTTCGTGCCTGCCCACAGAGATAATCCATTCGGAAACGGGTTTTGCTGAAATAGTCTGCACGAATTTGGGATTGATAAAAGTACTGTCTGCATCCTCGAATTTCTCCTGGTCGGTTTTGTTATACGCTGAAATGCCGTGCTTGCCGTCAAAGGCTGAAAGTTCCTCACAAAGCCCGCCGCCGTTCTCATAAAAATAATTGTAGGCGTTTTCATCAGCCACGCAGTAAACAGGATTTCGTAAGAGCAGGCGAACCGTAGAAGAGTTGAACCTTGCCCCCTGCTTTGTGGTATATCCCAATTCATTCATTTTGTCTGCCGCTTTCTTAATGGAACGAAGCTCAGCAAAAATCGTATATAATTTCTGCATCATCGTTTTTTCTTCTGGTATGCTCTCCAAAAAGCTGTATGCAGATTTATTCTTTCCGCTTCCTGTGGTAACTCTTTTGACGGAAAATCCGGTAGGGGTATTACCGCCCAGCCACCGTCCGTCCTTTGCAAGCTCCATCATGTTGTCTGTGATACGTTCCGTTAAGGTATCACGCTCAAATTCAGCAACAACAGCAAAAATCTGAATAAAGATTTTCGATACACCGGAAGCGGTGTTGATATTGTTAGAGCAGATAAGCAAATCCACCTTGTGCTTTTCTAAAAAGTCAAGCAATCTTAAAAGGTCACTTGTTCGTCTGCCTACACGATCTAACTTATAGCATACAAGGGCACGAATCTTGCCCATTTCAATATCGTGGAGCATACGCTGAAAATTGGGTCTGTCGGAAAAATATCCGCTTAAACCCTTGTCCTCGTAATCCATAAAGGTGTAGTCGTCATCAAGGGATAATTCCCGCCTGGCATATTCCGCACATTGCTTGAACTGTACGCCGATGCTGTCACCCTTATTGGTAACACGGGACTTTCGGGCGTAGATGGCTACGCCCCGGTTGTCGTCTGTCATTCGTTTTACTTTCTTTGCCATAAAATAGCCCTCCTTTATCTGTGTGCATTATACCTTTAAGCCCGTAATCTTTTCCATTGTGCGCCCGTTGCGCTGCAAGGAAAGGATAAAGGTGCGGAGCGTTTCGGTATCAAATGCCCGTAATTCCTGTTCTATAAATTCCATTCGCTTGTGCTGAAAAGAGGCGAGGGACTTGGGGTAGTCCCTCCCTCTGTGAATGACTGCGTTCATCTTAAAATCCATAAGCGCACCTCCTATCTTGAATCTCGGTCACGAAGCCGTTTTTTGTGGTACGCTTCACAGAGCTTGACAATGGTTTCTTCCATCTGAGCGGTGGTATAGCCGCTCGGAAAGTATTTTCGGATACGGTCAGCAGGGATTCTTATCCGTTCCTTTTGGTTTGCTTTTTCTTCGCACATAATGGCGGACAGCCGTTCCACCGTAAGCAAGCCCTGCATACTGAGTTCCTTTAGCCGCTGTGCTTGGGAAAGATTGGGGGTGCAGTCGTTGTATTCCATTTCCGAAAGCAGCATTTGTTGTTCTTCGGGCAGTAAATAAGAGATTTCTACTGCGGGAGTAAAAGCAATCCGCCCCTCGTCCACCATATCCAAAATGGGAGCGATTAAGTTTGTAAGGCGGATATACCTTTGAATTTGTCTTGCACTATCGTCAACACTTTCTGCCATTACATAATCCGTGCGAAACTTCGTGCCAACTTGGCACGAAGTTAAATCTGTTCTTTTTCCTTGCCGTGATAATGCTTCAGCTTTCAGCTTATACGCAAATGCCTTTTCGGAAGGCAAAATATGCTCACGGTGCAAATTGCTGTCCACCACCGCAATAGCAGCAGCGTCACGGTCTAAGGGCAAAATAATAGCAGGGATTTCTTCCATCCCTGCCTTCGTTGCGGCTCGCACCCTTCGGTGTCCCGATATGATTTCATATTCATTTTCGGTATTTTCCTTCGGGCGAACAATAATCGGAGATAAAATCCCTTGCTCCTGAATACTCTCAATTAAAGCGTTCATTTCCTCGTTGTCCTGCACCTTGTAGGGGTGTCCCTCAAAGGCGTGTAAATTTGTAATCATAATATTTTTCGTTGTGTTTTTCATCGGTCATAGTTCCTTTCTTTGTGTTTCGTTCTTGTGCGTGAATTTTGCTCTATATCACGCTCGGTTTTCAGCAGCTCCCAAACTTTCGGATAATGCTCCAAAACGGAGTCTGCTAATTTCAATTTCTCTCGCAATGGCTTGATTTTCTTTGTAATCTCCCGTGCGGCTTTCAACTTTTCCTGCCGTTCCTCATTGGATTTAGGGTGGCGGTTGCTGTTGCGAATAGATTTTCGCTCTGCATCAAGGGCGGCAATTTCGGTTTCACGGCTTTTGGCAAAAGCGGTAATATCGGCTACTGTGTGCAGATTGTTATTTTTTAAGAAGAAATACTCTTTTTCTAACTGCTTTTCAAAAGT
>JAUNJO010000024.1 GCA_030533225.1 Eubacteriales bacterium
TGCCTTCAGAATCAACAGAGCCTTCAGCACGGCCTACAGATCCCGAGGATATTACATATTCTTACCTTCTCGGTGATGCAGATATGGACGGCAAGGTAAATATCAAGGACGCAACACTGATTCAGAAGCACTCCGCCGGCATCGAAAACATTACAGACAGAATAGCAAAACTCGCTTGTGACGCTGACCAAAACTCAGCTATCAATGTTAAGGATGCTACCGCTATTCAGAAGTATGTTGCAAATATTTCCGTATCCACTCCTATCGGCGAAAAGTTTACTACAAAATAATTAATCAACCTAAAATAATAACCGCTTGCTTTAATGCAGGCGGTTATTTTTATGCAAAATTATCATAATTGCCGTCTCTCCCTAATACAATGTGTTAGAACATAAAAGGAGAGAAAAATTATGGATTACAATTTGCGAGAAACACCTATTCTCACAACAAAAGACGTGCTCAGCATCTCGAATCAACAGTCAATAGACTTGGATTTTACACTTCCCGACTATTGTGCAGACATTGAGAAGATTCTCAAATGTTCCATGAAGGTCAAAATATTCACCAAAAACCTGAGTTCAGGTCAGCTTCGCGTTGAAGGCACAACGGTGATAACCGTACTCTACACAGACGCAGGCAAAAAGGCGCTCAGATGCTGTGAACAGTCCGAGCCTTTTACAGCCACAATTCCCATAAATCAAGAGGTGGGGGAGCATATCATAGATATAACCCCAAAACCTGAATATATCAACTGCAGAGCCTTAACCCAAAGACGCTTAACGGTTCACGGGGCTTTCTCCCTTAACATTAAGGTCAGTGAACGAAAACTTTTGCATCTGTTTACCGATGATACGACTTCGGATTTACAGACAAAACTTGAGAAAGTATCTTTAGCGGAGACCAAGATTTTTACCGAGGACAGATTAAGCATCAGCGAAGCGGTTACATTCTCCCATCAAAAGCCTGTGGAAACTCTTGTTATGAGCAAACTAAGCTGTAATCTTGCCGAGCACAACCTGTCTAAAGACAGACTTACCCTAAAGGGAGATTTGATTTTAAGACTTCTGTATATCACCGATGCCTCCACCGGTGAGGTGGATCATTATGTGTGCAGTGTGCCGTTTACAGAGGTTGTATCTGTTACCGATGAAATTTGCGACATAACCTGCGTGAATGTAAATGTGGACACCTTTGATGTAACTCTCAAGACCGAGGCAGTTACCTCCGAGCCGGTTATTCACCTTGAAGCAAGCCTGTGTGTAAGTGTAAGCGGATACAGGGAAAAGGAAGCTGAGTATATCTGCGACGCATACTCCACCGACTATGAAACCACGCTCAACTCCGATATAGTTCCCATACTTACAAAGGTTTCCCCCATAAGTATAAGTTTCAGCGAGAAAACAGATATTTCCTTAGGAGAAAAAAGCATCGTAAAAATCCTGGACATATTTTACGATACACCTCATTTCAAAGGAGAGCTTTCCGACAGCACCGCAGAGTTTAGCGGAAAAGCCGACATATCTATTCTGGCGGTGACAGCGGAGGATGAACTTATTTGCATTGACCGTCAGGTAAATCTCAATCACTGCCATGTGGTAGGGGAGGGCTTTACCGATATTTCACGCATCAAGGGAGAAATCAGTACCTTAAGCTATAGGTTAGGCGACGCAAACAACATGGAACTTCGTATAGATGTAAAGCTTGAGTCGGTTCTTTGCACCAAAGAAAACCTGAACACCGTATCTTCGGTTTGTACTGTTTCCGATACTAAAAAAGAAAATCCCCATTCACCCCTTACCCTGTATTTTGCCGATGAAGGTGAGAGTATGTGGGATATCTCTAAACGCTACAGTACCTGTCTTGGGACAGTGCTTGAAGAAAACTGCATAACAGACGATGAACTGAAATCCCCCCAAATGATAATGATTTTCAGAACTTAACCAAATAATCAATATATACGGAGGCAAAAATTGGAACAGAGAAATATATATAAAGATATAGCACGCAGAACAGGCGGAGATATATACATCGGAGTAGTCGGCCCTGTTCGCACAGGTAAATCCACATTTACCAAAAGATTTATGGATACATTGGTGATACCGAATATAGGTGATGACTTCCGTCGTGAGAGGGCACAGGATGAACTGCCCCAGTCCTCGGCAGGTAGAACAATCATGACAACCGAGCCGAAGTTCATACCTGAGGACGCGGTGGATATTGACTTAGGCGACAATGTGAATCTTTCGGTGAGAATGATTGACTGCGTAGGTTATGTGATTCCCGAGGCATTGGGATATATGGAGGAGGACACTCCCCGAATGGTGAAAACTCCCTGGTTTGAGGAGGAAATCCCCTTCGAAAAAGCAGCGGAGTACGGCACAAGCAAAGTAATAAACGACCACAGCACAATAGGTTTGGTAATTACAACGGACGGTTCTATAGGTGAAATCGAAAGGGAGGCATATATCGAAGCAGAGGAGCGTGTAGTAAATGAGCTTAAGGAAATTAATAAGCCTTTTGTTATACTTCTAAATACAACACAGCCCACTTCCCAGGAAGCCATAGCCTTATCTTCAACACTCTCAAGCAAGTACATGGTTCCGGTAATTCCCATCTCTTGCCTCGAACTTGATGAAATGGAAATAAAGCGGATACTGGCACAGATTCTCCTTGAATTTCCCGTCAGCGAGATTGAAGTTGACATTCCCTCATGGATACTCTCCTTGCCACATGACCATTGGCTTAAATCCTCTGTGCTTGATGATATAAGAAAGCATGCTTCAAGCACGCAAAAGCTTCGTGAAGTCAGCGGTATAGCCGAATCTGTCTGCGACAACGAATATATTACCGCGTCCAAACTTTCCTCCATTGACTTGGGACAGGGGAAAGCTACAATCAGCGTATTCCTGGATTCAGGCCTTTTCTACAAAGTGTTATCCGAGGAAACAGGCCTTGAAATCCCCGACGAAAGAGCATTGCTTCAAAGCTTCTCGGACCTCAGAGAAAGGCAAAGCAGATATGAACGGATTGCCGAGGCTTACGAAAATGTACTTGATACCGGCTACGGAATCGTCATGCCCACTATGGAAGAGCTTGAGCTGTCCGAGCCTGAAATAATTAAGCAAAGCGGAAAATACGGCGTAAAACTCAAAGCGTCGGCGCCGTCTGTCCATATGATGAGGATAGAAACTACCGCCCAGGTGACGCCCATTGTGGGCAGTGAACAGCAGTCCGAGGATTTGGTAAAATTCCTGCTAAAAGAGTTCGAGGAAGACCCGGTGAAAATTTGGGAGTCCGATATTTTCGGCAAATCTGTCCATGAACTTGTGAATGAGGGACTTCAAAACAAGCTTTACCGTATGCCAACGGATGCAAGACGCAAGCTCTGTGAAACCATGGAAAAAATCATTAATGATGGCTGTAACGGTCTTATTTGCATAATACTGTGAACCGTACCTCCCCTTAAAAAACAGGGGAGGTATTTTTCTTTATTAAAACATATTTTCAAAAAGTCTTAATATTAAATTGAAATATCGGCGATTTTGTCAAAAAATATATGCAAAATTGACTTTTAACCCTTGCAAAATACCAAAAATAAGTATAAAATAATTGTGTATGAAAATTTTGGAGCGTTGTTCTTTATACGCTTCGCTAAAAGCTTAATGAAAGGTAGATTTTATGAATTTTATCATAGCTTCAGCCGAACCGAACCGTTCGCTTGTGATACTCGTCACCGGATTTACCGTTGTGCTTATGGCTTTGGCTTTGCTGATTTTGGTTATTAAAATCTATGGAGCCATCGTGAGCTTTTTTCAGAATAAATCCAAGAAAAAAGCAAAAACAGTTTCCGCAGATATTCCCAAAACCGCGTTAAGTGCACCTGCTTCAACATCTACTCCTACCGCTTCCTCTGAATCAAAGAACGACGATCTCGAGACTATCGCTGTAATTACCGCCGCCGTAGAGGCATATTACAATAAACCCGTTCGGGTGGTTAATGTCAAACGCTCAGTTGACGGTGCTTCGCTTCCTTGGTACAGCGCAGGTGTAATGCAGAATATCACATCAAGGAGGGGTTTTTAAGTGGCAATACTTTCAGGTTTTCTCGAGTCTCTTAAGGGTTTGTACCTTGATTCGGGTCTCTCCGCGTTGACATGGCAGAACTATGTTATGATTGCGATTTCCTGTTTTCTCCTGTTTCTTGCAATCAAAAAACAGTATGAGCCATTGCTTCTGTTACCGATAGCCTTCGGTATGTTGCTTGTTAACCTCTATCCGCCGATCATGGCGCCCCCCTCAACCACCATGATTCCTCTCGATACTTACATGCTTGAGCATCCGGGGGAGACCATAAACTACGCTATAACTGAGCTTAACGGCATTCAGTATGTGAACAAACCTGAGTACGGCGGACTGCTTTACTACCTCTATCAAGGTGTAAAGCTTGGTATCTATCCTCCTCTTATATTCCTCGGAATAGGCTGTATGACCGATTTCGGTCCTCTTATTGCAAACCCCAAGAGCTTCCTCTTAGGCGCCGCAGCACAGATCGGTATTTTCATTACCTTCATTGCAGCCTCATTTATGGGCTTTACCGATGAACAGGCAGGCGCAATCGGCATCATTGGCGGTGCTGACGGTCCTACCGCAATTTATGTTACCACAAAGCTTGCCCCCGAGCTTTTGGGGCCTATAGCCGTTGCGGCATACTCATATATGGCGTTGGTACCCATTATTCAGCCTCCTATTATGAAGCTTCTCACCACCAAAAAGGAACGCTCTGTTGTCATGAAACAGCTTCGTCCCGTTTCCAAGCTTGAGAAGATTTTATTCCCAATTATCGTTACCGTTGTTGTAGCGCTTCTGCTGCCCTCTGCCGCTCCCTTAGTAGGCATGCTTATGCTGGGCAATCTCTTCAAGGAAAGCGGAGTTGTAGACAGAATATTCAAGACTGCACAAAACGAGCTGATGAATATTATCACAATATTCTTGGGCGTTACCGTGGGTGCTACTGCTACCGGACAGGCATTCCTGTCCCTCAAGACCATACTTATTATCGGTTTGGGACTTGCCGCATTCTCAGTAGGTACCGCAGGCGGTGTGCTCTTCGGTAAACTTATGTATATATTCACCAAGGGTAAGGTTAATCCTCTTATCGGTTCCGCCGGTGTTTCCGCCGTTCCAATGGCTGCCCGTGTTGCCAATAAGGTGGGCCAACAGGAGAACCCCTCAAACTTCCTTTTGATGCATGCAATGGGCCCCAATGTTGCAGGCGTTATCGGTTCTGCTGTTGCGGCAGGTGTACTGCTCAGTATCTTAGGATAATATTCGGAAAGCGTCTTAATTCTTTATAGGAATTAATATCTTCCACATGTGATATATAATTGTCATGCTAACGATTTTATAGGAGATGAAAATATGAGAGATATCACCATAAACGCCATACTCAAGATGTTCTTGGCTCATATAAAGCTGATTATCATTGTTTCAGTCGTTGCGGCTCTCGGAGCTTACATTTATGCGGATAATTTCATTCCCAAGACCTATTCCGCAAGCTCAATGATCTGCATCAAGTATGTAACCAATACCGATGAAGATGATAATGATGATAACAAAATGAATTCGGCTGCCATCAGCGCTTCTGCAAATCTTGCTGATAACTGTTCGGTTATTTTCCGTTATTCCGAGGAAATGCTTGATATTATTCCGGCAGGATACAGCGTTTACATTAATAGCGTTGAAGAGTCCAATATCCTTTCTATCACCGTCAGAGGCTCAGATGCACAGACCTGTGCAGACACCGCCAATGCACTCAGAAATGCAGCTCCCAAGGTGTTCTCTCAGTACTACTCAGGCGGCGAAGCAGTGCCTTTCGGCAGACTTGCAAGTACTCCGGTTCACCATTCCTCTCCTAACGAAACTCGTTATGCAATCTTCGGTTTTCTCGGCGGTCTTATAATTTCAATGCTCATTGCTGTTATTATTGAGATTATTGATACCACCATCAAGCCCGATGATGATCTCTACAAGATTTACAATATTCCTGTATTCGGCGAGATTATCGACTTTGAAACAGAAGGCGGTGCAAAGAAGAAATGAAACTCACAAAGAAGACAAAAAATGTGAACTTTATGGAGAAATCCAAAAATGTAATCACAGGCGACAGCAAATTTGCTATTGTTGAGGGTTACAAAATTGCAAGAACCAACATCGTGTTCTCCCTTTCGGCTACCGACAGCAATGTTGTGGCTGTCACAAGCTGGAGCAAGGGTGAGGGTAAGTCAACTGCAACTGCAAACCTTGCAATTTCATTCTCAAAGATGGGCAAGAGGGTGCTTCTTATTGACAATGACCTTCGCCGACCCAACCTTCATAATCTTATGAAAATTCAGAACGACAACGGTCTTTCTGAAGTTATCGGTAAGTTTATCACATTTGATGAAGCAGTCCACAGGGATGTTCTCCCTTGCCTTGATATGCTTACTGCCGGTGCAATTCCTCCGAATCCCTCTGAGCTTTTGGCATCATCAAACTTCCAAAATCTCCTCACAGAGCTTAAAGCAGAGTATGACTATGTTATCCTGGATACTCCTCCCATAAGTGTTGTTGCCGATACACTTTTGCTCAAAGACCATGTGGCAGGTTATGTTGTAGTTGTCCGTGAGAAAGTTACTACTCACGGTGATATTGAAAAAACCATTCAAAATATCACTCTCGCAGACAGCAAAATTCTCGGATTTCTTAAAGTCGGTTGTTCTGCTAACAACAAGAAATACTCCAAAGGTCAGTACGGTTACTACAGATACTACTGATAAGCGTGGCATTATATACAACCCGTTGCTTTGCAACGGGTTTTTTTTGTAGAGATTTGCAAGATTTACAATTTAATCTTGCAAAATTGACGCATACTGTATATAATATATCATTAGAAATATAAAATTATGAAATATCGAAGCTGGAGAGTGAGCAGAAATGCAGTATGCAGAGCTAAACAAAGAACAATTGTTAAATGAACGGGAATCCCTTGTGAAAAAATATGAAGAATTTGTGGCAAAAAATCTGTCACTTGATATGTCAAGAGGTAAGCCTTGCAGCGAACAGCTTGACATTTCCGTGCGTATGCTTGATATTGTTAACTCCGGTCATGATTGCCACACCAAAAGCGGTCTTGACTGCAGAAATTACGGTCTTATTGACGGACTTCCTTCATGCAGAGAGCTGTTTTCACAGTTTATTCAAGTCCCCGCCGAGCAGGTAATGGTAGGAGGCAACTCATCACTTAATATGATGTTCGATACGATCTCCTGCTTTATGACCGCTTCACCCTGTGAGGGTGCAAAGCCCTGGTATGAAGTAGAGGACAGAAAATTTCTTTGTCCCGTACCTGGTTATGACCGTCATTTCTCAATCACCGAGTACTATGGATTTAACATGATTCCCGTACCCATGACCGAAGAAGGTCCCGATATGGACATGGTTGAAAAACTTGTTTCGGAAGATGCTTCCATCAAGGGCATTTGGTGTGTTCCTAAGTATTCAAACCCTCAGGGTATAACATATTCCGATGAAACAGTACGCAGATTTGCTTCCCTTAAACCCGCAGCCCCCGACTTCAGAATCATGTGGGATGATGCTTACTGTGTTCACGATATCGAGGATGAGGGCGACAAGCTCATAAGCCTCTATGACGAGTGCATAAAAGCAGGAAACCCCGACCTTCCCATCATCTTCTGCTCAACCTCCAAAATCACATTCCCTGGCTCAGGCGTTGCCGCAATGGCAACTTCACCGAACAATATGCAGGTACTTCGTAAACGCTACATGTGTCAGACTATCGGCTATGATAAGATTAATATGCTCCGTCACATGCTCTTCTTCAAGAATTTCGATGGCGTAAAGGCACACATGAAAAAGCACAAGGCGATTTTGAAACCGCGTTTCGATGTTGTTGACCAAAAGTTCACAGAGCAGCTTTCCGGTCTCGGTATTGCATCATGGCTCAAGCCTCGTGGCGGTTACTTTGTAAGCATTGATGTTTACGAGGGTACTGCAAAGGCAGTTGAAAAGATGTGTGCAAACGCAGGTCTTGTAATAACAGGCGCAGGCGCAACCTATCCCAACGGCAACGATCCCAAGGACAGCAACATCCGAATTGCTCCTTCTTTCCCCCCCATAGAGGAGCTTTCGGTTGCAATGGATATCTTCTGCCTGTGCGTAAAGATTTGTGCAATTGATAAGATTCTCGAAACAAAGTAAATGTCTATTGTGAAGTTTCCTTGAATTTCGTTGACTTTTCTGTAAAAAAATCTTATAATAACTCTGTTATATTTGTTGTTCAAATGTAGCAGAGTTATTTATTATTCGGAGGAATAAAGCTATGACAAGACTTGCAAAACCTGTCTCAATCATAGTCGCGGTCCTGATGGTTATACTGTCTGTTTTGTCCCTTTGCGGCATAAGCTACTTTGAGGGCGACAACAAGCGGACTGTAATCAAGGGCTTCGGCGATATTGATTGGGGTCTCGATGTAAGCGGCGGTTCCGAGTTTACCCTCGGTTTGTCAACTGCCGACGAAGCCGATGTAAACTCTCTCTATGAAGCAAAAGATGTCATCGAAGAACGAATCGCAAAATTTGGTCTGACAGACTACGACCTTTATGTAGACGAAGGCAGCGAAAGACTGCATTTATCTGTTCCAAAAAGCGTAAACTGTGAGTATTCTTCCGAGGAAGTTTCAGCTCTGCTTGCCTCAATGGGCAATATGACAATCCGTCCCGGAAACACCGCTTATGAGAATATACTGGACACCTCAAATTCACCTATGGGCATTTATCCCTACGGTGAAACTCAAACGGAGGTTCTGCTGTCAAGTGAGCATGTCGACGGCTCTTCCTGGTTTAAGTATACAGAAAGCGGCGAGGATTACTACTATGTAACTCTCAGACTCAATGACGAGGGCAAAGAAATACTCTCGTCAATCTCCAATCCCGACACAGGCCGTATGTATAACAAAACCGTTTCTGTTTGGATTGATGACCGTCTTTTGACAGAGATGACCGTCAACGAGCATGCAACCGAGGGTTATATTCAGTTTAGCGGTCTTTTCTTTACCGAGAGCAAAGCAAAGCTCTACAGCGCTATCTTTGATTCGGGACTGCTTCCTACGGGCCTTGCCATTGATGACCTCAATGATGAAGCCCCGGCAGTAGGCGGGAATGCTTCCGATATCATCATGTACAGCGGTATTGTGCTTGCTGTTTTGATAGCTGTATTTATGATTGTTAAATACAGACTTTCGGGAGTTGTAGCTGCCCTCTGCGGTGCCTTTGAGTTTTCAACCCTTGTCTGTGTTATTACAGGCTTCTGTTTCGGCTCGTCTCATACATTCCTTATGACTGTTCCCGGCGCGGCAGCTTTGGGACTTTCCGTTCTTATCACGGTTTTGTCCATGATTATTATCAGTGAGCGTATCCGTGAGCAGTTAAGTGCCGGAATTCTGACGGAGGATGCGGTTTCTTTCGCATTTCGCAAGAGTTTCAAGAGCATTCTCGATATTAATGTTACAGCGCTCATTATCGGTGCAGTGGGTATGCTGATGTTCGGTACAGCAGGCATCACCGTTGATATCTTCTCAGGCGGAGCAGCAAGCGGAATTTGGAGTTTTTGCTTTGTAATGTTCTTCGGAGCTCTTATCAACTTCCTTTCCGGCTATATTCTTCCCATGCTGATTCTGCGTAGCTTAAGCGCTTACAAAGTGTTTTCTAAACCCTCTATGTTTGGAGGTGCAAAGTAATGAAAAAATCAGTAAACCTCAAGTCTTTTTCGCGTTTTTCTTTTATCGGCGCAGGCGTGGTTATACTTGTTGGATTAGTAATGTTTCTCATTATGGGCGGTAACACCGTTCCTATGTACACCACGGCAAATCTCAGCATTTCCATGTTCATTAAGGCTTTTGTTGCCGCCTTGCTTGTGTGGGCATTAAGCCTTGGCTACTATGCTTGCTTCTATAAAAAGCTTGCACTAAAGTACAGCTTAATTTCCCTTGTTTGTTCGGTTGTGTCCGGATTAATGTCTTTGGCATTTATTGTCATTTGCCGTGCTCCTTTAGGCAACTTCACCTTTGCTGTAATGCTCTTTTCGGTGGTGCTTTCCTACATTTCCTTCACCCTGTTTGTAAGATACTTAAATGATGCAAAGCCTACGCGCAAGTCAAAGGCAAATGATGAGGAAATTCCCGAAAATAAAGCCTCACAAAGAACTTTGAAAGTAATGCTCTATGTACTTTTATTTACTGTTGTGGGTTTGGCAGGCGCATTTGCGGTTTCCATGATTTTCGGAAGCACTGTTCTCTGTATTTATGTGCTCCCAACAATTTTATCCGCTGTTGCAGCAGTTGTTTTCACTCTTTCTGTAAGCTCAGCTTTTGCAGTAAAGAAATAATTTTTCAGTCGGGCGGTTTTGAGCCGCCCGATTTTTATAAGCGAAAGAAGGCATAATGTGAATCTTCTCAATGTAGAAAAATTAAAGCTTGGTTATGACGGAAAGACAGTTGTAAAAGATCTTTCATTTTCCGTAAACCAAGGAGATTTTGTGGCAATAGTAGGGGAGAACGGAAGCGGAAAAACCACTCTTATTAAGGGCATTTTGGGACTTATCCAAAGGACCGACGGTAAAATCACCTTTTCCGATGACCTCACTAAAAGTCACATCGGTTACCTTTCTCAACAGCCGCCCTTTTCCAAGGATTTTCCCGCATCTGTCAGGGAGATTGTTATGTCGGGTTTTGGCGGTGCCGGTTTCTTCGGTTTCGGTTACAAAAAAACTCAAAAGGAAATTGCACGAAAAGTCATGGACAAGGTGGGAATTTCCGATTTAGCAGGCAAGAACTTTTCCGAGCTTTCGGGAGGACAGCAGCAGCGAGTACTATTGTGCCGAGCCATGTGCGCCACTGATAAGCTTCTCCTTCTTGACGAACCCACATCGGCACTTGACCCTGTAATTACTTCTGAGTTTTACTCCCTTGTTTCAATGCTGAACCGTGAGGGAGTGTCTGTCATCATGGTTTCGCATGATGTAAACACGGCGGTAAAAATCGCCTCTCACATTCTCCACCTTGGGAGCGACACCTACTTTTTCGGTACAACCCATGAGTATATGCACTCCGATATGGGCAAGAGGCTTTTGATTTCCGACTGCCCTTGCGATGCATGTAAACACCGGGTGAAAGGGGAGAATAAAGATGATTGAGATGCTCAAATACCCTTTTATGGTAAACGCCTTGACAGTCGGTGTTCTAATTGCAATATGCTGTGCGCTGTTGGGCGTGGTTTTGGTTCTGAAAAGATATTCCATGATTGGTGACGGACTTTCACATGTTGGTTTCGGTGCTCTTTCCATTGCGGCGGTGCTCAATCTGAATTCGCCGATATGGTTTTCACTTCCCATTGTGATGATTGCCGCATTTTTTCTGCTTAGAATCACCGAAAGCAGCAGGATAAATTCCGATGCCGCCATAGGTGTCATCAGCAGTTCAGCCCTTGCAATCGGTGTTTTTGCGGCAAGTATAAACGGCACAAATATCAACCTGCAGCAATATATGTTCGGCTCTATCCTTTCGGTAGGTGAGACCGACATTGCAGTCAGTATTGTGATTTCCGTGTTTGTGATTTTGATGTTTATTCTATTTTATAATAAGATTTTTGCTATAACCTTTGACGAGAATTTTTCGAAAGCCACCGGAATCAACACAAAACTTTACAATTTGGCAATATCTCTCTTAACAGCAGTCACAATCGTAATCGGTATGCGAATGCTGGGCACACTCCTCATAAGTGCCATGATTATTTTTCCGGCACTTACCTCAATGCGTCTGTGCAAACGCTTTTTAACAGTTATCATTACCTCGGTAATGGTGTCTGTTTTCTGCGTGGTTGCAGGTCTTTACACATCTTTTGAGGTTAACGACATTCCCGTCGGTGCTACAATAGTAATTCTGAATCTGATACTTTTCCTCATTTTTTCGCTGATATCTATTGTTATGCGAAAGCTTAAGAAATGAGCAAAGCCCACTGTTTTCATAGCAGTGGGCTGTTTATATAATATTTGCAAGTGAAGGCTTTTCGTTTTCTATAAGTGACTGAAGCTCCCGCCTGTTCATCTCACAGTTTGCGAAAACCTCAGCGTCCTCCTTATATTCCACATATTTCGCGATACTTGCAAAGTTTACACCTACTTCGTTTACATAGTCATGATACAAAAGCATATCCACATATTCAAGCCTGCTTTCCCAGTCTATATCAGCATTATTTGCAAGCTTTGTTGCTTTCTCAAAGTCACCGCTTTTGTAAGTTTCTTCAATCTCATCAATGCGTGCGATATATTCATCAACTGTCTTTGCTACATATAAGTATTCACATGTGCAAAAAGCAGTCACCAGCAGAATAATTATAACAGCTACAGCAGTTCTATTCATGGTCACTCTTCCTTATAATGCTGTATTCTTTCAGCTTATTGGTTGTCATCATCATAACATCAGAGACCTTAAGATTCTCTTTATTGAGGGTGGTCTCAATCCATTTCTTATCAACCCCGCAAAGCGCCATTGAGTTAGATAAAAGCTCACCGTCGCTTATTACAACCGCATCAATTCCTGCGTCTCTTGAAGTAAGGCTTAAGTCCTGCATGGTAGGATTCATTTTTTCAGGTTTCATCAGTACGCTGATGTTACCGTTTGTCTCAATAATACAGTACTGAACGTCACTGATACTGAAAACACCCTGCTGACGCAAAAGCACGGAAAGGTCCTCTGTTGTGAGTCTCAGCTTCCTGAGAATATTCTGTCTGAGTTTTCCGTTTGCTATTATAATTTCGGGTTTTCCGCACATAAAGTTTCTGAAAGTCGGAAACTTCATCATAAGAATACTAATAAAAATCTCCGCACAAATCAGCATGAGAATGGGAATAACTCCCGACATCAAAGACTGAGAGTTGTTTTGCATGGGGATAGAAGCAATATCCGCAATAATCATGGTAATAACCAGCTCCGAGGTTTGCATATCGGATAGCTGTCGTTTACCCATAATTCTTATGGCGAATAATACAAATGCATACAAAATTATTGAACGAATGACTGAAATAATCATGAGACCACCCGTAGTATTATTTGACGGGCAAACGCAAAATATTCAAAAGAAAATATTAAAATATTCTGCCTTGGATTATTGCATAAAATATGCATATTTTTCGTTAAAACACTTTTAATTTTAATGAAGATGTAGTATAATAAACCCAAGTATATATTTATAAGTAATAATAACTATTATAAAGAAATAAGAGGTGTAATTATGAGCGTTGAATTTTCAGTAAGTCTTGCTAAAATTATCAAGGAAATCGCCCTTGAGCCTTACTATATGCCCTGTGACCCTGCTGAGATATCCATAACCTCTATGGATATTGACCGCCCCGGTCTTGAACTTACCGGATATCTTGAGTTTTTCGATGAAAAGCGCATCATCGTTTTCGGCAATACAGAGTATTCATATCTGGAGCAGTTTTCACCCGACAAGCAGTTTGAACTTGTTGATAAGCTGTTTTCTATGAAGCCTCCGGCAATAATCATTGCAAGAAGCCACGAACCCTCTGAGGCAATCAAGAAATCTGCACAGAAGAACGGTATTCCCATTTTAAGCACAGCGGAGACAACCTCCGCAACCTCCGCCTCTCTCATCACCTTCCTCAATGCGGAGCTTGCACCCCGAATCACCCGTCACGGCGTTTTGGTAGAGGTCTACGGCGAAGGCGTTTTGCTTATCGGTGATTCCGGAGTAGGTAAATCCGAAACAGCCATTGAGCTTATCAAGCGCGGTCACCGGCTCATTGCAGATGACGCAGTTGAGATTCGCCGAGTATCCAACCGAACTCTTGTCGGCTCATCTCCTGAGAATATCCGTCACTTTGTTGAGCTTCGCGGTATCGGTATTATAAATGCCCGACGCATTTTCGGTATGGGCGCTGTTAAGCTCACCGAGAAGATTGACATGGTTATCAATATGGAGCCTTGGGACACCGAGAAAGTCTACGACAGAATCGGTATGGACAATACCTTTACCGAGATTATGGGTATCCAGGTTCCCATTATGACAATCCCCGTTAAGCCCGGCCGTAACCTTGCTATTATCATCGAGGTTGCCGCCATGAATAACCGTCAGAAGAAGATGGGCTACAATGCCGCCCAAGAGCTTCTCCAAAGTCTCGGAATGGATGTAAACGAGGAGAGCATTCAGGATAAAAAAGTTGAAACCGGATGGGATGCAGAATGAAAATAGTCGCAGATTTACACACACACACCATAGCCTCAGTCCATGCGTACAGCACACACATGGAGATGATTAAGGAAGCTGAAAGCCTTGGACTTTACGCTTTTGCTATCACCGATCACGGACAGGAGATGCACGGTGTACCTCATCCTTACTACTTTATGAATCTGCACGCAATACCTCGGGTTGTAAACGGCGTCCGTGTTATAAAGGGCATGGAGGCCAATATTCTCCAAAGAAACGGTACTCTCGATGCTGACCAAAATGTTCAAAACACCCTTGAATTTATTACGGCTTCTCTCCACATGCCCACTTATCATGACGAAGTCAGCATTACCGCTTGCACCGAAGCATATCTTAGTGTTGCGGAAAATAAGAATGTTAACATGATTTCTCATTCAGGCTCACCCTACTTTAAGTATGACTACGAAACCGTAGTCAAGAAGTTTGCCCAAAAGGGAAAGCTTATTGAAATCAACAATTCCTCAATTAAGCACAAGCCCGATTTCGCCAAGAATTGCATAGAAATCGCAAAGCTTTGCAAAAAGTACGAGTGCAGAGTAGCAGTCGATACCGATGCACATTTCATCACTCAGCTTGGAAGAGCGCAGGAGGCACTTTGTATGCTTGAGGAGATTGATTTTCCCGAAGAACTTGTAGTTAATGCGTCTGTGGAAAATTTGCAGGCATATATGAAAGAGCACAATATCCCACTAATATAATTTACCTTAACTTGAGGAGTTAATATGAACAATTTGAGCTTTACGGAAAAACTCAAAAGTCAAAATATAGAATTTACTTCAGCGGAGCCTATGTGTGAGCACACAACCTTTCGCATAGGCGGTCCCGCCGACTTCTTTGTCACCGTCAACACCGTTTTTGAGCTAAAGACAGTTATCGGTCTTTGCAGGGACTTTGAGATTCCCTACATGGTTATCGGCAACGGCAGTAACCTGCTTGTAAGTGACGAAGGTCTTAAAATGGCAATAATAAAGCTGTCGGGAGATTTTAAGTCACTTGAAATATCCGGTGAAGCACTCAAGTGCGGGGCAGCAGTTACCCTTTCAAAGCTTTGTACCGATGCACAGAAAAATTCTCTCAAAGGTCTTGAGTTTGCCTACGGTATTCCGGGTACGGTAGGCGGCGCGGTTTACATGAATGCAGGGGCTTACGGCGGTGAGATTAAGGATGTGCTTATATCCGTAACCCACTTAACCGAACAGGGTGAAGTGGAGACTGTGCCGGCTGAAAGCCTCAACCTTGCGTACCGCTATAGTTCATATAAAGAAAATAAAAACACTATCCTCTTTGCAGAATTTAAGCTTTCAGCAGGGGATAGGGATGAAATCAAAGCAAATATGGATGATTTCATGAACCGCAGAATCACCAAACAGCCCCTTGAATATCCATCGGCAGGCAGCGTGTTCAAAAGGCCCGAGGGTGCTTTTGCAGGTGCGTTAATCGAGCAGTGCGGATTTAAGGGCCGCTCAGTCGGAGGAGCAGAGGTTAGCGAAAAGCACTCAGGCTTCATTGTGAACAAAGGCTGTGCTACCTGCAAAGATGTACTTAATCTTGTAAAAGAGATTCAGGAAACCGTAAAGAAAGAAACGGGATATTTTTTGGAACGCGAGATTATTCTTTTGTAAGGATTGATATATATGGAGTTTATAATTATTACAGGACTTTCAGGGGCAGGAAAATCCCACGCCCTTCATTCCCTTGAGGATATCGGCTACTATTGCGTGGATAATTTACCTCCCATGCTCCTTTCCACTTTCTGGGACCTTTGCGATAAGTCCAGCGATAACCGTATGAAGACGGTTGCCGTGGTAGTGGATATCAGGGGCGGAGAAGTCTTCGACGCCATGTTTGAACAGATGAGGTCATTGAGTGCCGAGGGCAAAAAGTACAAAGTGCTTTTCCTCGATGCAAAAAGCGACACTCTCCTAATCAGATATAAGGAAACCCGCCGTAAGCATCCCCTTGCCGAAAGCTTTAGTTCAGGTTCTACCCAGGATGCAGTAAAGCTTGAAAAGGAGCTTATGAAGCCCTTTAAGGCACGTGCAGATTATATTATCGACACCACCTACATGGCACCGAAGCAACTCAAAGAACGGGTTATTACCATGTTTTCCGGCAATGAAAATACCCCCTTTCAGGTCACCTGCCTGTCTTTCGGATTCAAGTACGGTATTCCCATGGAGGCAGATTTGCTTTTCGATGTAAGATGTCTTCCCAATCCCTACTACATCAAGGAACTTAAAGAACTCACAGGTCTTGATGAGTCTGTTCGGGAATATGTGCTGAAATTCCCCGAAACTCAGGAATTTGTGGAGAAACTTATTTCACTTCTCGATTATTCCTTACCTCTTTACCGAAATGAGGGAAAGAGCGAGCTTGTAATTGCCATAGGATGCACGGGAGGTAAGCACAGAAGCGTTACCCTTGCCCGGCTTCTTAATTCCCACTTCATCGAAATGGGACAGAAGTCAAATCTGCATCACAGAGATATTTGGAAAGCTTAAAAATAGTACTCGGTGTCTATGTCTGTTTGACTTTGCCTGCACCGAGCATGATTATAAAAGGAGCAACTCATGTCCTTTGCATTAGATGTTAAAAAAGAGCTTGCAAAAGCCGAGAATAAGAGCCGTTCACAAGATTTCGCGGAAGTTTACGGTATGCTTTTGTTCTCACGTCATTTTTCAAGCTCTGAAATAGGACTCAAAACAAAGTCAATCAGCGTCGCCGAGCTTTGCATTTCAAAACTTAACACGCTGTTTGCACCTGTTGTTGAAAAGCAGTCCGTACTTAAACCTACCAAAAACTTCATAAATTTACATACAGTTTCCTTGGTTATTCCTGAGGAATGTGACAGGATTTTCACTTCATTCGGCCACAGTGAAAAAAGTCCGAGCCTCAGGCTCAACCGCGCCAACATTGAGGATGACATGTGCAGAGTGGCTTTTCTTCGGGGAGCGTTCCTTTCCTGCGGCTCTGTCAATGACCCGGCCAAGAACTACCACCTTGAATTCTGCTCGCAGTATAAAAATCTTTCACAGGACCTTTGCACTCTGCTTTGCGAAATTGAAGAATGTAGCTTAAGTCCGAAGATTATCCTTCGTTCCGGTGCGTATGTGGTTTACCTCAAGGACAGCGAGCAGATTACCGACCTGCTGACCTATATGGGCGCTCCGGGCAGTGCTATGGATATTATGAATGCAAAGGCTTATAAAGAAATGCGCAATCTTGCAAATCTTCGCACAAATTCCGAGTTTGCGAATATCACTAAAACGGCGAATGCCTCAGCAAGACAGCTGTGGGCTATAGAGAAACTTGACCGGTCCATAGGACTTTCGTCACTTCCCGAGCCTCTTTATGAGATAGCACTCTTGAGACGGGAAAATCCCGAATTGTCTTTGAGAGCTTTAGGAGATCTTCTCAGTCCTCCAATTTCCCGTAGCGGAGTTAATCACCGCCTGCAAAAACTTATTGAACTTGCGGAAAACGAAGTCAAAGGAGAATGATTATGACAAATGAAAATAACGGTAAATTCAAGGATATGTCCTACGAAGAGGGAATAAACAAGCTCCGCGAACTCATTTCCGTGCTTGAGAAGGGCGAGGGCACTTTCGAGGAGCTTATTGCCACCTATAAGGAAGCCTTTGAGTATTACACCTTCTGCAGTGAGTATCTCACAGACGCAGGGGAAAAAATCCGTGACCTTAACGAAAAAATCCGGGCAATGTCCAAATCAACGGAGGAACAGTAATGAACATAAAATCTTTGGATTTTCTGAAAAATACCGATAATCTCAATGACTCAGAGCTAATCGAACTAACGCTTTCGAATTTCCTGAGACACGATAAAAAGCTTTACGATGTGCTTTTTGATTCCATGTCCTACTCGGTAAGTGCAGGGGGTAAGCGAGTTCGTCCCATGCTCACAATGGAGTTTGCAAAGCTTTGCGGAGGCAGTCGCCGGGCGGCAGCCGTATTTGGAAGTGCCGTAGAGTTTATTCACACCTATTCTCTTATTCATGACGATTTACCCTGTATGGATAACGATGATATGCGTCGCGGAAAGCCCTCAAACCACATTGCTTTCTCCGAGGATACAGCACTTTTGGCAGGTGACGCACTTCAAAGCCTTGCTTTTGAGGTAATGCTCTGTGACGATGCTGTAAGTCTCGTTGGTGCCGATGCCTGCGTGAAAGCCGCGTCTGTACTTGCATATTTTTGCGGTGCCGACGGTATGGTAGGCGGTCAGGTTATCGACCTTCTGTATGAAAATAAATCAGCAAACGAGGAAATAATCACCGAAATTCATCTGCTCAAAACAGCGGCTCTTATTAAGGCAGCTTGTATGATGGGTGCGATAATTTCAGGCGCAGACAAAATTCAGCTCAAAGCCGCAGAAAAGTATGCGGAGTGTATCGGTCTTACCTTCCAGATTGTAGATGATATTTTGGATGTTACTTCAACAGCGGAGGAGCTGGGAAAGCCTATCGGCTCAGATGAGGAAAACAACAAATCAACCTTGGTATCTCTTTTGGGTATTGATAAATGCCGCGAGCTTTCCGAAAAATACACCAATGAAGCAATTAGTGCACTAAAGACTTTCGAGGGAGATACAAAAACTCTTGAGGATTTTGCTCTCAAACTGTTAAACCGCAGGAATTAAACTCTAAAACTGTAAATGGGGTAAAGATATGGAAAACAACAGCTTTCCTATGTTAGAAAAAATAAAGTCACCTAAAGATGTAAAAAAACTCTCAATTGATGAACTTCCGGCTCTGTGCGAGGAAATTCGCAGAAAACTCATCCTGACAGTTTCCGAAAACGGCGGACACCTTGCGTCAAACCTTGGAGTAGTTGAGCTTACAGTAGCAATGCACTATGTTTTCGACTGTCCCGATGATTCAATAGTCTGGGATGTGGGACATCAGTGCTACACTCATAAAATGCTCACCGGCAGATATGACAAAATCGGCACTATCCGTAAAACCGGCGGACTCTCGGGTTTTCCGAGAAGATATGAAAGTCCCTGTGATGCTTTCGGCGCAGGACACAGCAGTACATCAATTTCCGCCGCCTACGGCATAGCAAAGGCAAAACAGCTCAAAGGAGATTGCAGCCACACCATAGCTTTTATCGGTGACGGCTCTTTAACCGGCGGACTTGCCTTTGAGGGACTTAATAATGCAGGAAGATTCAAGAAGAATTTTATTGTTATCCTCAATGACAATAAGATGTCTATATCCAAAAATGTGGGAGCAGTTTCAAAATATCTGACAGGCATACGCATAAGTCCCTGGTACACAAACGCCAAAACAGGACTTGAAAGATTCCTTTCAAAAGTACCTTTAATAGGCTATCCCGTAGTAAAACTTCTCACAAAAATAAAGAATAAAATCCGTGATGCCTACTACAAAAACAATCTCTTTGAGGATTTCGGATTTCTCTATTACGGTCCTGTGGACGGCCACGATATCAAGGCTGTAATCAAGACTCTCACAACGGCAAAGAAAGTCAATAAGCCGGTATTTATTCATGCACTGACCGTAAAGGGCAAGGGCTATCAGTTTGCAGAGAACGACCCAAAAAGCTTCCACGGAATCGGTAAATTCGATATAGACACAGGCGAGCCTTTAAGTCATAGCAAGTCCTACTCATCATGCTTCGGTGAGGCAATGATGTCTCTTGCAAAAGACAATAGCGAGCTTTGTGCCATTACGGCGGCTATGACTGTGGGAACAGGACTTTCCGACTTTGCCTCAACATATAAGGAAAGATTCTTCGATGTGGGCATTGCCGAGGAGCACGCAGTAACCTTCGGCAGCGGACTTGCCGCTATGGGCATGACTCCGGTGTTTGCTGTTTACTCAAGCTTTTTGCAGAGAGCTTATGACCAGCTCATTCACGATGCGGCTGTGCAGAATTTACATCTTGTCCTGGGAGTTGACCGTGCAGGTGTTGTAGGTGAAGACGGAGAAACCCATCAGGGCCTATTCGATGTGTCAATCCTCAATTCAATTCCCGGCACAACTATCTATTCACCCTGTTATTACGAAGAACTCAGAACTTGTCTTGAAACTGCGGTTTTGAGTGACAAGGGACTCACGGCAGTTCGCTATCCTCGGGGCAGTGAACCCGAGATTCCCGTTGACTATGCGGATTTCAGTACCGATTACAGCATTTACGGAAATCGTAATGCCTCAAGGCTGATTGTCACATACGGCAGACTTTTCGGCGAAGCGGTCAAGGCTCGGGATATGCTCAATGAATACGGAATCAAAATTTGTATTCTCAAACTTTGCAAAATCAAGCCTATTTCCGAAGAAGCAGTGAAATTTGCCACAGGCTTTAAGAATGTACACTTCTTTGAGGAAGGTATGCGAAGCGGCGGTGTTGCGGAGATTTTTGAGTCCGAGCTTATGAAACATAAATTTTCAGGCACTTTCCGCATAACAGCTGTAGAGGATATGTTTGTACCCCACTCAAAGGATACCGTTGCTTTGCGTGCTTTAGGTCTTGATGCCGAGAGTATGTACGAAACCATGAAATTTGTTAAAGGATAATTTATGAAGAAACGACTTGATGTTTTAGTCTTTGAAAAAGGACTTGCAGAAAGCAGGGAAAAGGCAAAAGCCGTGATTATGGCAGGCCTTGTTTATGTGAATAATCAAAAAGCCGACAAATGCGGAAGCACCTACGACGAGGACTGCATCCTCGAAGTTCGTGGCCCTGCTATAAAATATGTCAGTCGCGGAGGCTTGAAGCTTGAGAAAGCTCTCAATGTTTTTCCAATAAATCTGATTGACTCTGTCTGTATTGACATCGGTGCATCAACAGGCGGATTTACCGATTGTATGCTTCAAAACGGAGCGAAGAAGGTCTATTCCGTGGATGTTGGTTACGGACAGCTTGCATGGAAGCTTCGCAATGACCCCCGGGTTATCAATATGGAGCGAACTAATTTCCGCAAGGTCACATCAGATGATATCCCCGATGAAATCGACTTTTTCTCCGTGGATGTGTCCTTTATTTCCCTGAAGATTATTTTGCCTGTGGCTTTACCCTTGCTCAAAGACAGGGGTGAGGCTGTGTGCTTAATAAAACCGCAGTTCGAAGCCGGACGCGAAAAGGTGGGTAAAAAAGGCGTAGTCCGTGATATAAATGTCCACGAAGAAGTAATCACCGTAATTCGTGATTTTGCCCTCGAATGCGGTTTTGATGTATTGGGACTTGATTTTTCACCTGTCAAAGGACCCGAGGGAAACATCGAATATCTCATTCATTTACGCAAAAGCGAAAATCCGCAGCTTCTGTGCGATATTACCCCAAAAGAACTTGCCGAAAAATCCCACAAGGAGCTCTCAAAGGAGTGATAAAAATGCAAATTGCACTTGTAGTAAATTTCACAAATCCTCAGGCAATTAACACAGCTGTTGAGGTTATCAAAGTAATTTCTTCCTGTGGCGCTCGTGTCCTGATGCTCTCAAGCACCGAAAAATATATTGAAAGCCCCGATGTTTCCTACATCCCTGATGAAAACCTGCTTTTTGAAAGCTGTGATGTGGTTGTTACGGTAGGCGGAGACGGCACCATTATTCGCACAGCAAAATTCGCCTCATTGATGGATAAGCCCATAATCGGCGTAAACTTAGGCAGAATCGGTTTTGTGGCAGAACTTGAACCCACTGAAATCAATATGCTTGAAAAAGTGCTCAAGGGTGATTATACCCTTATGAAACGCATGGTTTTGGGCATAGAGGTAGAGGGCAAAGAGAAAGAAACTTCATTTATCGCCATCAACGATGCAGTAATTTCGCGAGGAGCACTTTCAAGAATCATCGAATTTGATGTGAGTGTGGAGGGTGAAAAAATCGCAACCTACCGTGCCGACGGACTGCTATTTTCAACCCCTACAGGTTCCACAGCCTACGCTCTGTCTGCAGGCGGTCCTGTAATCGACCCGAAGCTTTCTTTGATTGAGCTTACCCCTGTGTGTCCTCATTCTTTAACTGCACGCAGTGTGCTTTTTACCGATGATACAGTTCTCAGCGTGGAGTGTAAGTCCTCCGATACCGCATATCTCACAGTAGACGGTCAGGAATCGTTGCCCATAAACGAGGGTGAAAAGCTTGTGATTAAAGCATCCGCTCACACCCTCAATATGATTAACTTAAAAGAAAAGAATTTTTACCGAATAGTAGGCGAAAAGCTTCGCGACGGTAAATAAGAAGGTGCAGCTATGAAAGTTGACAGACATACTAAAATTTTGGAACTGATTAAAAACAATCCCATAACCACCCAAGAGGAACTTCTCTCAAAACTTCGTCAAGAGGGATTTAATGTAACTCAATCCACGGTTTCAAGGGATATAAAAACATTGAGGCTGCAGAAATCCCACTCAGCCGACGGAAGCTACCGTTACTGTGCACCTACGGGCGTTGCTTCAGATATGAAAAACGGCTTCGAGGGAATTTTGCAAGGCTCGGTAATTACTGTTGACACCGCCCAAAATATCGTAGTAGTCAAAACATATTCAGGTATGGCTTCAGCCGCCTGTGCATCTATCGACGCTATGAATCTGCCCACGGTAGTCGGCTCTCTTGCCGGTGACGATACAATTTTTATCGCTTGTATCGACAACTCAAGCGCCGATAATTTGTGCCAAATCCTTAAGAAGTACACAGGATAACTCACAAGAATATCAAAAGGAGGTGAGCTTGTGCTCTCAAGACTGTATATTGAAAATATTGCTGTTATTGAAAAGACAGAAATTGATTTTAACAAAGGCTTTAATGTCCTGACCGGTGAGACCGGTGCAGGTAAGAGTATCATAATTGATGCCATTACTGCGGTTTTGGGCAGGCGTACATCCAGAGAACTTGTGCGGACAGGCTCGGAATCTTCCTTTGTCAGCGCCACTTTTACCGATTTGGGTAAGGAATCTCTGAATGTGCTTTCGTCTTTTGATATAGATATCCCCGACGGCGAGCTTGTTTTGGAGCGTGAGTTTACCTTAAGCGGAAAAAACAACTGTAAAATCAACGGCAGACCTGCTTCAATTTCAACACTCAGAGAAGTGTCAAAGTACCTGATTAACATTCACGGACAGCACGAAAGCTATGAACTTATG
>JAUNJO010000025.1 GCA_030533225.1 Eubacteriales bacterium
GTGCAAAAATCGTATGCGGCGACTGCGGCGGCTTTTACGGCTCTAAAATCTGGCATTCAACGGACAAATACAAAACGGTAATATGGCAATGCAACAGAAAATTCAAAAACAACACCTGCTGCAAAACACCGCATATTACCGAAGATAAAATAAAGGAGCGATTTCTCAAGGTTTATAACGGACTGATTTCCGACAAGGAGCCGTTCATAAAGGCTTGCAAACTTACAAGAGATGTTCTGACCGATACTAAGGAAATTGACAGAGAAATATCAGAACTTCTCCGTGAGCTTGAAGTCGTTACCGAGCTTATTAAAAAGTGCATAGCCGAAAATTCATCATCGGCACAGGATCAGGAAAAATATACCGAGAGATACAACAGCTATGTTGACCGCTATGAAAAAGCAAAATCAAGATATGATGAGCTTGAACAGCAGAAAGATAATAAGCTTTCAAAAAGAAAAGCAATAGACCGCTTTATTTCCGACCTTTCAAAGCGTGACGAACTGCTCACCGAATTTGATAATTGCCTTTGGCTGACGGTTGTTGATACGGTTACGGTTCAAAGTGACGGAACTTTGGTATTTAAATTCAACGACGGTACGGAAATTAAGGGGTAAAATACGGAAAATAAAACAGACTGCAGTTTACTAAGAAATTGCAGTCTGCTTTATTGTGTCAATTCCGATATTATAAAAAATCTTCTGCCTATATAAACTCAACTAAGCAGCAAAGTATTCCGTCGCCGTAAATTCCCACCGTTTCCTTGAACTCTTGAGAAATATATTTCAGAGTAACAGCGTTGTTCTCTGTGACAGGCTTCTTGTAGGATATTCTGATTTTAGAAAAAGAATCTCTGTCAAAACTATCCGTTGGCAACGCCTGCAACGCAAAATCAATATAACGGGTATTGTGAACATGTCCGTTAAAATCTATGTCACTGCGGCGTAGTTTAAGTTCTGTTTCCGCCGAATACTCAGTCGGTGTGCGAAGTCTTTGTGAGTCCTCAAACACCGTTTTGCTTTCGGGCTGATATGACCCAAACAATTCTTCGCTAATGCGTGTAAGTCGTGATGTAGTAAGGTCAAACAAAGCGAACTTTGCCTCTGCTCGGATAACCTCGGTGCCGTTTGCATCGGTCAAAATAAAGTCACGATACACGGCACTTGCGGGTGCTTTACCTCTTACCCAGGTTGTAATGTTAAGGCGCTCACCGTTTTCGGGACGGCGTAAGATTTTTATCTGCCACTCGGTCAGAATCCACGCAATACCGTTTTTATTTGCATCTGCTATGCTGTCACCTATATTTGCGGAATGATTACCTGCGGCATTCTCAAGAATTTGTAGAATTGCTTCGTATGACAGTTTTCCGTTTCTGTTGTAATCGCTTGGTCGGGGGTTATGTTTTTCTTTATAAAACATACTTTTCTCCTTCTCATCTTTCAAAATAATCGATATACTTTTGAAATCAAACATTTAATTGTTTTTTTGAACATCCTGCCAGTTTGAATTAGATAATATTTCAGCTTCCTCACCAAAAAATACATTTCCGGCTTCGTTGTCAGCTTTAAGCCAATACATAAACCATGCCGTCATATATCCGTCGGCATAAGGCAGCATATCCCCGTGGTCGGTATCTACTCTGCGAGCTATTATCTTTGAAACGCTGTCGGAAATATTGTTGTACTTTTCCTGCAACTCAACAAGCGGGCATATCCCCGAATTTTTACCGTCGCCGGCGTCAACTTTTTTCGTGCCTGCAACCATAAAGCACGGAATATTAACGCCGCTAATATCAAACGGTGCTTTCAGCAAATCAACGCTTATTTGCAGGGTCGGTGCGCTTGCCGCATACATAGCCTTGTAACGGTTGCCGTTATCCTGTGCCGTAACAGCATTTATAGCTCCTAAACCGCCCTGCGAATGTCCGCCGATTCCGATATTGTCCACGTTGATTTTACCGTAAAACTTACTGTTGCTGTCGGAATTAAGCGTTAAAATATAATCAAGACTGGCAGCTGCTGAGGCACCGTCTCCTGCACTCTCGTCCTCGTTGCCTATTACAATAAAGCCCCAGCTTGCAAGGTGGTCGAATACAGGCTTATATTTTGAGGCAGTTACGCCGGTTCCGTTAACCATTACTACAAGAGGATATGTACTGTTGCTTGTTTCCATTTCGGTAGGATACCATATTTCGTACTTTTTACATTGCTCGTTATTTGCATCTTGCTCATAGTATGAAACTTCGTAATCACCTTTCAGCGTGAACTTTTGCTCTAACGGCGCACTTGTCTTAACGTCATTATAGTAACCGTCTTTTACCATCGGTTGTTTGCCTGCCCATACAAAAAGGAATACGATAGCGATAATAGCCACTGCAATTATAACGGCGATAGTAATCAATGTGATTATAAATACTTTTTTCATTAGGCGAATCCTTTAACTTAGATTATCAATGTAACTTAATAGTTGCATAAAACTACCTCGTGAATATTTTGAAATGTCTTTCCTCTCATTATTCAGCAGGCAGTCGGTAAGTAAAAAGAAATCTACACCAACCTGCATTGCAGCAGCATCTTCGGTTGTATCGTTGCCCACCATCAAGCAATCTCCGGGTTTTACGCCTATCTTTTCGATTATCTCTTTGTAGTAAAGCGGGTTGGGCTTGCAGTAACGGGAGTTTTCGTAAGAAGTTATCAAAGCAAAATCATTGGGATTTATGCCTGCCCATAGCATCCTTTTCTTTTGTGCCGCCATAGGGAATATGGGGTTAGATGCGAGTACAAGGGTAAAGCCTTTTTCTTTTAATGTCTGAATTGTCTGATTGGCTTGCTCGTTATAACCGCAACAGCTTTTCAACTTATCAAAATCAGTATCGTAAAACTCATTGAATTTTTCTATGTCCGAATAGACCTTGTCGCCGAAAAGCCCGGCAAATTCCTGCCGGAATACTTGCTCGTTCGTTTGCTTTCCGTTATTCATAACCATAGCCTTTGTACCTTGCCATACGCCGTCAATCAGTCGTTTCGGCTCATAACCGCATGGGGCAAGTTTCTTTGACAACCTGTCAAAATATGCCGTAGTAAACTCTTCCTGTTGCATAGGCAACAGTGTTCCGTCTAAATCAAATAAAATTGTTGTAGGTTTCATATTTCCCCCTAATTATGTTCGATATAAAATACCAATCATATTTGGTCCCGTATTTATCCCGATGACACATCCCACCTGATATTCAACAAGCGGAGGTATTTCCAAATTTTTTTCGCAGGCTCTTTTCAACTGCTCAAACGCTTCCGAATTGTTCCCGTATACGAGAACATAATTCGTTCCGGGTTTTCGCTCGTTAATACATCTATCAATTAGTGCAGAAATTGCACTTTTCTCTCCTCTTGCTTTTCCAATGATTTTTGCTTCACCGTCTTCAAAGGTTATCAAAGGTTTTAAACCGATGACATCGCCGACAAAAGCCGCCGCAGGGGATATTCGGCCTGACTTTTTAACGCATTTCAGATTCAGCGGAACAAACAAGGGACGGGAATGCACCAGCCATTCCTCAATATGATCAATGACCTCCTGCACATTCGCTCCACTGTCTATCATTTGAGCCGCTTCTATTACGGGAAGACCGTAAGCCATACTGTATGTCTTTGAGTCGATGATATGTATGCGGAATTTCTCTATTGCTTCCGGGTGTGACTCAAAGAACAAAGCCTTTGCCAATTCAGCAGCCTGAAAAGTACCGGAGCCTTTGGAATTCAGCGTTACTTGAATTAAGTCGGTATATCCCTCTTCTCTGCACCGAGTAAACAACCGGGTGTACATATTCACCTTTACCTGAGATGATGACGGAAGCTTTTGCGCTGTTTCAAGTATATGGTAGAAATCCTCCTTTGAAATATCTATGCCGTCACGGTACTCATTATCTTCGTGTATGATCGTGAGCGGCAATACACTGATATTCAATTTTTCACATAAATCCTTCGGAATATCAGCTGTGGAATCGGTGGCTATTTTTATTTTACTCATATATTTCGTCCTTTCCTAAAATTGACTTTAGCCGTAAGCTTTGGTACAATAGAGTGAGCAAGATACAATCGTTGTTATTTGAAACGATAGTATCATTTATATTATATAAAATATCCCTATGAATTTCAATGGGAGTAAGGCTAATTGATACTTAACGGTATATATAGTATCATTATTATGAGGCAGCAAAATGGGACGAGGTACAAAAACAACTGAATTTCTGAAAGAATGTCTGGCGGACGCATTGATACGGCTTATGCGTGAGAAGCCTTTTGAAAAGATTTCCATACAGGAAATTGCGGAAAAATCGGGTGTGGGCCGTGCCACTTGGTTTAGAAACTACAACGGGAAAAATGAAGCCCTTACATTTAAGCTGATTGTTTTGTGGAACCGTTGGTCGGACGAGCATAACATTTCGGTGCGTGACCGCTTCACCTTAAAAAACTCAAAAGATTTTTTCGAGTTTAATTTTGAAATCCGCAGTATTGTGCAAACGATTTATTCTGCCAATATGCAATCCGCCGTGTATGACGCTTTTTATCAGGTAATGATGCCGCAGTACGGAGCCAATGCAGAGGAATGCTATAAAGCCCGTTTCTACTCATACGGACTTTTTGGCTTGCTTGATGAGTGGGTAAAACGAGGATTTATAGAAACTCCTGATGAAATGGTTGATATTTTTTATCAGGTAATGAATGACAGAAATTATAATTAATTCAACACCGATGAAAATGTACCAAACAACAAAGAATGCACCCGCAATTCAGCTTGGGTGCATTTGTATTAAAATAAGAGATTTGTTCCATAAGAGTATTATCCGAACCCCAACGGTTCGGATTCGGGGCATAATGCTCCAACGGTCAAAAACCTCGCAATCGTATTTACGGTTGCGAGGTTTTCATTTACAAAAAACACATCCTTGGTCATACTAAACTATTTTGTCAGCAGAAACATCACCACTGCTAATACAACCGATAATACCGCACAAATAACCCTATTATTTCTTATATACACCAAATTTATTCTTCAAGACATTTCACTTTCGTTTTTTACACAAACTGATTATTAAAACAAGAAGCGAATACTTTATTTGCCTTTTGGGTGCATTGACTTTTGGTGCTGTCTGCCTTTATAATAGGCATAAAAACAGTTGGGGGCGGCAGATATGAAGGTTATCGCAAAAATCAAAACAGATTTTCCCGAAAAGTTCGGTATTCCGAGGCAGAGCGGACTTGCAAATACTGTTGCCACCGTGGTATTTGAACCCGAGTACCGGGTAGACGAAGCCTTAAGAGGTATCGAGGGTTTTTCCCATTTATGGCTTATCTGGGAGTTTCATCGGGCGAAACGGGATGAGTGGTCTCCCACCGTCAGACCTCCCCGTCTTGGAGGTAATAAGAGAATGGGGGTCTTTGCAACCCGCTCACCCTTCAGACCGAACTCAATCGGTCTTTCCTCGGTGAAGCTTTTGGGCACCGAGAAAACTTCCGAGGGAACTGTGCTCATTGTTTCCGGCGCTGACCTTTTAGACGGCACACCCATTTTCGACATCAAGCCCTACCTCCCCTTCACTGACTGTCACGCAGATGCTGTCGGCGGCTTTGCAGACGAGAGAAAGGACTATTCCCTTGAGGTTGTGTGTGACGGCGAACTGTTAAGCATAATTCCTTCTGAGAAAATTGAACCGCTTTTGGAAATTTTGTCGGAAGACCCTCGGCCCCAATACATCGACGACCCCGAAAGGATCTACGGCATGAGGTACGGAGATTATGAGATTAAGTTTTCAGTAGATGCCGATATTCTCACTGTGAAAAATATTGAAAAAGTCTAAGTTTCGGCAGGGCATTTTGCCCTGCTTTTCATTTTGTTCAATACATTTTGAACAATAGCATCAGAAATATTCTGTACACAATGATAAAGAAAACCTTATTTCGGTATCTCATGCCGAAAATCACCTAATTTGTGTAGTTATTTTGCGTTTTTTTGTAGACTTTTCTAAAAATGTATGATAAAATGATAGCGTATGTTAATGGCAATTTTTGCATTGCTTTTTACAAAATCATTTTTTCAGGGAGGATAAATAATGCAAAAGAAAATCAGCACTGCTCCTTTTAACGGTACACCCGAGCAGGAAGCAAAGCTCAAAGAGATTATCGCAGCATACAAAGATGACCCCGGCGCAGTAATGCCCGTACTCCAGAAGGCACAGGATGTTTACGGATACTTGCCCAAAGAGGTTCAGGCTATGATTGCAGAAGGCCTTAATGTTCCTATGGAGGAAGTCTTCGGCGTTTCCACCTTCTACTCTCAGTTCTCTCTTACTCCTAAGGGAAAATACACTATCTCCGTATGTCTCGGTACCGCTTGCTACGTTAAGGGCTCAGGAGACATCTTCGACAAGCTCTCCGAAAGACTGGGCATAGGCTCTGAGGAATGTACCGCAGACGGTAAATTCTCACTCACCGCTTGCCGCTGTATCGGTGCTTGCGGTCTTGCTCCTGTTCTCACCATCAACGATGAGGTTTACGGCCGTCTTACCGTTGACGATGTTGACGATATTCTCGCCAAGTACGCTGAGTAATTTCCTAATCTTTTAACAAAGGAACGATCTGTATGAAAATCAGCACTATTAAAGAATTGCTTGATGCCGATGTTGCTTGCTGTGAGGAACATCTGAATCGCCACGTGTACTCTGCTTGCGGAAGTGACATGATGAGCGACGTTTTGGCATTTGTTAAGGACCAAGCAGTCCTACTTACAGGTCTCGTGAATTCTCAGGTCATTCGCACTGCAGAAATGATGGATATGGTGTGCATCGTTTTGGTGCGTTCAAAGCTGCCTACTCCTGAGATGATAGAGCTTGCACAGGAAAGCGGTATTGTTATACTGACTTCCAAAAAAAGAATGTATGATGCCTGCGGAATCCTTTACACAAACGGCTTGGTAGGCAACAAATTACGCGAAGCATGAGCGAATTGCTCACCTTCCACTTTGATGTAGACGGGGATGACTTTACCTCGGCAGGACAGGCTTCTGTACAGATAAAGAAAAACCTAAGGCAGCTTGGTATTTCCCCTGATATTATCAGACGAGTTTCCATCGCCATGTACGAAGGCGAAATCAATATGGTTATCCACGCTGACGGCGGTGACGCCGATGTTTCGGTTACCGAGGAGTACATTGAGATTACCCTTAAAGACCAAGGTCCCGGTATTGCAAATGTAGAACAGGCCATGCAGGAGGGTTTCTCTACTGCCAGTGATTCAATCCGTTCTATGGGCTTCGGTGCAGGAATGGGACTTCCCAACATGAAGCGTTACACGGATTACATGAACATAGAAACAACCGTCGGCAAGGGTACCACAATTACAATGAGGGTCAATCTACCCAGTCTTTAGAGAAAGAGGTGCAGATTATGAACAACTACGAACATTCCGTTTACCTTGATGTGAAAAAATGTATCGGTTGCACCACCTGTCTGCGCCACTGCCCAACTCAGGCAATCAGAATTAAAGACGGCCACGCGGTAATCAACGATATGCGTTGTATAGACTGCGGTGAATGTATCAGAGTTTGTCCCAAGAAAGCAAAAAAGGCCAAATGTAACAGGCTGAGTGAAATGAGTGAGTACAAATGGAAGATTGCACTTCCCGCGCCCACTCTCTACGGTCAGTTTGAAAATCTTGAGGATGTGGACTATGTTCTCAACGGACTTCTGAAAATCGGATTTGACGATGTGTTTGAGGTTTCCGCTGCGGCTGAGCTTGTTACAGCTTACACCAGAGCCTTTCTCAAAACCGCCAACATTCAAAGGCCCATTATAAGTTCTGCCTGTCCTGTGGTTTTAAGGCTCATTTCTCTGCGATTCCCATCACTTACGGACAACATTCTTCCCATGCTGCCTCCCATGGAGGTTGCTGCACAGATAGCAAGAGAAAAAGCACTTAAAGAGCATCCCGAGCTTAAGAGTGAAGATATCGGTATTTGCTTTATCTCCCCCTGTCCCGGCAAGGTAAGTTATGTTAAAAACGGTTTCGGTTCATATAAGAGTCAAGTGGACAAGGTCATTTCCATCAGCGACATCTACTTTGAGCTTATTAATGCTATGGACCACGATGACGACATCAAGGCGGTTTCCCATTCGGGCATGATTGGTATCGGATGGGCATCCTCAGGCGGTGAGGCAACGCCTCTCTTTAATGAAGCATACCTGGCTGCCGACGGCATCGACAATGTGAACCGCGTCCTTGACCAGATTGAAAATGACAACATTCCCCCACTTGAGTTCATTGAGCTTAACGCCTGCACAGGCGGCTGCGTGGGAGGAGTTATGACAATGCAGAATCCCTTTATCGCCAAAGCAAAACTTAAAACACTTCGCCGTTTCCTGCCTGTTTCTCAGAATATTCTCACAAAGGAACAGCAGGAGCACATTCCCGAAAGCTACTTCTTTGAGGATCTTCCCACCTACTACCCTATCTCAAGGCTTTCCGAAAGCATGTCGGAATCCATGAGGATGCTGGGGGAGATTCAAAAGTTCAAGGCTACGCTTCCGGGTATTGACTGCGGTGCTTGCGGTGCTCCCACATGCCAAGCCTTTGCGGAGGATGTTATTAAGGGTAATGCAAAAGAGTTTGAGTGCATCATAAAATATCAATCCGCACTCCGGGAATTTTTGAAATCAAAGGATGATAATAGTGACAGTCTATGAACTTTGTGAATCCGAACACTTCACTCCCCTAAGCGTAACCTGTGCAGAGCGTACTGTTTCAGGTGTTTACATAGGCGATTTGCTCAGTTGGGTTATGGGCAAAGCCGGAGCAGATGAAGCCTGGATTACAATTATGTCAAATATCAACACCTTGGCGGTTGCGTCCCTTACGGATGTTGCCTGTGTTATTTTGGCCGAGGGCGTCACTTTGGAGGAAGATGTACTGAAAGCGGCAAAAGAGAAGGAAATCAATGTTGTTTCCACCGACCTTTCCGCTTATGAGGCTGCACTCTATCTCTCAAAAAACATTTAAGGTGACATGAATAAGTATTACTACGACTTTCACATTCACTCCTGTCTCTCCCCTTGCGGAGATAACGACAACACACCGGCAAACCTTGCGGGAATGGCCACTCTCAACAATCTTCAGGTTGTAGCACTCACCGACCACAACACCTGCAAAAACTGCCCGGCTTTTTTCAAAGCAGCAAAGGCT
Organism: Eubacteriales bacterium; assembly: GCA_030533225.1. GTDB lineage: Bacteria > Bacillota > Clostridia > Oscillospirales > Acutalibacteraceae > Ruminococcoides. The sequence continues at coordinate 9,231 of JAUNJO010000025.1, forward strand.
CAGGGTATCATTCCCATTGCGGGGATGGAGCTGACCACCGCAGAGGACATTCACATTGTTTTCCTCTTTGAGAAGCTCGAAGATGCCCTTTGTTTTTCAGAATACATAGAAACCAGACGAATTCTCATAGAAAATCGCGTTGATATTTTCGGTGAACAGCTTGTGATTAACGAGATAGACGAGGTTATTGGTACTGACCTGTATCTTCTATCAAATGCAACAAATGTGTCGGTTGATGAATGTCCGTCTCTTGCCGAAAAATTCAGCGGTATCTGCTATCCTGCCCATGTAGACCGAGAGGCGAACGGAATTATCGCAGTCTTAGGTACCTTCCCCGATATTAAAGGGTTTAGGTGCTGCGAATTTCACGATGCCTCAAAGATTGAGGAGTACAAAAGCAAGTACCCTATCGGTGACAGACACATCATCGTCTCCTCGGACGCACACTTCCTTTGGGACATGAAAGAAGCAAAGGAATTTTTCCTCGTTGATGATGAGCCCTACAGCAGCGATTTAGTCAGGCACAGGATTTTTGAGGCTCTGAGGTAAATTATGAAAGAAATTTCACTTAACATCTTAGATATTGCGAAAAACTCCACCAAAGCAGGAGCAACTCTCGTGAAGATTTCACTTGAGGAAGATGACAGCACCCTGACTCTCGTAATTGAAGATGACGGATGCGGTATGGACGAGGAAACGGTTAAGGGCGTCTGCGACCCCTTCTATACCACTCGCTCTACGCGTAAGGTTGGTATGGGTATTCCTCTGCTCAAGCTTTCCTGCGAGCAAACAGGAGGCAGGTTCCGCATTGAGTCCCGGGATAAAGAAACTTATCCCGACGCCCACGTAACGAAAACCTCGGCAATATTTTACAAAAACCACATAGACTTCACTCCCCTGGGAGATGTGGTCTTTACAGTGGTCACCTTAATCCAGGGCGACCCGAATATAGACTTCCTCTTCAGTCACAAAACACCGAAAGGCGAGGTTGGTCTTGACACAAGAGATTTAAGGGCTCAGCTTGGGGATATTCCCTTAAACGAACCCGAAATTCTCACATGGATTTCAGATTTCCTCAAGGAACAATATGAGGAACTTACATAGTTATTAATAATTTTATTAATATTATTTTTATCATATCAAGAAAGGAAAAATTTTATGAAGTCATTAGCAGAACTCCAGGCAATCAAGGAAAAAATGCAAAACAAGGTTGCTCTTCGTGAGGGCTCAGGCGAGATGAGAGTAGTTGTAGGTATGGCAACTTGCGGTATCGCAGCCGGTGCCCGTCCCGTTCTCAGCACCTTTGTTGAAGAAGTAAACAATGCGGATCTTTCGGGCAAGGTTACGGTTTCTCAGACCGGCTGCATCGGTCTTTGCCAGTACGAGCCCATCGTTGAGGTTATCGAGGCAGGCAAAGAGAAAATCACCTACATCAAGATGACACCTGACAAAGCAAAGAGAGTTGTACAGGAGCATTTAGTGGGTGGTAAGGTTGTTGCAGAATACACATTCGCTAAAGAAAATGCATAATTTGGAGGTTAAATTATGATTCGTTCACATGTTCTTATCTGTGGCGGTACAGGTTGTACCTCCTCAGGTAGCTTAAAGATTCGTGAGGCTTTCGAAGATCACCTTGCAAAGCAGGGACTTTCCGAGGAAGTCAAGGTTGTAATGACAGGTTGCTTCGGCCTTTGCGCTCTAGGCCCTGTTGTTATCGTCCATCCCGAGGGAACATTCTACAGCCGTGTTACTCCCGAAGATGTTGAGGAAATCGTTTCCGAGCATCTCCTCAAGGGAAGAGTTGTTGAGCGTCTCGTTTACAACGACACAGGCAGTGAGGAAGCCGAAGAGCTGGCTCATGTTTCCCTGAGCGACACAGCCTTCTACAAAACTCAGAACCGTGTAGTTCTCCGTAACTGCGGTGTTATTGACCCGGAGGACATCAACGAGTACATTGCAATGGACGGTTACGCCGCTTTAGGTAAGGTGCTCACAGAGATGACTCCCGAGGAAGTTATTAAGGTTGTTACCGACTCCGGTCTTCGCGGACGCGGCGGCGGTGGTTTCCCCACAGGCCGCAAATGGGCACTTTGCGCTCCCAATAAGGCTCCCCAAAAGTATGTAGTTTGTAACGCTGACGAAGGCGACCCCGGCGCATTCATGGACCGTTCCGTTCTTGAGGGCGATCCCCACTGCATCATCGAAGCTATGGCTATTGCAGGTTACGCTATCGGCGCTACTCAGGGTTATGTTTATGTCCGTGCCGAGTATCCTATCGCCGTTCACCGTCTCCAGATTGCCATTGACCAGGCAAGAGAAATGGGACTTCTCGGCAAGAACATCTTTGGCTCAGGCTTTGACTTTGACCTTGACATTCGCTTGGGCGCAGGCGCTTTCGTTTGCGGTGAAGAGACTGCTCTTATGACCTCTATTGAGGGTAACCGCGGTGAACCCCGTCCCCGTCCTCCCTATCCTGCAGTTAAGGGTCTCTACGAATCTCCCACAGTTGAAAACAACGTTGAAACATTCGCAAACATCCCCCAGATTATCTTAAAGGGTGCAGATTGGTTTGCATCAATGGGTACAGAAAGGTCCAAGGGCACCAAGGTATTCGCTCTCGGCGGTAAGATTGAGCACACAGGTCTTGTTGAAATCCCCATGGGTACAACACTGCGTGATATTATCTACAACATCGGCGGCGGTATTCCCGGCGGCAAGAAGTTCAAGGCAGCCCAGACCGGCGGTCCCTCCGGCGGTTGTATCCCTGCAAAGCTTATTGACACAGAAGTTGACTACGACAACCTCACCGCTATCGGCTGTATGATGGGTTCAGGCGGACTTATCGTTATGGACGAGGACACCTGTATGGTTGATATGGCTAAGTTCTTCCTTGAGTTCACAGTTGACGAGTCCTGCGGAAAATGTACTCCCTGCCGTATCGGTACCAAGAGACTTCTTGAGATGCTTGAGCAGATTACCTCCGGCAACGGCACATTAGAGCTTATCGACGAGATGGAAAAGCTCTGCTACTACATCAAGGACAATTCCCTTTGCGGTCTCGGTCAGACTGCTCCCAACCCTGTTCTTTCAACACTCAACTTCTTCAGAGACGAGTATGTTGCTCACGTTGTTGACAAGAAGTGTCCTGCAGGCGTATGTAAGTCCCTCACAGCAATTGAGATTATCGCTGACAAATGTAAGGGCTGTACCGCTTGCTCAAGAGTATGTCCTGTGGGCGCAATCTCCGGCAAGGTTAAGGAAGCTCATGTTATCGACCAGACTAAATGTATTAAGTGCGGTGCTTGTATGGAGAAATGCAAGTTCGGTGCTATTGTAAAAGGTTAAGAGAAAGGAGAACTTACAATGGAAATGATTAACATTAAAATTAACGGTATGCCTTTCTCTGTTGAGAAGAATACAACCATTCTTGACGCTTGCAAACAGGCAGGCATTAGGATTCCCACACTCTGCTATCTTCGTGATATGAACGAAATCGGTGCTTGCCGTATGTGTATGGTAGAGGTTAAGGGTGCTCGCTCACTTGTTGCATCCTGCGTTTTCCCCATTGACAGAGAGGGTACCGAAATCTTCACAAATTCACCCAAGGTTTTAGAGGCAAGAAAGACTACTCTCGAGCTCATCCTCTCAAACCACGACAAAAAGTGTCTCTCATGTCCCAGAAGCAACAACTGTGAGCTTCAGGCACTTTGTAAAGAATACGGTGTTGAGGACGAGAATAAATTTGAGGGTGCAAATCCCACTCAGCCTCTTGACACTTCAACAGCCCACCTTATCAGAAACAACAACAAATGTATCCTCTGCCGTCGCTGCGTAGCTGCTTGTAAAGCTCAGCATGTCGGCGTTATCGGTGCTAACAACCGTGGCTTTGATACAACTATCGGCTGTGCATTTGACATGCCTCTCTCCGATGTTGCTTGTGTATCCTGCGGTCAGTGTACTGTAGTATGTCCCACAGGCGCTCTCGTTGTTAAGGATGAGACCGCAAAAGTTTTCGAGGCTGTTGCAGACCCCGAAAAGATTGTTATCGTTCAGACTGCTCCCGCAGTAAGAGCCGCTATCGCTGAGGAGTTCGGCGCTCCCATGGGTACAAACGGCGAGGGCAAGATGGTTGCCGCCCTGAGACGCCTCGGCTTTGACAAGGTATTTGACACCAACTTCGGTGCTGACCTTACAATTGTTGAGGAGGGTACAGAGTTCATCAGCCGCGTTAAGAACGGCGGTGTTCTGCCCATGATTACCTCCTGTTCACCCGGTTGGGTTAAGTTCTGCGAGCACTACTATCCTGACCTTATTCCCAACCTCTCAACTTGTAAATCACCTCAGCAGATGACCGGCGCTATCATCAAGAGCTACTATGCTGAGAAAGAGGGCATTGACCCCGAAAAGATTGTATCTGTTTCCGTAATGCCCTGTACCGCTAAGAAGTTTGAGCACAAGCGTGATGATGAGGGCAAAGACGGTCTCAAGGATGTTGACATCGTTATCACAACCCGCGAGCTTGCCGAAATGATTAAGCGCGCAGGTCTTGATTGGAATGCACTTCCCGAGGAGGATTACGATCCTGCTCTCGGCATCTTCACCGGTGCCGGTGTTATCTTCGGTGCAACCGGCGGTGTTATGGAGGCTGCTCTGCGCTCCGTTGCCGACATTCTCTCAGGTGAAGACCTTAAGAAGATTGACTATGAGGAAGTTCGCGGTACCGACCCCATCAAGTATGCTACCTATGAGATTGCAGGTATGCAGGTTAAGGTTGCTGTTGCTTCAGGTCTTGAGAATGCTGCAAAAATTCTCGACGACATCAGAGCCGGCAAGGCAGACTATCAGTTTGTTGAGATTATGTGCTGTCCCGGTGGCTGTGTAAACGGCGGCGGTCAGCCCGTAGTTCCCGCATCGGTTCGCAACTTTGTTGACATTAAGGCTGAGCGTGCCAAGGTGCTCTACAACGAGGATAAGAACCTTCCCCTGAGAAAATCTCATGAAAGCCCCATCATTAAGAAGCTTTATGAGGACTATCTGGGTGAGTTCGGCGGTCATAAGGCACACGAGCTCTTACACACCTCTTATGTTGAGAGAACTATCAACTAAAACTACTGCTAATACTTCATATAATAGGCTTCCCTTCAAAAGGGAAGCCTTTCCTTTTGTCTCACTGATTATTACTCTCTTTTTGCTGATATGCCTTTGCCATCTCGGTATTGATACTCTGAGTATCCACAGGGGTAGCGGGATTTGTCGCCGCGGGAGCATTGATTTCGTTGTTTACAACATCCACAATTGTACCGTGTTTAATCTCCTTATCAATTCCAAAAGGAACTTCGTCGGGAAAAACAGAAGGAATTTTCTTGTCGTTCATAAATATCATCCTAACTTTAAGTTTGTAATATTAGTTTGGTTAAATACAGATAAAATAAACTGGAAGCATATTACATTTATTAGAATTCAGCACTTTTGGGCACAGGTTCAGTAATACCCGGTACAAGTGCCAAAATTATTATTTATGTTTCAAAATTATTTGAAATATCATTGTTTTTTTTACGATATTGGTGTAATATGATATAAGTGAAATTCTGCTATTCATAAGGAGAGTTGCTATGAATATCATCGTTGTAGGTTGCGGAAAAATAGGCAGAGCAGTAATCAGTGCCCTTGTAAATGAGGGACACGATGTTGTGGCTATTGACAAAAACCAGGAAAAAGTTGAAGAAGTCACCAATCAGATTGATATTATGGGTGTGTGCGGCTCAGGCACAGACTGCGATACTTTGTTAGACGCAGGCGCCGGTAAAGCAGATGTTTTCCTTGCCACAACCGCCTCCGACGAGCTTAATATGCTCAGTTGCTTCATTGCTAAAAACCTCGGTGCAAAGAATACCGTCGCCCGTATCCGCGACAGAGCATATTCTGAAAACAACTTAAACTTTCTTTCGCAACAGCTGAAACTCAGGATGTCGTTTAACCCCGAAAAACTTGCAGCTCACGATATCTACAATGTTCTGAAGCTCCCCACCGTTGCACATATCGAGACTTTCTCCACCAGACGCTTTGAAATTGTGGAGCTTGTACTTCGTGAGGACTCCCCTCTTGCAGGCGTCAGAATTATGGATTTGCGTAAAAAGTACCACGCAAACTTCCTTATTTGCGCAGTACTCAGAGGTGAAGAAGTAATCATTCCCGGCGGTGATTTCGGGCTTGAAAGCGGCGACAGAATAGCAATAACCGCCGCACCCACAGAGATAATTAAGCTTCTCAGACACTTAAAACTTGCTAAAAAGCAAGCAAAGAACGTTATGATTTTAGGAGCAAGCCGTACTGCTTATTATCTAACCAAACTGCTTCTCGCCTCGGGCAGTAATGTAACCGTTATTGACAAAGACCCTGATGTTTGCAATAAATTCTCCGAAGCTCTCCCCGGCGCCAATGTAATTTTAGGTGACGGTGCTCAACAGGAGATTTTGCACGAAGAAGGACTCAACACCGTCGATGCTTTCATATCACTCACCGGTATAGACGAGGAAAATATTCTCCTTTCCTACTATGCTCAGTCTCAGGAAGTACCGAAGGTAATCACTAAAGTAAACCGGGACGAATTTATCTCCCTTGCAAATCGCCTGGGACTTGATACTATAATCTCTCCAAGACGCGCTATATCCGACCTTATGCTCAGATACACCCGCGCTACCGAAAACACAGTAGGAAGCAACATAGAAACTCTCTATAAAATCATGGAGGAACACGCAGAGGCATTAAAATTCAAGGTTTCTCCCGATTTCAAATATCTGAATGTGCCTCTAAAAGATATAAACTTCAAAAAGAACATACTTATCGCAGGAATACTCCGCAACCGAAAGGCAATGGTACCCACAGGTGACGATGTATTTATGGAGGGTGACAAGGCAATCGTAATCAGCGCCGGTCATAAGCTTCGGGACCTGCAGGATATTATCGCATAAAGGGGTAGAAGTATGAACAGACGAATGGTGCTTAATACCCTTGGACACATCGCAATAGCTTTGGCAGGACTTATGGCGCTTCCCTGCGTGGTTTCTGTTATTTACGGAGAGCTTAAAATCCTTTGGTGCTTTCTTATAGCCATCGGTATTGCTCTTATTTTGGGACTTACTCTAAAGTTCACATCAAAACCCGGCAATAAAATTATCTATGCCAAGGAAGGCTTTGTTATAGTTACCTTCGCGTGGATAATAATGTCGGTTATCGGCGCTCTTCCCTTTTTTCTTTCAGGTGAGATTCCTGACTACATCGACGCACTCTTTGAGATGGTCAGCGGATTCACAACCACCGGTGCTTCCATCATTCCCGATGTGGAAAGCATGAGCAGAGGTCTTCTGTTTTGGCGAAGTTTTTCACACTGGATAGGCGGTATGGGTGTGCTTGTATTTGTTATGGCACTTCTTCCCAATATGCCCGACCGTTCAATTCACATTATGCGCGCCGAAATGCCCGGTCCGGAGGTTGATAAGCTTCTCCCCCGTGCTCGAGACACAGCAAAAATACTTTACATCATATACATTGTCATGACCGCGGCGGAGATTATTTTACTGCTTGCAGGAGGTATGCCCCTTTTTGACAGCCTTGTTCATTCCTTCGGCACAGCCGGTACAGGCGGTTTCGGAATTAAGTCTGACTCTATCGGTGGATACAGTCCGTATCTTCAGTGGGTTATCGGAATATTCATGTTGCTTTTTGGTGTAAACTTCAACCTTTACTATCTGTTACTGCTGGGCAAATTCAAATCCATTCTCCGCAGCACAGAGCTTTGGACATATATCTCCATTGTGCTTGTGAGCATCGCTATAATAACCGTCAATGTTTATAATATGTATGACGGATTTTGGGAGACGCTGAGACACTCAACCTTCCAAGTCAGCACTATAATTTCCACCACAGGCTACTCAACCGTAGATTACGACCTTTGGCCCGGACTTTCTAAAGCCATACTTCTCTTCCTTATGATTGTGGGCGGATGCGCAGGCTCAACCGCAGGCGGAATTAAGGTTTCAAGAGTTGTTATTCTGATTAAGAGCATCATCAGAGAACTGAAAAGAGCAATCCACCCCCGTTCCGTAAATGTTGTCAAGCTTGAGGGCAAAAAACTGGATGAACAGGTAGTAAGCGGTGTTACCTCTTATTTAGCAATCTATGTTGCCAGCGTAATCCTCATTTTCATTACCCTAAGCTTCGAGCCTGAGCATGTTTTCGGCGTAGAAACCAACCTGAGTGCCACCCTTGCCTGTTTCAACAACATCGGCCCCGGACTTGACGCGGTAGGCCCAACTCTAAACTACTCCGGCTACAACGGGTTCTCTACTTTCCTGCTGACTGTTGCCATGCTTATGGGAAGACTTGAAATATTCCCCGTTATCCTGGGACTCAACCCTTTCCTTTGGAAAAAAAGATAAACTTTACTAATAAAGCCAACCGAATTATGTACTCGGTTGGCTTTTTAATTTCTTTCGGAATTATTAAATTTTGGGCTTAAACATGGGCATCATCTGAAGCTTAAAGAGATTAACCTTATGCCTGCGGTCTATGAGCTCCTTATGCTCTGTGTTTTCGATTTCGCCTGTTCGGATGTACCGGTCAAGTTCGTCATAGGTAAAACCTAAGTTTTCCTCGTCTGTTTTGCCCGAAAGTCCGTCGATAGGTACTTTCTCAACCAGAGATTCAGGAAGACCTAAGTAACGGCCAATCGCCTTAACCTCGGTAACGGTGAGGTTAGCAAGGGGAGAGAAATCTCCTGCGGCATCGCCGTAGCGGGTGGAATAGCCTACCCAATCCTCGCTTAAGTTACAGGTATTCGCAACCCTGCCGTTGACACTCTGGGAAACCGCATAAAGCGTAGTCATGCGTATTCTTGCAGGAAGATTCGTAAGGCTCTGTGAGGTTAGCTCAAGTTCAGAGGGGATGGCGTTCTTAACCCCCTCAACAGCCTCCTTGATATTCACCACATAATACTTGATACCAAGGTGATTGACAAGGGTGTATGACGCATTAATATCACTCTGCTCACCGCAGGGCATAAGCACACCGATTACCCTGTCAACACCCAATGCTTTCACGCAAAGTGCGGCGGTAACCGAACTATCCTTTCCTCCTGAAATACCGACTACCGCATTACAGCCCTTGCCGTTTTCCTCATAAAAATCTCTTATCCAAGCGACACAATCGTCGCAAACTTTTTTTACATCAAACATATTTTGCTCCTTACTTCACATCTATCTGACACATTGCCATGGTCTTGAGTGCAGCTTCGTGTGACTGCACAGTAACGCCTGCACAACAGGAACTGTCCACCGAAATTTCTTTATCGGGGAAGTTTGCCTTGAGTATCAGCGCATTTGACACAACGCAGATATCGGTGCAAAGTCCCACAAGCTCCACGGTGAAATCCTCTTTGCCGGCGGCTTCCTTAATGAGTGCGGGAAGCTCTACGCTTCCGAATGTGAGTTTCTCAACTTTTTTGTATTCTCTGCCGTCAAGTGCATTTTGCACCTGTGAGTTCAGTTCGAAACCATTTGTCCCCTTGATGCAGTGCTCAACAGGAAGTTTTCTTCCCTCAGCGGTATTGAGATAATCTTCAAAGTGGGTGTCGAAGGTAACGAAAATCTCTCCGTCAAAGCCTTTAATTTTTTTCACCACATTCGGAACTATTGCGACTGCCTCCCCGGTACCCAAAGATCCGTCAACAAAGTCCTTCTGCATATCTACAACCACAAGAAAGTTTTTCATATTCTCACCTTCTATCGTAATATAAGTATAATATATCACACATTTTGAGTATCATCAATAGAAAAAGCTCCGATAAAATCGAAGCTTTAATCCGTTTTTTTATATTTAATATATGAATAGTTGCTGGCCTTGCTTCTTTCCTTCATACATTCATATACTCTCTCGCACAGGTCTTTGCTCTGCAAACGCGGCTTCAGCGTCTCGTCTGCGTAGAATGGCCCGTCAATATATACTGTGCTCTTAGGTCTTCTGAACACCTTGCTTTTTTGGTAGGTGACTGTCATTGTAAAGACCGGTTTTTTGAGCTTTACCGGGTATCTAAACGAGGCCTCGGCAAAGGGGCGAATTTCGGTAAAATACTCCCAAACATGTGCCTCGGGGTAGATGGTTACTACTTTGCCCTCCTCAATTCTCTCACTCAAAGCTTCGGTAAATTTCTTCATGCCTGTGGCAGTGTCCGAAATGGGTAGAGCACCTAAATATGGGAGAAGTTTTCCGATAACGGGGATTGCAAAGTTTGCAGGGCTTACCACGGTATAGATTCTTTTCGGCAGTGAAGGTAAAGCCGGTAAGAACACATCACCCAAGGGTTGAGTGTGATTCCCGTAAATAAAAAAACCTGTGTCTTTCGCCTTTTTCAGCACTTTTTTGTTTACATACTTCACACGAAGAAAAAGCTTGCAATACGGAATGCCGAAAATAACGGCACAGGTATAGACAAGCTTATATTTGAGTTTTGAGAAGAAATCCCGACGGATATACTCATAGTCCTCGGGCAGTTTCATATCCTGCTCACGAGTCTGTTCAAAATCGTCGGTAAATTCCTTATAGTAACGAACCTTTGAATCTTTCATTATGCTTTGCTTCTTCCCATCCAGCCTGCAATGTCGCTTTCATCAAAATCATAGGTAAGCTTTTTGCCGTATGCTTTCTCGTATGCGGCTTTCTTCTGCTGATAGTCCTGCTCACGCATACGAAGGCTGTTTTCCTTTACGGACTTCTCAGGGTCGGGGTAAATAGTGGGAAGCACATGGATGATATACTTCACCTTATAAAACTCATCCGTATCCTTCTCGGGAAGATCACGCATTTCAACAAAGCAGGAAATCACGGGAACTCCCAATTTTGCCGCAAAAAAGTATGAACCGCGCTTGAAGGGACGGGGCTTGCGATAATTAAACCACATCTCCTGTTCGGGATAGATAAGTACATACTCACCCTTTCCTACAAGCTCCTTAAGGATGTTGAAAAAATCCTTTTGCATATAGTGCTTGTCCCCGTTTATGGGTATAATATCAGCGTGATTCATAAGGAAACCGAGAATCCCCGTCATGGCAAAGTTGGTTTCCTGACTGACGATATTGATGCGTTTTTTATGAAGCTTCAGGGTCAGGTATCGAATGGCGGTATTATCAAGAGGACTGAAATGGTTGCTTGTTACAATAGCACCGCCCTTAAGGTCCTTGATATTCTCAAGTCCCACAATCTCGGAATGTCTGTTCTCGCTGCGGGTGACGATATTCGCCATCTTTCTTGCGACAACCGACTTCATCTTGAAGGAAAGCTTCTTGCGGTTTGCCACATAGCCGTTGACGATTGCTCGGCTTTCCTCGACGGACAGGACGGGGTCATTCAGCTCAACCTTAACATGAAAATCTCCGCTTTCGGCTTTTGCTTTTATGTTATCAATGACAAGTTCCCTTTTGTCTCCAATAATCATAATTTGATTTTCACTCCGGTTTCAGTAATTTTCTTGACGGTTCCCTCCTGATTGGGAATCTCATGGCCGCGGGAAATAAGAAGACCTAAACACTCTTTGTCAGAAGCTCTCTGCTCATCGGAATAGGTATCGCGGATATTTTTAAGTTCCTCATAGTAAGGACTCAGCTTCGCGTATTTCCAGAAATTCTCATAGTATGTGATATGGTCATAACCCCAGGGCTTCCAGAAAAGGTTGTAGTGAATAAGGTTTACATCGTCCAAAACAGGTCTGTCCTTATTGGGCATTGTGTTCCACTGCTCGGGAAGATAGAGAATCTTGCCGTTGCACATAATATTGAGATAGTCCTGGTCGGGAGCAAGGCAGTCGAACTGATATTTTGTATAGAGGCTGAGAAAATGCTCGGAAACATTAAGCTCGCGAAGTTTCTTAAGATTCATAAGAAGCACGCCCGAGTTAATGTAGTGTGTACGGTCAAGACCTAAAGCGCACTCAATGTACTCGACAAGTTCAGGAACATACATGATAGAGAAATCACGGCAGGCACCGATGTAATTGTCGCCTAAATCGAAATTATAGAGGTTTGCAATATCTCCCTCTAATACTACATCGGAATCAATGTAGATACCCTTGTCATACTCGGGGAACATCTCCGCTATGAAAATTCTGTAGTATATTGTAAGCGTGAAGTAGTCACTTCTCAGGCGGTTTCCCATCTTGTCGGTGATAGCCTCAAGACCTGACTTCATAGGAACAAACTCCACCGTAAAATTCTCTGTAGCAAGGTCACAAAGCTTCTGTCTGTTCTCATCGGACAAGCTCTCATAAATGATGATAGCCTTATAAATATTTTCCTTTGAAGAATTAAGAATCGCCGACTTAAGGGCAACACCTAAATAGGGTGAATAGTCATCGCTGATTGTAAAAAACACGGGTATAATGGGTTTACTCATATCAGATCTCCTTTTCTGTTTGAGATATTTCGGACTTAACATTTTGAAACATCTCGTATAAACTGTCGTATTCATATGTTTTCAAGGTGTCGTGGAGCTTATCAATGTTCCACGGCTTCACCGTTTGGGTGCGTATGTAGGGGAAATATCTAAAGGTGGTTGTAAAGTGACGAAAGGCTGTGTCATTTCGCTCTTTCTTTTGCTCGTTGTATTTTCGAGGGACAATAATCTTTTTATTAGAAAGCTTATTTATTGCCGATTGGTCGGGCATAAACATCTTTTTATCCCGGCAACGGATTCGGCACTTTTCGAAAAGTCCTGTTTCGCGGATTTTCGCAATATCAAGAAGAAGTACGCCGGAATTGAGGTAATCTCTTTTGAGGATATTTCTTTTGAAAAACCATGAGCCGTAACGGTCCAAAACTCCTGCTACTTCCGCCCCTTTCATATCCATGTTATAAAACTCGGAAAAATCTCCGCGGCAAATAACGTCATTGTCAAGGTAAAGAATCCTTGAGGGAATCTCAGGAAGCAAATCCGCAAAGAGACGAAGCATACAGCCGGGGGTGAATCGAGTCTCCAAATTGGGTGTGGGGATCATCTTCAAAAACTCCTTTGATGCATCTATAAGCTTTAAGGAGTTCTTTTCGTTTCTGCTTTTAAGGTACTCATCCAAATTATTTGCAAACTCAGGGGAAAGTCCCTCGCAGGAATTACCGTCCTGCTCATAGCTTAAGGTAAGCACATAAACAGACAGAGGTTCCTCGTTGTGATTCATAATGGAAAGCAGCGACATAATCATGCCGTCGGCAATATTTTTATCTCCACAGTACATTATGTTCACATCTACACCTCCTCATTCTGTTGCAAATTTGTGATTTATTTCGCACAAATCATTAACATTATAATACAATATAGAAAAAAATGCAAACAAATTGTAAAACTGTTCCCAAGAGGACAAAAATGTGGAACACGGAATGCATATATCTCTTTTTCTTGCCGATTACATAAATTACGGCACCGATGGTATAAGCAATACCCCCTGCCAAAAGCCACATAAGGCCTGCAAAGGGTATTGACTCGAAGGCCACCTTGGCGGCAACCACAATGCACCAACCCATTCCTATGTAGCAAGCCATGGAAAACTTTGAATACTTCTTGTGGTCAATAGCCGCAAAAACAATTCCCACAGCCGCACATCCCCATACAAGGCCGAAAATGGTCCAGCCCCAAGCAGGAGAGGTTTCGCGGATAGCCGTCAGAGCAATGGGAGTATAGGTACCTGCAATGAGGAAATAGATTGTGCAGTGGTCAAGAACCTGCATAACCTTCTTCGCCATTTCGGATTTAAGTCCGTGATAAACACTTGACATTGTGTAAAGAGAAATGAGGGATGTGCCGTAAATAGCGCTGCTTACCACCGCCCACACATCGTTATAAATTGCGGAAAACACAACACAGAGTGTAAGTGCCGCAACACCGAAAGCACCGCCGACTATATGGGAAACCATGTTGAAGATTTCCTCTCCCCTCGTGTAGTCGGGGAGCAGTCTGTCAATAAGTTTTGTTCTGCTCATATTATATACCTCCGAAAGCATGCTTTTGAACTCAGCTCTCTTTTGCAATAAGGTGACCGGCCCCTGCAAATCATGTTAAATCATGTTATTATTATAGCTGCAAGAGCGTTATTACTCAACCTACCCTTATACGCTACGACTAAACTGCGAAAAAAACCGGCGGTAGAATAGTAGAATTGCCACTCTACTCACAGTAGAGTGGCAAAAATA
>JAUNJO010000074.1 GCA_030533225.1 Eubacteriales bacterium
AATCAATTATTCTGCGAGTTGAGCAAATACAGATAACCAGTAAGCCAGCTTTTCGTATCAATGATTTTTTTATTAAGAAATTTAATGCAACACCATTGGAGTTTGAAAAATATTCATTTTAATATAAAATATTAAAGAAAATCAGGTTTTCGCCCAGTTCTTTTTCGGACACGAATGACAAAAAGAAAGACACGACTTTAGGTCGTGTCTTTTTTTGCTTTTGCAGTTTCTATTTGTTACAGTAACCGACACATAAATAATTCATGTTGTTGAGGGCAATACCGCTATAATATATGACTGTTTCCATTACAATATTGTAATGGAAACGGCAGATGTTTTGTGATAAACTGTGCATGGGGTGAAGTGATGAACATATTTCTTTTAGAAGATGATGATGCTATCGGCATAGGCCTTACATATTCGCTGACAAACGAGGGATACAATGTAACGCTTGCAAAAACAGCCGGCGAAGGTATCAGTACCATTTCAAAAAATGATTTTTCTCTCTATATTCTTGATTTAACTTTGCCGGACGGAAACGGTTACGATGTGTGTAAAGCGATTAAAGAAAAAGGTGATTTGCCGGTTATTTTTCTGACTGCCTGTGACGATGAGGTAAATGTGGTTATGGGCTTTGACCTTGGGGCAGATGACTATATCACAAAGCCGTTTCGCGTCAAAGAGTTGTTACTTAGAATCAAGAGTGTGTTGAGAAGATATCACAAAGACTTTTTCGACGGAGTTTTGAAATATAAGGATATGACTGTCAACACAAATGAAGCAAAGGTATATATAGCCGGCAAAGAGGTTGTATTAACGGCGATGGAGTACAGACTTTTGCTGATACTTCTCAATCACCGCGGCAATGTGCTTTCGCGTAACCGGCTACTGGAGAATATATGGGATGTTGCCGGCGATTTTGTAGAGGACAACACCCTGACAGTTTATATTAAAAGGCTTAGAGATAAAATTGAGGAGGATCCCGCAAACCCTGAATACATTAAAACAGTCAGAGGTTTGGGATATGTGATAGAAAATGATAAATAAAGATATGAAACAGATTGCTGCCGTGGGCAGTATCTTAACGCTTATTTGTGCCGCAATATGCTTATTTATAAACCCGATTTGCGCCGTAGTCTGCTTTGTGCTTGGCATGGCGCTTACGGGTTTTTTTCTTCTTGTCACAAAAAAGAGATATGATAAGCTCAGAGACCTGAATACTTATTTATCCCTTGTTTGTTCGGGGCAGTATAACCTTGATATCGCAGACAACGCAGAGGGTGAACTGTCCATTCTGAAAAACAATCTGTATAAGGTGATTATCCTTCTCCGTTCACAAAACGATATGCTGGAAAAAGATAAGTTATATCTTGCAGATGCTCTTGCAAATATTTCGCACCAGTTAAAGACGCCGCTAACCTCTATGATGGTAATGTCGGATTCGCTTAAGGAGAATAAGGTGCCTGAAAAACAGTCGGAATTTATCGGTATTATAGAAAATCAGCTCGACAGAATGAAGTGGCTGATTACAAACCTGCTGAAGCTTTCAAAACTTGATGCAGGAACGGCAGATTTCAAAAAAGAGGATTTTTCTGTTTGCAGGGCCGTAAATCAAAGCCTGAATCCCTTTCTCATCACTATGGACTTAAAGGAAATCACGATCATAAATCAGGCGGAGGATTTTACCGTGTGCGGAGATGAAGACTGGACGGCGGAAGCCTTCGGCAATATTATCAAAAACTGTATTGAACATACTGATAAGGGCGGCAGACTTGAAATTTACACGCAAAAAACAACGATATATAACAGTGTTATTATAAGAGATAACGGCTGTGGCATCACAAAAGAGGATTTACCTCATATTTTTGAACGCTTTTACCACGGAAAGAACGCTTCAAACGACAGTGTGGGTATAGGTTTGGCGCTGGCAAAGACAATTTTTGATAAAGAAAATGCTAATGTCAAAGTAACAAGCGAGGAAGCAAAGGGTACACAGTTTGAAATAAGGTTTTATAAAGCGATTGTTTGACTGTGACAATATTGTAATATTCAATTCACCGAACTGTAAGGATGCATTGATAAGATGTAGTCAAGAAAGGGGATAATACTTATGAATATTCTTGAAGTAAATCATTTATCAAAAACCTACGGTAAGGGAGATACTTTGGTTAAGGCTCTTGACGATGTATCGTTCACGGTGGAGCAAGGCGAATTTGTAGCAATTATCGGGCCCTCCGGCTCGGGAAAATCCACACTGTTGCATATACTCGGAGGAGTGGACACAGCAACTGCCGGCAGCGTTGTTATCGGCGGCGAAGATATTTCAAAACTGAATGAAACGGCGCTTGCCGTTTTCAGACGCCGACAGATCGGACTTGTGTACCAGTTCTACAATTTGATACCCATATTAACCGTAGAGGAAAACCTGACTCTCCCACTCCTGCTTGACGGCAGGAAACCGGATAAGAGACAGATTGATTCGCTTGTTGACAGGCTCGGCCTTTCAAATAGAATAGACCATCTGCCGAATCAACTTTCGGGAGGTCAGCAGCAGAGGGTTTCTATCGGCAGAGCACTGATAAATAATCCTGCACTTATGCTTGCCGACGAGCCTACAGGAAACCTTGACAGCGAAAACAGTAAGGAAATCGTTTCTCTGCTAAAGCAGTTCAACAAAGAACTGAACCAGACGGTTATCATTATCACCCATGACGAAAAAATAGCTCTTTCAGCTGACAGAATCATCTCTATCGAGGACGGAAAAATCACGAGAGATGAGGTGAGGTTTAGATGAAGATTGTAAATAAACTCACACTTCGCCATCTTAAGGAGAACAAAAGCAGAACGGTTGTTACAATCCTCGGCGTTTGCGTTTCCGTTGCGATGATTACGGCGGTTTTTGTTGCTGCGGCGTCCATTATGAATCTGTTCGGCGATATTACGCTATTAACCAACGGACATCAACACGCCGTATTTTCGGTGGATGAATCCGTGCTCGAAAAACTTAAAGAGGATGACCGTATTGAGAGGATAGGATTGCGCCTGGAGGAAAACCAACTGCAATTCCAACTTGAAAAGAGAACCTCCGACCGAACGGGAACAGGCGATATCTATGCCGGCGACAAGGTGAATCTTACGCAGATGTTCACGGGGGATTATGACGGCACAATTCCGCAGAACGAGAACGAAATCGCCGTGGAGCAGAGCCTGATTGAAAAGAACGGTCTTGATTGGAAAATAGGGGACACGGTCACAATTCCTATAGGTTACCGCTATTATACCGAGGCGGAAACGGGAGAACAGGTGAGGATTATCTCGGGCGCCTATACCGGCGCGGAAATGTTTGAACACACAGGCGAAAAAGAGTTCAAAATCACGGCAATTCTGCATAACAATCCGGCTACATCGGGAATTTGCAGTATTATCGGGGGCTTTGATTCGAGTAAACCGACCTTTGATACAAACCAGACGCTGCAGGCATATATTGAACTGAAAAATGTGAATTATAAATCCTTGGATACCATAAACGGTATCATAAAGGACTATGGAATCACAAGATATTCTATTAATGATAAGTATCTGCAAACGAAGTTCTCTTTCGACCCGGACGGTTTATTAATGGATTTGCTTCCGATGATAATGATAGTGCTTGTAATCATTATTATCGCGTCGGTTACTCTTATTTATAATGCTTTTGCAATGTCTCTTAGTGAACGCATAAGATATCTGGGAATGCTTGCGTCGGTGGGAGCTACAAAGGCGCAGAAAAAACTTTCGGTCTACTTTGAGGGAGCAATTTTAGGCGCAGTCGGTATTCCTATAGGTATCCTCGCGGGTATTTTGGGAATCGGTGTTACCCTTAAGGCAGTAGGCAGTAAAATATTGCAGACCGGTATGCTTAATGGGGTAAATGACTCCAATATGCAAATGGAAGTTGTAGTTCCCATTTGGGCAATTATCGGTATCGTTATCTTCAGCGTAATTACTATTTTTGTTTCTCTGTATATTCCGTCCCGCAAAGCGTCAAAAATCACACCCATTGATGCAATAAGACAGAGGGATGATATTAAACTCAAAGCAAAAAAACTAAAGTCCCCCAAGCTTATCCGAAAGGTGTTCGGCTATGAAGGTGAACTTGCATACAAAAATCTGAAACGAAACGGCAGAAAATCAAAAGTTATTACGGCTTCCATTGCGCTTTCCGTTATTCTGTTTTTATGCTGTAACTATTTCTGTTCACTCTTTTCATCGAGTATTAAAATGGAGAGCCGCATGCCGTATCAGATACAGGTGTCGGTAAGTTATGAGCATAAGGACAAATTCGAAAAAGACCTGGAAAAGATTTCGGATATTGATGACAGATATTCCATTTTGCTGTTTTACGAAATACTGAGCGAATACAA
>JAUNJO010000004.1 GCA_030533225.1 Eubacteriales bacterium
AGTACAAATAACCAAAACGGCAGAATGTCCAGATTTGTTTTTACGCAGAAAGATTTTGAAACCGTTCTTGAAGAATTAGGATATAGTGATAGTGTTCATAATAAAGTTTCTGATAGAAGATCTTCGTGCATCTATAATATAGACGGCTGTGTTATTAAATTTATCAAATTTTTCTGCGATAACAGCTGCGAGGATTGTCCAGAAGATAAAACCTCCTTATGGCTAACCTCAACAGGCCACATTAAGAAATGCTCATACAGAAGTTCTTCTTCACCCGTTAATAATTGGCAGTACAACAGAATTGCACAAGTGTTAGAAAACTTTGTTTGATACCATTTCGGAGAAGATCTGACAAAATCTTATGATAACTCTCATTGGGTAAAATATGTGATAATTAAATCCAAAAATGTATAAAACAAGGGACGGCTTTTTACACCTATACATTTTCAGAAATTTTCCACGGTTAAACCTATCGTCTACCTTTTCAAAGCCACGAAAATCTAATACGCTCAACAGATAGTATTTTAAGTTATCCTATAACACATCTATAATACTACATTAAAACTTGGCAGACACAATACCTATAAACAAGACGCTGACTAATTCGAGGATGATTAACTGGCAGACACACATCTATATTGACAACGATATTATATTGAATTACACTTTTTATGAAATAAATCATATATTCAACGTTTTAGTATTTATCGCAATTTTAAGTCTGTTGGCAAACACATCACAATATGTTTTGATAACACCACTCAAATCTAGAATATTTTCAAATGTTATGTGTATGCCATCAAGATAGATTTCACATCTATCCTTCATAAGACATTTTGTAGATTTAATATGATGTATCCTTAAAAATCTTAAAACCGTGATAAACACTAGTCCTTTGAGATAATTCTATTGGTGTGACCTAGTAATCTCCAAGGTTGCAAAACCATTAGGTTCTAGTGTCAACCGATGTGCAGGTTCAAGTCCTGTCGCCCGCACCAAAGTTCGAAAAAGCCTGATAAAATCAGGCTTTTTCATTTTTATGCAGATCTTTGTATTATACTTTAGTCGGATGGTACGCCACCTTATCTAATGTTACCTTATGGAAAACAATCTTCAAAAATTCAGTCACTAAATATACAAACACAAATATGTTTTTCTCTCTATCTCTGAATTCCCCTTGGCAGACATATCACATTATAGCCTAATATCATCCCTAAAGAAATCATCAAAATAACATGGCAGACACAACATTTGTTTTTCTGTGTCTGCCATTTACGCAAGTTATGACATTCTTAATGACTTTCCCTGTTTACCAGTTAGCATTTTCAAAGAAGTTAATATATTCCTCCAATGTGATGTTTTAGATGCAAATCCATTATCTCCAATTCTTGTTAAGAATCGCTCTCCTCTTTAGGTAAGCGTCTCTTCAATTTCACCCGGTTGTCCTATAAGCCTTTCATACTCCGGCTTTTTAGGTTTCCAAGTAATCTTACCATTCCCACCTGCACTGCCCATACCTTTTTCATAAGCAGGCAAAACATATCCCACTGTCTTTTCGAACCCTTGCACGAAACGGATTTATGTGCTATAATTCAGAAGGCGATTTCCGATTCTACGATGCGGTACATGATGTAGTACACAATGATAAGAAATCAATCAAAAAATCCACCCCTTGCGGTATGGATAAATATCAATCAATAAAGGAGGAAAAGATTATGAAATATGTTTGCGATGCTTGCGGATATGTCTATGACGAAACAGTCGGCGATCCCGATAACGGTATTGCTCCCGGCACAAAGTGGGAAGATCTTCCTGAGGACTTTGAATGTCCTCT
Source organism: Eubacteriales bacterium (assembly GCA_030533225.1). GTDB lineage: Bacteria > Bacillota > Clostridia > Oscillospirales > Acutalibacteraceae > Ruminococcoides. The sequence goes on from JAUNJO010000004.1 coordinate 1,835, forward strand.
GTGCGGAGTAGGTAAAGATATGTTCAGCGAAGAAGACTGAGAAACGAAGGGGTTGTAAAAAAACGAAAGTTTTTTTACAGCCCCTTTCTTCTTTTATATGATTGGTTTTGCGGCAAATCCGGAAGCTCTTTCCGCTAAGCCTCTTGCGTTTTACTGTTTTTCCCAAATAAGCATTGAACCGTCAATGATTTCCTGCTCTCTTCGCTGCACACACCGTCGAGGTGCAGCGGCAATAAATCTCTTATTAGCACAAAAGAAAGACGATTTCCACTTTATAGTGATTAAACAGTAAAAATCGGCAATTTTTTGTATATGCTTTTTCCGGGGGTTACATTGTGGGGGTGAAGCCCTTATTCTATGTCATTTTGAGCACAAAGCAAAAACAAAAAAATAAAAGAAGCACTCCTGATTCAAAGATGAGGAATGCTTCTTTTTCGTTACTATCTATTTTTCATAAATCCAACGCTTCCTTTTTGAAGCATGAACACAGGCTTCATTCAGATGCGGTATAAATCCTCCCGTCTGTCACGAAAAACGGGAATATTCTCACGAATTTCAGAGATTACACCCATGTCGCATTCTGAGGTGATTATCTGTTCCGTTTCGCCCGCTTTTGCAAGAATATCGCCCAAGGGGTTTATTATAACCGAATTGCCGCCGAAAACGGTATCATCGGCAACACCGCAGGAATTACAGCAAACCACATACATCTGGTTTTCTATAGCCCGAGCCGTAGTCAGCGTATGCAGATGGAAAGTGCGTGTTTCGGGCCACTGGGAAACAACAAAGAGCATATCAAGCCCCGAAAGCGCAAGGGTGCGGATAAGCTCGGGAAAACGCAGGTCATAACAGATAATAACCGAACACCGAACACCGTCCAAAGTAAAGCGGCACAGGTGATTTCCTTTGGTGAAATAGGTATCCTCCCCCATAGGAGTGAACAGATGGGTTTTATCGTACTGCGCAACACACTCTCCCCTGCGGTCAAAGACGCAGGCGGTGTTGTAAACTCTGTTTTCTCTGACATTCGAAACCGAACCTGCCACAATGTTTACACCGTATTCTCTTGCAAGGCTCCCTATTGTTTCTTTTACTTCTACTGAATTGCCGCAGGATAAATCCGCAAGATTATCTTTTGGAAAAAAGCCTGTGTTCCAGGTTTCGGGCAGAACCAACACATCGGGATTTTCCTTCATTGCTTTTGCAATAAGCTGTTTTGCCTTGGAGAAGTTATCATCGGGATTGCCCAATTTCATATTCATTTGCAGGCAGGAAACCTTCATACGCTTACTCCTTTTTCAGCAGTTTGCATAGACGGTTTGCGGCCTCCTTGGTCTCTTCCCTGTTGCCGAAGGTAGAAAACCTGAAATAGCCTTTTCCGCAAGCGCCGAAGCCGTCACCGGGAATACCGACCACCTGAATTTCATTGAGCAGATAGTCAAAGAATTCCCAGCCGCTCATACCGTCGGGACACTTCATCCAGATGTACGGAGAGTTCTTGCCGCCGCAATACCAAATGCCTGCTGTATTGAGAGCCTCCATAAAATATGAGGCATTTTCCTTATAAACGCTTAAGTTTTCGCGAATTTGCTTCTGTCCCTCGGGGGTAAACACAGCCACAGCGCCTTTTTGGAGAATGTAGGAAACGCCGTTTGTTCGGGTTTCGCGGTTGCGTGACCACATTTCGTTCAGGTTCATTTCTTCTCTCACAAGATTTTTCGGCACAACCGTGTATCCAAGTCTTGTTCCGGTGAAGCCTGCGGTTTTGGAGAGTGAACAAATCTCAACAGCGCAGGTGTCTGCACCCTCAATTTCATATATGCTGTGAGGGACATCCTCATCTTCAATAAATATTTCGTACGCGGCATCGTAGAGAATTACTGCACCGATGCTGTTTGCGAAATCCACCCATTCCTTAAGTCCCTGACGGCTGAATGCCGCACCTGTGGGATTGTTGGGTGAGCAGATATAAATAATATCGGCTTTTGCATCTTGGCAGGGCCTCGGCAAGAATCCGTTTTCCTCACCTGAGTTCAGGTGAATTACCTTTCTTCCTGCGAGGATATTGGTATCCACATACTCAGGATAGGCCGGTTCAATAACCAAGACGCTGTTGTCCCTGTCAAAAAGCTCCAGAATATCTCCCAAGTCGTCGCAGGCGCCGCTTGAGACAAAGATTTCGTTTTTGTCAACTTCTGCGCCCATGGTTTTGTAGTATTCGGAAATTGCTTCCCGAAGCTCATAAGCACCCACTTCAGGCATATAACCGTGGAAGGTGCTTGCGTCTCCCTGGTCATCAACCGCCTTGTGCAAAGCGTCAATTACAGCTTTGCAAAGGGGCAGGGAAACATCCCCGACACCCATTCTGTAAACCTTTTTGTCAGGATGCTTTTCGAGATATTCATTGGTCTTACGGTAAATTGTATTGAACAGATATGTGTCTTTCAAATCGGCATATCTTTTGTTGGGCTTTAGCATATATCAGTATCTCCTTCATATACGGTTTTTGCAGGTCCGGTCATGGTAACGGTATTATCGAAATCCACCTGAATTTTTAGGATTCCTCCGTCAAGATGAACGGAAACAGGGGTTTCTCTTTCGCAAACACCTTTGGAAATTGCCGCCGAAACGACTGCGCAGGCGCCTGTGCCGCATGCCATGGTGATACCGCTTCCCCGTTCCCAAACACGCATCCGCAGTTCTTTTTCGGAGATAACCTGCACAAATTCAACATTGACTCCCTCGGGAAAATCCCCGTGGTGCTCAAGTGCCGGGCCTACCTCCGAAACGGGGGCTTTTTCGATATCGTCAACAAAGATAACTGCATGAGGATTGCCCACGGAAACGGGAATACATGTAATCTCTCTGCCGCAAACGGTCATGGTTTTTTCCTCTTCGGGTATTGCCGTTCCCATATTGACGGCAACGGATTTAACCTTTTCGCTGCTCACCTGCAAATCGAGATATTTTATTCCCGAAAGAGTTTCGATTTTCAGGTGTTTTTTATCGGTGTATCCCTTGTCGTAAACATATTTACCCACACAGCGGATACCGTTGCCGCACATTTTCGCTTCGCTTCCGTCTGCGTTGAAAACTCTCATTTTGAAATCCGCAATTTTGGAAGGGCAGATATAAATCATGCCGTCGCTGCCGGCTCCGAAATGCCTGTCGGACAGTTTTCGGGAAAGTTCTTCTATATTCTGCGGCACTTCTCCGTACACATAGAGATAGTCATTTCCCAGCCCGTGCATTTTTGTGAATTTCATCTTATCCCTCCGCATCTATGGTAGATATTCCTATGGTTGTTTCTTCCAAAACCTTAAGAAGCACCCTGACAGTATCAAGACTTGTCAGCATGGTGATATTGTTCTGAGTAGCACATCGGCGAATTGCCACACCGTCCTCATAGTGCACGCCTGACAGAATCGCTCTTGTGCAGATAACATAGCTTACATATCCTGCTCTTATTGAATCGAGGATTTCTTCGCTTCCTTCGGACAGTTTACGGCGCAAACGGGTACGGATACCGTTTTCCTTGAGGAAAACCGCTGTACCCACGGTAGCTTCGATATTAAATCCCAGATTGTAGAATTTTCTCACCAAGGGCAGGGCTTCTTCCTTGTCCTCATCCGCAAGGGTAACGAGAAGCGTGCCGTAGTTCTGCACCTTCATACCGCTTGCAATCATTGCCTTATACATTGCTCGGGGCAGGGTCTTATCGTAGCCGATAGCCTCTCCCGTGGATTTCATTTCGGGGGACAGATAGGAGTCCATACCGTGAAGTTTTGAGAAAGAAAACGCAGGTGCTTTTACATAGAAGCGCTCTCTCTCCTTGGGGTAAACCTCCTCTATTCCCTGTTCTCTGAGGCTCTTTCCGAGAATTACAAGTGTCGCAATATCAGCAAGGCTGTAGCCTGTTGCTTTCGAGAGGAAAGGTACTGTTCGTGAAGAACGGGGATTCACCTCGATAATGTAAACATCCTCGTTTTCATCAACGATGAACTGAATATTATATAGGCCGATAATGCCAATGGCGACACCCAGTTTTTTGGTGTAATCAATAATTGTGTCCTTGACCTTCTGAGAGATACTGAAAGAGGGATACACGCTGATAGAGTCGCCTGAATGGACACCGGTGCGTTCAACAAGCTCCATAATGCCGGGGATAAACACATCCTTGCCGTCGCAGACTGCGTCTACCTCCACCTCTTTGCCTCGCAGGTATTTATCCACCAACACGGGCTTATCCTCGTCAATCTCAACTGCGGTTTTGAGGTAGTGCTTAAGCGCCTGAGGCTTTGCCACAATCTGCATTGCTCTGCCTCCCAACACAAAGGAAGGACGCACAAGCACAGGATAGCCGATTTCTTCTGCGGCTTTAAGACCTGCTTCAATGCTTGTCACAGCTCTGCCTTTAGGCTGAGGAATGGAGAGACTATGGAGGAGTTTTTCAAAGGAATCTCGGTTTTCCGCCTTATCAATGGCATCCTTATCCGTACCGATGATATTCACACCAAGCCCTGCCAAAGGCTCTGCGAGGTTTATAGCCGTTTGACCGCCCAAGGTAGCAATAACGCCAAAGGGCTTCTCCATATCAATTATGTTCATTACATCTTCCACACACAAGGGTTCGAAATAAAGCTTATCCGAGCAGGTGTAGTCGGTGGAAACGGTTTCGGGGTTGTTGTTGATGATAATTGCCTCGTAGCCTGCCTTCTTGATGGTTTTTACGGCATGAACTGTAGAGTAGTCGAACTCGACACCCTGACCGATACGGATAGGTCCTGAGCCTAATACAATTACCTTTTTCTTATGGGAGATTATTGATTCGTTTTCATCTGCGTAGGTTGAATAGAAATACGGAATGTAGCTCTCAAACTCCGAAGCACAGGTGTCAATCATCTTGTAAACAGGACTGATACCCAATTCTTTACGCAGTTTTCTCACATCGTTTTCTTCGTCTCCCCAAATTTTTGCAATACATTCATCCGAAAATCCCATGCTTTTGGCGGCTCTCAGAGTTTTTGCGTCATGAGGAGCCTTCTCAAGCTCTTTCTCCATATCTACGATATTTTTAAGCTTACGGATAAAGAACAAATCTATTTTTGTCTTTTTATGGATAAGTTCCGGGGATATATCCCTTCTGAGCAACTCCGCTATGGCATAAATGCGGTCATCAGTACCTATCTCAATATAAGAAATCAGGAAGTCTGTTTCTTCACCGTCAAACTTTTTGTGATGCAGGTGATGAAGTCCTATTTCAAGGGAACGGATACCTTTAAGCAGACTTTCCTCAAAGTTTCTGCCGATGCTCATTACCTCACCCGTTGCCTTCATCTGGGTGGAAAGTGAGTTGTTGGCATCGGTGAATTTATCAAAGGGAAAACGGGGCATTTTGCACACAACATAGTCAAGTGTCGGCTCAAAGGAGGCAGGGGTATTTGCAATTCTTATTTCGTCAAGGGTCATGCCCACGCCGATTTTCGCAGATACTCTCGCTATGGGATATCCGCTTGCTTTTGAGGCAAGTGCCGAAGAACGGGAAACCCGGGGATTTACCTCAATGAGATAATACTGAAATGAGTTGGGGTCCAGCGCAAACTGCACATTACATCCGCCCTCAATACCTAAGGCTCGGATGATTTTGAGGGCGCTGTTTCTGAGCATGTGATACTCTTTATTTGTGAGCGTCTGTGAGGGACAGACAACAACGGAGTCGCCGGTATGAATACCTACCGGGTCGAGATTTTCCATATTACATACGGTGATGGCGGTGTCGTTTGAATCCCTGATAACTTCATATTCGATTTCCTTGTAGCCCTTGATGCTTTTTTCTATAAGCACCTGATTTACAGGTGACAAAGACAGGGCGTTTTTCATAAGCGGCAAAAACTCTTCCTCGTTGTCGGCAAAGCCGCCGCCTGTGCCGCCTAAAGTAAATGCAGGACGAAGCACCACCGGGAAGCCTATTTCATTAGCCACTTTCAGTCCGTCTTCAACGGAGGTTGCAATATCCGAGGGCAGAACAGGCTCGCCAAGCTCCTCGCAAAGCTCCTTGAAAAGTTCTCTGTCCTCGGCTCTTTCGATACTCTTTGAGGGGGTACCCAGCAGCTCTACGCCGCATTCGGCAAGAACGCCCTTTTTCTCAAGCTGCATGGCAAGGTTGAGTCCTGTCTGACCGCCGATACCGGGAAGAATGGCATCGGGGCGTTCATGACGGACAATTTTTGATATATATTCCAAGGTAAGCGGTTCCATATACACCTTATCCGCAACCGAGGTATCAGTCATAATGGTTGCAGGGTTGGAGTTACAGAGCACTACCTCATAGCCTTCTTCTTTAAGCGCCAGACAGGCCTGGGTTCCCGCATAGTCGAACTCGGCTGCCTGACCGATGACGATAGGACCGGAGCCAATGACTAATACTTTGTTTATATCTGTTCTCTTAGGCATTTTTTCCTTCCTCCATCATCTTTATAAATTTATCAAAAAGATAGGTGCTGTCCTCCGGTCCGGGGGCGCTTTCGGGGTGATACTGCACCGAAAAAACCTTATCTTCTTTATTTTCGACACCCTCTACGGTATTATCAAGGAGATTGATATGGGTGACCGTAAGAGGTGTACTTTTCAGACTATCACAGTCAACTGCATAGGAATGGTTCTGTGAGGTGATTTCGATTTTTCCCGTTGCAAGGTTTTTTACAGGGTGATTGCCGCCTCTGTGTCCGAATTTCAGCTTATAGCACCTTGCTCCGTAGGAAAGGCTGATAATCTGATGTCCGAGACAGATACCGAACATGGGATATTTGCCGTGTAACTGCTTAATTGTTTCAATAACCTCGGGCACATCGCCGGGGTCTCCCGGTCCGTTGGAAATAAAGACTCCGTCGGGAGAAAAGCTTTCTATTGTACGGGCATCGGTGTCATAAGGAACAACTGTCACCGAACACCCTCTGTTGTTGAGGCTTCGAACAATATTCTCTTTCATTCCGCAGTCAATGGCTACCACATTAAACTTTGAATTCGGCACTTCCTTTTTCAAAATGCTCTTCGAGGTTACCTTACTGACCGCGTCCCTCGGAACTTCGGTTCTGCTAAGCTTTGCAAGTCCTTCTTCGGCGGAGGTTTCAATGCCGCAGATAAGCACCTTACACATACCGTTATTGCGAATGAACCGTGTGAGCCTTCTTGTATCCACACCGAACACACCGGGAATACCGTACTTTTTCATAACATTTGACAGAGTTTCGGTGCTCCTGAAATTGGAGGGCTCATCGTTATTTTCCCCAACAATAAACGCTCCGATTGTGGGATTTACTGTCTCATAGTCTTCATCTGCCATACCGTAGTTTCCCATAAGAGGATAGGTCATAACGACCGCCTGATAGGTATAGGAGGGGTCTGACAGAATCTCCTGATAACCTACCATTGATGTATTAAAAACGATTTCGCAAACTTTATCGCACTCGGCACCGAAAGAATAACCCATGATTTCGGTACCGTCTTCTAATATCAACTTGCGGTCAAATTCTCTAATCATACTAACTACCTCTTTTTTTCAGATAACTTTTGTTCAAATCTGTCTTTTCTTGTGTCTTTAGGTATGGCGGTGGGATAACTGCCGTCAAAGCAAGCGCTGCAATATAAGGTGCATCCGGTCATCTCACACAGCTGTTCCACCGGTAAATATCCCAGACTGTCCGCACCCATTATTTCGGCTATTTCCTCGACGCTGTGCTTACAGGCAATGAGATTTTCCTCGCTGTCAATATCAGTACCGTAATAGCAAGGATGTAAAAAGGGCGGAGAGGATATTCGCATATGAATTTCTTTTGCTCCGGCCTCTTTGAGGAGCTTTACTATTCTGCCTGAGGTTGTACCTCTGACAATAGAATCATCCACCAGTACGATTCGCTTGCCCTTTATATTTTTCTCGATTGCCGAAAGTTTAATTTTGACCTGGTCAAGTCTTGTAGACTGACCGGGAGAAATAAAGGTTCTTCCGATATATTTGTTCTTAATAAGACCGATGCTGTAAGGAATACCCGACTGCTGACTGTAGCCTAAAGCCGCATCAAGACCCGAATCGGGAACGCCGATTACCAGGTCGGCGTCAACCGGGTGAGTTCTCGCCAAAATTTCTCCTGCTCTGAATCTCGCTTCATGAACAGATACTCCGTTGATTACGGAATCGGGACGGGCAAAATATATATATTCGAAAACACAGAGTTTTTTGTCCTTTTTCTCACAGTGTTCCTTTCTGGACACAACGCCGTTTTCGCTGAAAACAAGGATTTCTCCCGGTTCAACATCACGGATTACCTCACCGCCTACCGCTTTAACGGCACAGCTTTCGGAGGCAACTATATACATTCCGTCGGGAGTTTTGCCGAAGCAGAGAGGACGGAAGCCGTAGGGGTCTCTGGCGCAGATGAGCTTTTGCGGTGACATCAGCACAAGAGAATATGCGCCGTCGAGAATATTCATGGCGCTGCTGACTGCGTCTTCAATGGAGGGTGTTTTCAGTCTTTCTTTTGTTATAATGTAAGCAATGGTTTCGGTATCGCTGGTGGTGTGAAAGATAGCGCCCGAAAGCTCAAGTTCATTGCGAAGTTCTGCGGAATTGGAGAGATTTCCGTTGTGAGCCAAAGCCATTCTGCCTTTTTGATGATTGACCTCAATGGGTTGGCAGTTGTTACGGTTATTTCCTCCCGTTGTGCCATAACGCACATGGCCAACTGCAATTTTGCCTTCGGGCAAGGAGTTGAGCACCCCGCCTGCGAAAACTTCGCTGACAAGTCCTAAATCCTTATGTGAAGTGAAAATACCGTCGTCATTTACAACTATTCCACAGCTCTCCTGACCTCTGTGCTGAAGAGCATAAAGGCCGAAATAGGATATACTTGCCACATCGCAGGCCTTCGGTGACATCACACCGAACACACCGCATTCCTCGTGGATACTCATACTTTCTCACCCACAGCCTTCCGGAATGCAGCACCTATAAAGCCCTTAAACAAGGGATGTGCTCTATTTGGTCTGCTTGCAAACTCAGGGTGATACTGCACACCTACATGGAAAGGTCTGTCGCTGAGCTCCACCGTTTCAACAAGTCTGCCGTCGGGAGAAGTACCTGCAAGGGTAAGTCCTGCTTTCTCACACATATCTCTGTAATCGTTGTTAAACTCATAGCGGTGACGGTGGCGTTCGCTGATATTGGTAGTTCCGTAAAGCTTTGCGATTACGCTGTCTTCCTTCATAACGCAGGGATAAGCGCCAAGTCTGAGTGTGCCTCCCTTATCCACTTCGTCACTCTGTCCGGGCATGAAGTCAATTACCTTATGAGGACATGCTTCATCAAATTCGCCGGAGTTGGCATCTGTAATACCCAATACATTCCTTGCAAATTCAATAACGGAAATCTGCATACCAAGGCAGATACCGAAGTATGGAATATGATTTTCCCTGGCATATTTTGCAGCACTTATCATACCCTCGATTCCTCTGTCTCCGAATCCTCCCGGAACAATAATGCCGTGAAGTCCGCCCAGTATCTCCCGCGCATTTGAATCGTTCAGGTTTTCCGAATCAATCCAGCTGATTTTAATATGGGTGTTGTATACATATCCTGCATGGCGAAGTGCCTCCGCAACGGAGAGATATGCATCGTGAAGCTCCGTATATTTGCCCACAAGTCCGATATTTACGCTGTGTGTTCTGTTCTTGATTCTTTCGACCATTTCAGTCCATTCCAAAAGTTCTGCAGGCTTGGTTTCAAGATTGAGCTCTCGGCAAACAACCTCTGAGAAATTCGCTTTTTCGAGCATGAGAGGTGCTTCGTAAAGGATAGGCAGAGTGATGTTTTCGATTACACAGTCGGGCTTAACATTGCAGAACAGTGAAATTTTCTTGAAAATAGATTCTTCAAGAGGCTTATCACAGCGAAGCACAATAATGTCGGGACTTATTCCCATTCCCTGAAGTTCTTTGACGGAATGCTGGGTGGGTTTTGACTTATGCTCGTCTGAACCGCTTAAAAAGGGTACCAAGGTCACATGGATGAAAAGACTGTTTTCCTTGCCTACTTCAAGGGACACCTGACGGATTGCTTCAAGGAAAGGCTGAGACTCGATGTCACCTATAGTACCGCCGATTTCCGTGATTACCACATCTGCGTCGGTTTGTCTGCCGACTCTGTAAATAAAGGCTTTTATTTCATCGGTGATATGAGGAATAACCTGTACGGTAGAGCCGAGATATTCGCCCCGTCTCTCCTTGTTGAGAACATTCCAATACACCTTGCCGGTGGTAAGGTTGGAGAACTTATTGAGGTTTTCGTCGATGAAGCGCTCATAGTGTCCCAGATCAAGGTCAGTTTCCGCACCGTCAGCCGTGACGAACACCTCGCCGTGCTGATAAGGGCTCATTGTACCCGGGTCAACATTGATGTAGGGGTCGAGCTTTTGGGCAGCAACCTTTAAGCCTCGGCTCTTGAGAAGTCTGCCGAGGGATGCCGCTGTGATGCCCTTACCGAGGCCCGATACAACTCCGCCTGTAACAAATATATATTTCGTCATAGCAATCACTCCTTTATTCCCACTCCACCGTTGCCGGAGGCTTTGAGGTAATGTCATAAACCACTCTGGTAATTTCCGTAATTTCGCCTGTTATACGATTGCTTGCCCTCTCCAGAGTCTCATAAGGAATACGCGTCCACTGTGCTGTCATAAAGTCATCGGTTGTGACGGCACGCAGAGCAAGCACATAGCCATAGGCTCTTGCGTCGCCTTTGACACCGACGCTGAAAGAATCGGTAAGCACCGCAAAATACTGATTGGTTTCTATTTTCTCCGGGCTTCGGTCAATTTCCTCTCTGAAAATCGCATCAGCCTCTTTGAGAATATCAAGCTTTGATTTTGTGATTTCTCCTATCACCCTAACCGCAAGTCCGGGTCCCGGGAAGGGCTGACGGTAAACAAGTTCATTTGGCAGACCGAGTTTTACTCCAACCTCACGGACTTCGTCTTTGAATAAGTCACAAAGAGGTTCTGCAATGCTTTCGAAACTTATTACATCCGGCAAACCGCCCACATTGTGATGGCTTTTGATTACTGCCGAATCGCCTTTGCCGCTTTCGATAACATCGGGATAGATTGTGCCCTGTGCCAAAACATCAATTTTACCCAGTTTTTTTGCTTCATCTTCAAAAACGCGTATGAACTCCTCACCGATTATTTTGCGTTTTTCTTCCGGCTCGGTTACACCTTTGAGCTTCCGAAGAAATCTATCCTGTGCGTTAACGCGGATTAAATTCATACCAAATTTACCCTTAAATGTGTTTTCAACAAAGTCGCCCTCGTCTTTGCGAAGGAGTCCGTGGTCAACGAAAACACAGATTAAGTTGTCACCCACGGCTTTATACAGGAGCGCCGCCGCAACAGAGGAATCAACGCCTCCCGAAAGTGCCAGAAGCACCTTTTTACCCTTGAGCTCTTCTCTGTATTTCTCGGCAGTTTTCTCGATGAAATCCTCCATTTTCCAGTTACCCGAGCATTTGCAGACGTTGTAAAGGAAATTTTTGAGGATGATTTTGCCGTACTCGGTGTGGGTTACCTCGGGGTGAAACTGAACACCGTAAAGTGCTTTTCCGTCACAAGAAAAAGCAGCCGCGGGACAGTTATCCGTAGTGGCGATAACGGTAAATCCTTGGGGTACTTCCGATACATAGTCCGTATGGCTCATGAATGAGTCGCTCTTCTTCGGCACACCTTCAAACAAGGGACTGTCGTTCACATACAAAACAGTATTTCCGTATTCGCTTCTGTCGGCGGCACTCTGAACCTTACCGCCGGCCATGAAAGCTAAAAGCTGTGCTCCGTAGCATATACCTAAAATCGGAATACCCAAATTTAAGATTTCAGGGTCGAAGTGAGGAGAACTCTCATCATAAACGCTGTTGGGTCCTCCCGTAAAAATAACACCTTTGTAGCCGGCATTTTTAATATCCTCACAGGATATTTTGTTGTATGGCTTTATTTCGGCATATACCTTCTGTTCACGCACACGACGGGCAATAAGCTGGTTGTACTGACCGCCGAAATCTAAAACAAGGATTTTTTCGTTCATCTTTTCACCGCCTTTATAATGAAATCTCTGCAGTAGTACGCTCTACATCTGAAATAACGGGTTTGACTTCCCTGAGGAAATTATCAACCTGCTCGGGACATCTTCCGATATACAGAGAAGGACAGAGAAGCTTTTCCATTTCTTCGTACTCAAGGCCGAATTTTTCTTCACGGCTCAAGTATTTAAGCAAGTCGCAAGCGCCGCCGTTTTTCATTTCTTCGGTAGCCTTCATGGAGCAAACACGAATAATCTCGTGAAGTTCCTGACGGTCACCGCCCTTTTTGGTTGCTTCCATAAGCAGATTTTCCGTTGCAATAAAGGGCAGATATTCGCTGACGGTTTTTGCAATGATTTTTTCGTTTACTCTAAGTCCGTCGGTCACATTCTGGCAAAGACGAAGCACCGCATCGGCACAGAGGAAGCCCTCAGGCATGGAAATTCGTCTGTTGGCGGAATCGTCAAGAGTACGCTCCAACCACTGGGTGGAAGCAGTCATTGCCGCATTTGTCACATCGGAAATCAGGTAACGGGAAAGGGAGCAAATTCTTTCGCTTCTCATAGGATTGCGCTTATATGCCATTGCTGATGAACCGATCTGGTTTTTCTCGAAAGGCTCTTCCACCTGACGGTCGTGCTGCAAAAGGCGGATATCGTTTGCCATTCTGTATGCGCTTTGTGCAACGGCGGAAAGAGTGCTCAAAATTCTCGAATCAAGTTTTCTGGGATAGGTTTGACCGCAGACGGCAAATTTTTTCTCAAAGCCGAAGTCCTTTGCAATCATCTCGTTCATCTTGTCGATCTTCGCAGTGTCACCGTCAAAAAGTTCTACAAAAGAGGCTTCTGTGCCGGTTGTTCCTCTGCATCCCAAAAATTTGAAGTTGTCGAGAATGAAATCAATTTCCTCTAAGTCAGCAAGAAAATCCTGCATCCAGAGGGTTGCTCTCTTGCCCACAGTCACAAGCTGTGCAGGCTGATAATGGGTATAGCCCAGGGTGGGAAGCGCCTTGTATTTTTCGGCAAAATCAGCAAGGTTTGCAATAACTTTCTTAAGCTCGTTTCTAAGATATACAAGAGCGTCTCTGTATATGACGATGTCTGCATTATCGGTAACATAACAGCTTGTGGCGCCGAGATGAATAATACCTGCGGCATCGGGCGCAACCACTCCGTAAGCATATACATGTGCCATAACATCGTGACGGACCAGAGCCTCTCTTTGTCTTACACATTCGTAGTCGATGTTTTCTATATTTTTTTCAAGCTCTGAAATCTGTTCGTCGCTTATTGGTAAACCGAGAGCTTTTTCAGCCTTTGCTAAACTGACCCACAGTTTTCGCCATGTTTGATACCGGGTATCCGAGGAAAAAAGATTTAGCATATAATCGGAGGCATAGCGTGAAGATAAGGGGGATTCGTATTTATTTGTCATAATTAAACTCCTTTTATCTCAAAATGATGCTGTCGCGTTCAGGACCGACTGATACATACTTAATTGGGCATCCAAGGGTATTTTCCAAATATGTTACATACTCCTGTGCGGCCTCGGGGAGATCCTCCCATTTGCGAACTCCCGATATATCCTGCATCCAACCCTTTTTATAAGTAATCACCGGTGTAGCGTCACTCAAGGCTGCGGGGAACGGAAAACGGTGAATTTCCTTTCCGTCTAACATATATGATTCGCATACAGGAATCTGCTCCATGCCCGAGAGAACGTCGAGCTTAGTAAGAGCAATTTCTGTTGCACCCTGTACCTCAATGCCGTAGGAGGTTGCCACTATGTCCATTGCACCTACACGGCGAGGTCTGCCGGTTTTGGCTCCGTACTCGTTGCCTGCTTTTCGCAGTTCTTCAGCTTCATCACCGAACATTTCCGACACAAAGGGGCCTTCACCCACACAGGTGGAATATGCTTTTACAACGCCCAAAACTCTCTCGATTTTTGCACCGGGAAATCCTGAGCCGATGGGAGCATAAGCGGCGGTGGTATTTGAGGAGGTTGTGTAGGGATAAATTCCGTAGTCCAAATCCCTCAGAGAGCCGAGCTGTGCTTCAAATAAGATTTTCTTGCCATTCTCCGAAGCGGTTTTCAGCACCTCTCCCGTATCACAGACAAAGGGCTTGATTTTTTCGCAGTAAGTGTTTAGCCAATCGGTAATTTCGGCTTCGGTTATGGGTTCCGCACCGTATACTCCCGTAAGGATGAGGTTTTTCCACTCAAGCAGGTCCCTAAGATGCTCTTTGATTTTTTCGGGGTAAAAAAGCTCGCCTGCCAAAATTGTCTTCTTTTGGTACTTGTCCGAATAGAAGGGTGCTATTCCCTGTTTTGTTGAGCCGTATTTTTTGTCGGCAAGTCTCTTTTCCTCAAGCTCGTCCATTTCTCTGTGCCAAGGGAGCAAAAGCGAGGCACGGTCGCTGATTTTTAGATTTTCCGGTGTAATCCCGACACCCTGTTCGCATACGGAGGATATTTCATTCCAAAGATTTTCGGGGTCCAGCGCTACGCCGTTGCCCAGAATGTTTACAACACCATCTCTGAAAATTCCCGAAGGCAGGAGGTGTAAGGCAAATTTGCCTTTGTCGTTGATAACTGTATGTCCTGCGTTTCCTCCGCCCTGATATCGAACCACAATGTCATATTCTTCGGTCAGAAGGTCGACCATTCTTCCTTTGCCTTCGTCACCCCAGTTAATACCTACAATTGCACAGTTAGCCATTTTCCATCCTCCATTAAATATGCTCATAAAGACGCTTCATAACCTCATTGTATGCGTCCTCAACGCCGCCCAGGTCACGGCGGAAACGGTCCTTGTCTAACTTTTCACCTGTTTTGCTGTCCCAAAGTCTGCAGGTATCGGGGCTGATCTCATCAGCCAGAACAACAGTTCCGTCCGAAAGTCTGCCGAATTCAATCTTGAAGTCCACCAGGGTTACACCGCACTCACTCCAAAAATCTTTGAGAAGCTCGTTGATTTTGAAGGTGTAGGCTTTAACGGTCTCTATCTCTTCCCTGCTGCAAAGTCCCAAGGCGATTGCATGGTAGCTGTTGCAAAGGGGATCGCCTAAATCATCGTTTTTGTAAGAAAACTCAATGGTGGGAGAGTCGAAACGCTTGCCCTCGGGAACTCCGTAATTCTTGGAAAACGAGCCTGCGGCAATATTGCGGACAATAACCTCAAGAGGTAAAATCTCAACTCTCTTAACAAGGGTTTCACGGTCGGAAAGCTCCTCAACAAAATGAGTGGGCACACCTTGTGCTTCTAGCCTCTTCATCAAGAGATTGCTCATTTTGTTGTTGATTACACCTTTACCGCTGATTGTTCCCTTTTTCAGTCCGTTAAATGCAGTTGCATCGTCCTTATAAGCGACAATAAGAAGCTGTGGGTTATCTGTTTCAAAAACTTTCTTTGCTTTTCCTTCGTAAAGCTGATTTCTTTTTTCCATAAACTAAACCTCCATAGTTTACTACAATATAAAAGGGGCAGTGGCATCTATATTATTATCAAGACGCCATTGCCCCAAAAATATTAAATTTGCAAAAAAGCAGGCAGAGACACTTTGGGTATATGAATTAAAGACGCCATTGCCTTTACCAAAGTATTATACTCTTTTTCGACCGTCTTGTCAACTGCTTGAGATAAGGTTTTTTATGGCTCAAAAAAACACATCGCACTTTATATACGATGTGTTTTTTGCTTTATTTTCCGCTGTCGCCGTAGTTTGAAAGAACCCGTGCAGAGGGGTCATTAACATTACAGCCTTCCCAGGATTTGTTGGGCATCCAAAAATCCGCAATCATCTCTGCTTGAGAAGGATAGTATTTTTCAAAAATATCGCGGTAAAGAAGTGACTCTTTCGTAAAGGGCTGAGCGTAAGAATACTTTTTGCAGGACGCTTCAAATTCTTCGTCGGAGTACTGTGTTTCTGCATACTCTTTCAGGTAGTCAACCATAGAGTGACCCACTGCATCGGAAAATGCCGCTTTTTCACGCCACAGGATTTCATCGGGTAGATAATCCATACCCTCAAAAGCATGACGAAGCAGGTATTTTCCCTTGCCGTAGGTGTTGATTTTCACCTTCGGGTCTACCGCCATTACATACTTTACGAAATCAATATCTCCAAAAGGCACTCTTGCTTCCAACGAGTTTACGGAAATACATCTGTCGGCACGAAGCACATCGTACATATGCAGTTCCCTGATTCTCTTTTCGGATTCCTCCTGGAAAGCCTCGGGAGAGGGTGCGAAATCGGTGTATTTGTATCCGAACAGCTCATCCGAAATCTCACCTGTTAAAAGCACACGAATATCCGTCTTTTCGTGAATAGCTTTACAGAGAAGATACATGCCCATACTTGCTCTGACGGTAGTAATATCAAAGGTACCGAGGGTATAAATTACTGTTTCCAGGGAGGAAATAACCTCCTCGGGTGTCATAAATATTTCCGTATGCTCACTGCCTATGAAGTCGGCAACCTGACGCGCGTATTTAAGATCTATGGCATCCTCTGTCATACCGATAGCAAAGGTTTTTATGGGAGTTTTGCTTTTCTTTGCGGCAATAGCGCAAACCAAGGAGGAATCAAGTCCTCCCGAAAGCAGGAAACCAACCTTTGCATCGGCAATAAGGCGTTTCTCAACACCTGAAATCAGCTTCTCACGGATGTTTTTGCAGACCGTTTCCACATTGTCGTCCAAGACTTTCTCTACAGAAGCGATATCGCAGAAGCTTATAAACTCTCCGTCCTTGTAGTAGTGTCCCGGTGGGAAAGGCATAATCTTTTTCGCTAAGCCCACAAGGTTTTTAGGCTCACTTGCAAAGAGAATAGTATTCCGGTTGTCATAGCCGTAATACAGAGGGCGAATACCGATAGGGTCACGGGCTGCGATATACTCATGATTATCGCCGTCATAAATCACAAGTGCAAATTCCGCATCGAGCATAGGAAACATATTCACGCCGTACTCTTTGTAAAGAGGGAGCAGAATCTCGCAGTCGGAATCGCTTTTGAAAGTGTATTTGCTCTTGAGTTCATTCTTAAGGTTTTCAAACCCGTATATTTCACCGTTGCAAATGCAATAGCTGTTATCAAGATTAAAGGGCTGCATTCCCTCGGGGGTAAGTCCCATAATCGCCAAACGGTGAAATCCCAGCAAGCCTTCGCCGGTATCAATTATTCTTGAATCGTCAGGACCACGGGAAACAGTCCTTTGAAAACCCTTTAGAAAACACTCTTTTGTGGCGGAGTCACCACAATAACCCATTATTGAACACATAGATTTTCTCCTTCCGTATACAGCTAAACAGAAGCCGATTTTCACGGCTTCTGTTTAATTAATCCCTAAGGATAGCTTTTTGCAAGTTTTTATTCTTCATCCTGGAGGGCATCGTAGCCTTCCTCACCGGTACGAACCTTTACAACATTCTCAACGTCGTAAACGAAAATCTTACCGTCACCGATATGTCCGGTGTAAAGTACCCTCTTGGCGGTTTCAACAACCGCAGATACAGGCACCTTGCAAACAACAATATCAACCTGAATCTTGGGTAAGAGTGAAGTTTCAACAGCAACTCCGCGGTAATACTCGGGTCTGCCCTTCTGAACACCGCAACCGAGAACATGAGATACTGTCATACCTGTAATGCCGATACCCACCATTGCGCTCTTGAGAGCCTCAAGACGGGCTTCCTTGCAGACAATCTCAACCTTGGTGATTTTTTCTCCGCTTGCAGGCTTAACATCTGCTGCAACCTTGGGCATCTCCTTAACTTCAACAGCCTCTGCAACAGGTACATCGCCTGTGACTGCAACAACTGTTTCGCCCTCGTCAATGTACTCGGGAAGCATTGCAAATCCTGCGTATGCGCTGGGAAGACCGTGCTCTGTTGCATCAAGACCTTCGATTTCTTCTTCTCTGGTAACACGCAGACCGAAAATCTTTTTGATGAGCAGGAATGTTACCGTGATTGTAACTGCGGTCCAAAGAGCTACTGCTCCGAAGCCTAATGCCTGTAAGCCCAAAAGCTCAAATCCGCCGCCGTAGAAGAGGCCCTTTATTGTTTCGCCTGCGGCATTTGTGATGGAATATCCGGGAGCTGTGTCGGTAGCAAAAAGACCGACTGCAAGAGTACCCCAGATACCGTTCATGCAGTGAACTGCAACTGCGCCTACAGGGTCGTCAATGTGAAGTTTGTGGTCAAGGAGCCATACACCGAATACTACAAGAAGACCTGCAACGGCACCGATGATTGAAGCACCTAAGGCGTCTGTAACATCACAGGGAGCTGTAATTGCTACAAGACCTGCCAAGGAGGCGTTCAGACACATTGATACATCAGGCTTGCCGTATTTAATCCAAGTGAATATCATACATACAACAGTAGCAACGGCAGGAGCTACTGTGGTTGTAAGAAATACTGAGCCTAACTGCTCGATAGAGGTACAGGCCGCACCGTTGAATCCGTACCAGCCGAGCCAGAGGATAAATACACCCAGTGCGCCAATGGCAATGTTGTGACCGGGGAAAGCATTTACCTTGGTTACTTTTCCTTCTTTGTTCTTGACAAACTTACCGATACGGGGTCCTAAAATCTTTGCACCGATCAATGCGGAGATACCGCCGACCATATGTATTGCACAAGAGCCTGCGAAATCGTGGAAACCTATGCTGCTGAGCCAGCCGCCGCCCCAAATCCAGTGAGCCTCAATGGGATAGATAAGAGCGGAGATTACACCCGAATAGATACAGTAAGAGAGGAACTTTGTTCTTTCTGCCATAGCGCCGGAAACGATGGTTGCCGTTGTGGCACAGAACACAAGGTTAAATACAAAGTTTGAAAAGCTGAAGTTTTCATAGTTTGTGAAAAGGTCAAATCCGGGCTTACCGATAAGACCCACAAGGTCTTCGCCCATCAACAGTCCGAAGCCGATAGCAATGAACACAACAGTACCGATACAGAAGTCCATAAGGTTCTTCATGATGATGTTGCCGGTGTTTTTTGCTCTTGTAAAACCTGCTTCTACCATTGCAAAGCCTGCCTGCATCCAGAAAACAAGTGCCGCGCCGATTAAAAACCAGACGCCGAACACTTCTGAGGACACGGTCTCCAATACAAATTCCTTGATTGCATCAGTCATTTATGTCATCTTCTTTCTTAGGTTAAATATTTGATTTATTTTACGCTGAACAGCATATCAGCATAGGATGGGAAGGGCCAGAAGTCCTTTGCAGTAAAGGTTTCTGCTTCGTCAACCGCTGTTCTCAAATCTGCCATCTTGGGAATAACGGTGTCACGAATCATATATGCCTCGCTGTCGATGTTTTCTGCATCCGAAAGTTTGATTACTGCACTCTGGAGCTCATCCGCTGCCTTTGCAATTCTGTCGCAAAGAACAGACAGACGCTTTACTATACCCATTTCATATTCACAAGGAACGGAGGCGTCGAGTGCCTTTTTGGTTGCAGCGTTTTGTGCCGTGTAAGCCACATATTTTGCAACAGCAGGAGCATAGGAGCACTTAGCCATATCCACCATGGTGTTTGCCTCAATGACAACTGTTTTGCAGTAATTTTCAAGCATGATTTCCTCACGGGACTGAAGTTCTCTTTCGGAGAACACCTTATGAGAAGTGAGCATATCCACATTCTTTTTGTCAAGCAAATGAGGCATACAGTCTGCTGTTGTGCGGTAATTGAGAAGTCCGCGCTCTTCGGTGGCTTCCTTAATCCAGCTGTCGTCATAACCGTTGCCGTTAAAGATGATTCTTCTGTGGTCCTTAATGGTTTTCTTAATCATCTCGTTGAGTGCGGTTTCAAAATCTTCTGCAGCCTCAAGGCGGTCTGCGTAAATCTTCAGAGATTCTGCAACTGCGGCATTCAGCATAATGTTTGCACAGGCAATGCTGTTGGAGGAACCGAGCATACGGAACTCAAACTTATTGCCGGTGAAAGCAAAGGGTGAAGTACGGTTACGGTCGGTGGTATCTCTTGTAAATCTCGGGAGAACGCTGACACCCAGTTTCATTTTTGTCTTGCTTGCGGCAACATAAGGAGTATCCGTTTCAATAGCTTCAAGGATTCCCTCAAGCTCGTCACCTAGGAACATGGATACAACTGCGGGAGGTGCTTCGTTAGCACCGAGTCTGTGGTCGTTTCCGGCAGTAGCTACCGAGATACGAAGCAAATCCTGATAATCGTCAACCGCTTTGATTACAGCGCAGAGGAACAGGAGGAACTGTGCATTTTCGTAGGGGGTTTCACCGGGAGACAGGAGGTTTACCCCGGTATCGGTGGAAATTGACCAGTTGTTGTGCTTACCGCTTCCGTTCACACCTGCAAAGGGCTTTTCATGAAGCAGGCAAACAAGTCCGTGGCGTGCTGCTACCTTTTGCATAATCTCCATTGTAAGCTGGTTATGGTCAGTAGCAATATTGGTGGTTGAATAAATAGGCGCAAGCTCGTGCTGTGCGGGAGCAACCTCATTGTGCTCGGTCTTGGCAAGAATACCAAGCTCCCAAAGCTCGTTGTTAAGGTCCTCCATGTACTCTGCTACCTTTGGCTTGATGACGCCGAAGTAGTGGTCATCCATCTCCTGACCTTTCGGAGGCTTTGCACCGAAAAGGGTTCTGCCTGTAAATCGAACATCGGGACGGGCATCGTACATTTCTTTTGTAATAAGGAAGTATTCCTGCTCGGGACCTACGGAAGTCTTAACACACTTTACAGAATCGTTGCCGAACAAACGCAGGATACGAAGCGCCTGGACATTGAGTGCTTCCATGGAACGAAGCAAGGGAGTTTTCTTATCCAGAGCCTCACCGCCGTAGGAACAGAAAGCGGTGGGAATACAAAGGGTTTTTCCCTTGATAAATGCGTATGAGGTGGGGTCCCAGGCTGTGTAACCGCGAGCCTCAAAGGTAGCTCTGATGCCGCCTGAGGGGAAGGAGGACGCATCCGGCTCACCCTTAATCAGCTCCTTGCCGGAGAATTCCATGATTACGCCGCCGTCGGGAGAGGGAGAAATAAAGCTGTCGTGCTTTTCAGCGGTAATGCCGGTCAAAGGCTGGAACCAATGGGTGTAATGTGTTGCACCGTTTTCCACTGCCCAATCCTTCATTGCGGCCGCTACCGCATTTGCCACACTTATATCCAAGGGCACATCTTCATCTATTGTCTTTTTTAGGGAGTTATAAATCTTTGCAGGCAATTTTGCCTTCATAACTCGATCATCAAAAACCTTGCATCCGAAAATTGCTGATACTTTACTCATAATGCTGTATCATTCCTTTCATAATAATGAAATTTTTTGTGTCCTTTCTATCCGCCAAGCCTCAAAAGCCTGTGAATTCAAAAGAACTGCATATATAAAAAAGGCATCTTTAACTTCAAAGAAATTAAAGACGCCTTTGCCTTACTGATTATTCGGTTTATACGATACCCTGAGCGTTCATGGCATTTACAACCTTTTCGAAGCCTGCGATATTTGCGCCGGCTACATAGTTGCCTTCCATACCGTACTTCTTAGCGGCATCGTCAATATTGTGGAATACATTAACCATAATTGTCTTGAGTTTGCTGTCAACCTCTTCGAATGTCCACTGGAGTCTTTCACTGTTCTGTGACATTTCGAGAGCAGAAGTGGCAACACCGCCGGCGTTTGCTGCCTTACCGGGCAGGAAGTAAACACCGCTTTTCTGGAGATACTCGATAGCATCGGGAGTGGTGGGCATGTTAGCACCCTCGGAAACAGCAATTACGCCGTTTGAAACGAGCATTTTTGCATCCTCGAGGCAAAGTTCGTTCTGTGTTGCACAGGGAAGTGCAATGTCGACCTTGACGGACCATACGCCCTTGCCCTCGTGATACTCGGAATTGGGTCTGTATGTCTTGTACTCGGTGAGTCTCTGACGCTTAACCTCTTTGATTTCCTTAAGAGCTGCAACATCAATACCGTCGGGGTCGTAAACCCAACCCGTTGAGTCAGAGCAGGTAACAACCTTTGCGCCGAGCTGAGTAGCCTTCTGGATTGCATAGATTGCAACATTACCTGCACCGGAAACGGCAACTGTCTTGCCTTCGAGGGTATCGCCTTTGCACTTAAGCATTTCTTCAGTAATATAAAGAACACCGTAGCCGGTTGCTTCTGTACGGGCAAGAGAACCGCCGTAGGATAAGCCCTTACCGGTAAGCACGCCTTCGAAGAGGCCTCTGATTCTCTTATACTGGCCGTACATATAGCCGATTTCACGGGCGCCTGTACCGATATCGCCGGCAGGAACATCTGTGTCGGCACCGATGTACTTGCAAAGCTCTGTCATGAAGCTCTGGCAGAATGCCATAATCTCACGGTCGGATTTGCCCTTGGGGTCAAAATCGGAACCGCCCTTACCGCCGCCGATGGGCAGACCGGTTAAGGAGTTTTTGAATATCTGCTCGAAACCTAAGAACTTAATAATACCGAGGTTTACCGAGGGGTGAAGTCTAAGACCGCCCTTGTAAGGACCGATTGCGCTGTTAAACTGCACGCGGTAGCCGGTATTAACATGTGCCTGACCCTTGTCGTCAACCCAGGGAACTCTGAACTTAATCTGTCTCTCGGGATTGGTCAGTCTTTCGAGGAGAGCGTCACGCCTGAACTGCTCCTCATTTGCGTCAACCACGGGTCTAAGAGAATCGAGAACCTCTTTGACCGCCTGGTGAAACTCGGGTTCATTGGGATTTTCGCGAATTACTCGCTCCAACACTTCATCAACATAACTCATTTGCGTTCCTCCTAAAATAACAATAGACCTCTTTGGAGCAACAGAAAGTCACCACACAAAGACGCCCTTGCCTTTAATAATATGGATGTTGTAACTAAAACAAAAGAAAGAGCATCGCCGAGACTCCGTCTCAAGACGCCATCGTCTTCTATGCCCTGCATTATACACCCCTAAAACAGGTTTGTCAACCCCTTTTTTGAAATTTCTCAAAAACAATCCTGCAAAATTTCATATTTTCCGATTGACAACTTAACTTTTTGGGTGTATAATACCCCGTGATGAGCAAAGGCGTTCATTTTAGTGCAGTAACTTCTGCGCTGAAATGAGCGCCTTTCTTTTTTATTATATGCTAACGAAAGGATGCAACTCTATATGAACCGTATTGAAGGACAGATAAGAATCCCCTCCGGCTGTGCGATTGCCGCGGTTATATCCAAGGACGGAAACCGAATGACCGGCGAAAAGATTGTAGAGTCTATGAAACCCATGCATGACCGTTCCAACGGTTTGGGCGGTGGCTTTGCAGCATACGGCATTTATCCCGAATACAAAGAATTCTATGCTTTACATATGTTTTTTAATGACAGAAGTTCCAGAAAAAACTGCGAAGCCTTCCTGAAGGAACGCTTTGAAATTGTCAAGAGCGAATTGATGCCCACAAGGAAAATTCCTGCAATTACCGATGAACCGGTGATTTGGCGCTACTTTGTTGCACCCTTGCAGTCAAACCTCCACAATCTTCAGCTGGACGAGAAAGAATATGTGGCCCGTACGGTTATGAAAATCAACTCCGAAATGCCCGGCTCCTTTGTATTTTCAAGCGGAAAGAACATGGGCGCCTTCAAGGCTGTCGGATTTCCCGAGGATGTAGGCGTATTCTACAAGCTCGACGAATATGAGGGCTATTCCTGGACTGCTCACGGCAGATATCCCACCAACACTCCCGGCTGGTGGGGCGGCGCTCACCCCTTTACTCTGCTTGACTATTCTATCGTTCACAACGGGGAAATTTCCTCTTATGACGCCAACCGCCGTTTCATTGAGATGTTCGGATATAAATGTACGCTTCAAACAGACACAGAAGTCATTACATATATAATGGACTACCTGATTCGTGTGCAGAAGCTCACCCTCGACGAGGCCGCAAGCGTCATTGCCGCACCCTTTTGGAGTACAATAGACGGCAAAACCGACCCTTACGAAAAAGAAAAACTAAAGTTTTTGCGTACCGTATTTCCGAGTATGCTCATTACAGGTCCTTTCTCTATCGTTTTCGGTTTCAACGGAGGACTTATGGCGCTCAACGACCGTCTGAAGCTTCGTTCCATGGTTGTTGGTGAAAAAGACGATAAGGTATTTATCGCAAGTGAAGAGGCTGCAATTCGCGTTATGGAGCCCAATGCTTCCAATATGCATGCTCCCGCAGGCGGAGAGCCTGTAATTGTTAAGGTGAAAGAAGGTGCGTTTTAATGGCTTTACTGTTCTACCCCGAATTTGAAGTAATCAGAAACGAAAACAGATGTATTGCCTGTCGCGTGTGCGAAAGACAGTGCGCAAACGAAGTACACTCACATGACAGCGAATCGGGACTTATGTTATCCGATGAAACCAAATGTGTAAACTGTCAGCGATGCGTAAGTCTTTGCCCCACAAGAGCTCTTAAAATCGTAAAAAGTGACTGCACCTTCAGAGAAAATGCCAACTGGCAAAACGACACTATCAAAGAAGTTTACAAGCAGGCAAATTCAGGCGGTGTGCTTTTATCCTCAATGGGAAACCCAAAACCTTTCCCTGTGTATTGGGATAAAATCCTCATCAATGCCTCTCAGGTAACAAACCCCTCCATAGACCCCCTTCGCGAGCCTATGGAAACCAAGGTTTTTATCGGCAAAAAGCCCAGCCAAATAGAGCGTGACAAAGACGGTAAACTTCAGTTTAACCTCTCTCCTCAGCTTGAACTCTCCATGCCGGTGATGTTCTCGGCTATGAGTTACGGCTCTATCAGTTACAACGCTCACAAATCCCTTGCAACTGCGGCGAGGGAGCTGGGCATACTTTATAACACCGGTGAAGGCGGTCTTCACGAAGACTTCTATATTTACGGCGAAAACACCGTAGTTCAGGTTGCATCCGGCCGTTTCGGAGTTCACGAGGACTACCTGAAAGCCGGCGCCGCCGTTGAAATCAAGATGGGACAGGGAGCAAAGCCCGGTATCGGCGGACATCTGCCGGGAACAAAAATCGTAGGCGATGTTTCCCGTACCCGTATGATTCCCGAGGGCAGTGACGCAATCTCCCCTGCTCCCCATCACGACATTTACTCTATTGAGGATTTGAGACAGCTTGTTTACTCCTTAAAGGAAGCAACCGAATATAAAAAGCCGATTATTGTTAAGGTTGCGGCAGTTCACAATATCGCCGCTATTGCAAGCGGTATTGCAAGAAGCGGTGCAGATATTATTGCTATTGACGGATTCCGCGGAGGCACAGGAGCTGCTCCCACAAGAATCCGTGACAATGTGGGTATCCCCGTGGAGCTTGCTTTGGCTGCTGTTGACAAAAGACTGAGAGACGAAGGAATAAGAAACAATGTATCCCTGGTTGTAGGCGGAAGCATCAGGAGTGCTTCCGATGTTGTTAAGGCAGTTGCTTTGGGTGCTGACGCCTGTTATATTGCCACGGCGGCTCTGCTTGCTCTGGGCTGTCACCTTTGCCGTGCCTGTCAGACAGGTAAATGCAACTGGGGTATTGCTACCCAAAAGCCTGAGCTTGTGAAGCGTCTTAACCCCGAAATCGGCAAGGAGCATCTTGTGAATCTTATGAACGCCTGGCGGCATGAGATAAAAGAGCTGATGGGCGGTATGGGCATAAACTCCATTGAAGCACTCAGAGGCAACCGACTGATGCTTCGGGGAATCGGTCTTACCGATAAAGAACTTGAAATACTCGGTATTTCACATGCGGGGGAATAAACTATGAAACGAGTTTTTGTAAACGAAGAATGGTGTCTTGGATGTCATCTTTGCGAATATAACTGCGCTTTTGCCAATTCAGGCATGACAGATATGGTTAAAGCTCTGAAAGGAAAAAAGATTTATCCGAAAATTCATGTAAACGGAGACGATAAAATCAACTTTGCCGTTTCCTGCCGTCACTGTGAGGACCCCTTGTGCGTAAAAGCCTGCATTGCAGGAGCACTGAACATCAAAGACGGTCGCGTTTGCATTGATAAAACAAGGTGTGTAGGCTGTTACAGCTGCATTATGGTTTGTCCCTACGGCTCTCTTTCCGTCAGTGAAAATGGAACTGCAAGCAAGTGTGAGCTATGCCTTGAAAACGCCTGCGGAGAACCTGCATGCGTAAAGGGCTGTCCCAACAGAGCCATAGTCTACGAGGAGAGGTGAGTGCAATGAAACAATATGTTATTGTGGGTAACTCCATAGCCGCTACAGGATGTATTGAGGGTATACGCAAGGTTGACAAAGACACTACAATCACTGTAATCTCAGGCGAGAAGCATCCTGCTTATTGCCGTCCCTTAATCTCCTACTATCTTCAGGGAAATACGAATTTGGAAAAGATTAGCTACCGCAGGGACACTTTTTACAGTGATAACGGCTGTGAGGTAATTTACGGTGAAACCGTTGACAGAATAAGTCCCGACGAACACAAAGCTTATCTTTCGAACGGTCAGGAAATATCCTATGACCGCCTGCTTGTTGCAACCGGTTCTTCAGCCTTTGTGCCTCATTTCGAGGGTATTGAAACTGTTGAGCAAAAATTCTCCTTTATGACACTTGACGATACTCTCGGCTTGGAAAAAGCACTGTGCGAAACCTCCAGGGTGCTGATTGTGGGAGCAGGCCTTATCGGGCTGAAGTGTGCTGAGGGAATTCTGGAAAAAGTCGGTAAAATCACCGTCTGCGATTTGGCTAATAATGTGCTGTCGAGTATTCTTGACAATGACACCGCACCAATTGTTCAGGCTCATCTTGAGGAAAACGGCGTGGAATTCCTTATGGGAGACAGCGTCAAGTCCTTCCACGGAAATACTGCGACTATGCAAAGCGGTAAACAGGTGGAGTTTGACATCTTGGTTACAGCAGTGGGAGTTCGTCCCAACACTTCTCTTGTTGCCGATATGGGCGGTGAAGTAAACCGCGGTATTGTGGTAAACACAAAAATGCAAACAAGCATCTCCGATATTTTTGCCGCAGGAGACTGCTCTGAGGGTTATGACCTGTCAATAGACAAAAACCGGGTTCTCGCCTTGCTTCCCAATGCGTATATGGGCGGATATACCGCAGGCGTAAATATGGCGGGAGGTGACAATGAGTTCGATGATGCAATCCCCATGAACTCAATAGGCTTTATGGGACTCCACATTATGACTGCCGGCAACTATGTTACCGAAGAAGACGGCGGTACGGTTATTGTGAAGAAAACCTCGGATACAACTAAAAAATTCTTTGTAAAGGAAAATGAACTCAAGGGCTATATTATAGTCGGCAACATTTTGGGAGGCGGAATCTACACCTCTCTCATCCGCGAAAAAACTCCTCTCGACACCCTTGATTTCGATTTAATTACAGAAAATGCATCAGCTTTTGCTTTTTCTTCTCAAAAGCGTAGATTAATGTTTGGAGGTGTGGTATAATATGATAATAGATGTAACAGGTCTTGAGTTTGACGCTCTCAACGAAAAACTGCGTGAGAGTGACAGCACGGTTACACTTAAGGGTTGCTTAGGTCAACGCTTTATCGCCTCGGGCATGAAGGACAAAACCATCACCATTGAGGGTATTCCCGGTAACGCTCTGGGTGCTTACCTCAACGGTGCCTCCATCACCGTAAAGGATAACGCACAGGATGCCGTAGGCGATACCATGAATGACGGTGAAATCATAGTTCACGGTAATATAGGCGATGCCGCTGGATATGCAATGCGCGGCGGTAAAATATATATTAAAGGCAACGCAGGATATAGAGCCGGCATTCACATGAAGGAGTATAAGGATAAGGTACCCCTTATGATTATCGGCGGCTCGGCAGGAAGTTTTCTCGGTGAATACCAGGCAGGCGGAATTATTGTTGTTTTGGGACTTTCAACAGACGGAAGCCTTGTAGGCAATTTCCCCTGCACGGGAATGCACGGCGGCAAGGTCTTTTTCCGCGGTGAAGTATCAAAAGAAGCATTCCCGAAAAACATTTGCTTAAATCCTGCAACCGAAGAAGATATTGACCTTGTCCGCAATTCAATTTCCGAATATTGCGATACATTCGGCTTTGACAAAAATGAAATACTGGGCGCAAAGTTTACTGTTGCCACACCCGACAGTAACAACCCCTACAAGCAGATGTATGTGGCGAATTAAAAGAAAGAGGTAGCTATTATGAAGTATTCAAAGGAAGAGGTTATGCAGTTTGTAGAAGAAGAGGACGTAAAATTCATACGCCTTGCTTTCTGCGATGTCTTCGGCAAACAAAAAAATATTGCGATTATGCCCTCGGAGCTTTCCCGTGCTTTTGAATACGGCATTGCTTTTGACGGCTCTGCCATTACCGGCTTCGGCGATGAAACCCATTCGGATTTGCTTTTGCATCCCGACCCGGAAACACTTATGCTGCTTCCCTGGAGACCGGAACACGGCAAGGTTGTGCGTATGTTTACAAGCATCACCTATCCCGACGGAACTCCGTTTGAGTGTGACACAAGAGGAATTCTAAAAGAAGCTATTGCATATGCTCAAAAGGAGGGCTACTCTTTTGCCTTTGGTGCAGAGCAGGAGTTTTATCTGTTCTTGCTTGACGAAAACGGAAAACCCACAAAAACGCCCTATGACGAAGCAGGTTACATGGATTTGGCACCGGACGACAGAGGGGAAAATATCCGACGCGAAATCTGCTTAACCCTGGAGCAAATGGGCATTAGGCCCGAATCCTCTCATCACGAGGAAGGCCCCGGTCAAAACGAGATTGACTTCCGCTACTCCAGTCCCCTTTCTGCCGCAGACAACACAATGACTTTCCAAACAGTTGTCAACACAGTAGCGCGCCGAAACGGTCTGTATGTGGATTTTTCTCCCAAGCCACTCAAACATAAACCCGGCAACGGATTTCACATTAATGTTTCCGTATCTCCCAAAAACAACATTCAAAATATGCACCACATGATTGCAGGCGTGCTGAACCGCATTTGCGAAATGACGGCATTTCTCAACCCAACAGAGAATTCTTACGCACGGTTCGGCGAAGACAAGGCTCCGGCTTATGTATCTTGGTCAAGAGAAAACCGTTCACAGCTTGTTCGTATTCCGGCTTCCCCTTTGACTGCTCCTCGTGCCGAACTTCGTTCACCTGACCCGTCAGCCAATCCGTACATTGCCTTTGCACTGGTTATCTATGCGGCTCTTGAAGGACTGAAGAACAAAACCGAGCTTATGCCCGCAGCGGATATAAACCTTTTCCGCGCTGACGAAGAAACGCTCAGGCAGTTTGAGAAAATTCCGCAAAGTCTTAGTGAGGCTTGCAGTCTTGCGGCAAACAGTGATTTTATTAAGGAGCATATTCCCAAAAAGGTACTTCAAATCTATTGCAATCAATAAATGAATGCATACTAAATTGAGAGGGGTGGTAGTAAATGAGCTTAGAATCAAGAATTTACAGCGTTCTTGTAGTTTCCTCATCGGAAGCTTTCAATAATGCTACCCGCGAAATGCTGCCTCCCTCCAAGTATCATCCTGTATGTTTTACCTCTAACGCAAGTGAGGCAAAGCGATATCTGGTTGAGCGAAGTTTTGATTTTGTTATAATCAACTCTCCCCTGCCCGACGACAACGGTACCCGTTTTGCCATTGACTGCTGTCGGTCTCTGACAAGCGTTGTTCTTCTGATGCTTCGCGCGGAAACCTATGCTGAGCTTTACAGCAAGGTGGTGTCCTACGGCGTATTTACCCTGCCGAAGCCCACTTCTAAAGTGATTATGATGCAAGCTCTCGACTGGCTTGCAAGCGGTAGGGAAAGGCTTAGAAAATTAGAAAAGAAGACTTTGTCGGTTGAAGAACGCATGGAAGAAATCCGTATAGTAAACCGCGCAAAAATACTTCTTGTCAGCGAACTGCATATGACTGAGCCCGAAGCACACCGCTACATAGAAAAACAGGCTATGGACCGCTGTATTACAAAGCGAGAGGCAGCCGAAACGGTTATTAAAACATATTCTTAACGAAAAAGTTAGCACCGCTTCACTTTTGATTATCAAAATTAACTATGACTAAAAATGAGTTCTGTACATTACAGAACTCATTTTTTATGAAATTTCTCAGTTTTAACTTGTTTTTTCAAAAAAATGCACCTCCGAAAGCCTCATACTTTCGGGGGTGCAAAACATTAGAAGTATCAAAAACGAGTATCGGTTACACCTTTACAAAGGGAATATGCAACACGCGTTTGAGGAAGATTTTGAAAAGCTTATTCAGTATGAATTTCAGGAAGGAAATTGCTGTGCCGATAAGACCTTTTCCTTTGCGTTTACGGGAGAATTTCAAACTGCGTTTACCGGTAGTGTCAACAGAGCCTGAAACACCGCCGACTGAAAATTCCCCGGCGCCCTTTATTCTGTTTTTCGCTTCTTTCAGGCAAGTGATACCTAAAGCAACAGCCGCCCATGCGCTTATAAACCCGGACACCAAAGCAATAAACTTGAGAATCTTTTTCTTCATAAAATCCATCCCCTATCTTCCAAAAAACAAAGTGACTGTGAAAAAGCCACAACTTTTCTTTAGTAATTATACCATACTACTGCACCTCTTTCAACAATATTTTAACTATTTTGGATAATTTTCTCAAATTCACCCAAAATGCCTTAATTACTGTGGATTTTCTCCCATATATAATGTATAATAAACCTTATATATCGCTTAAACAATCGGAGGAAGTTATGAAAATCTTTATTGCATCTGACATACACGGCTCTTCCTATTATTGCAAAGAACTGCTAAAAGCCTTTGAGAATGAGAAGGCAGACAAAATTCTGCTTCTCGGGGACATCCTTTATCACGGTCCGCGAAACGACCTGCCGAAAGAGTACTGTCCGAAAGAGGTAATTGCCCTCTTAAACCCTCTCAAAGATAAAATCCTTTGTGTCAGGGGCAACTGTGACACCGAGGTGGACCAAATGGTCCTTGAGTTTCCCATACTCTCTGATTATGCACTTCTCTACATTGACGGCGTTACTGTTTTTGCAACACACGGACATATTTACAGCGAGGAAAAGCTGCCTCCCATAAGCCGCGGTGATGTTCTCCTATGCGGTCACACCCATGTGCCCAAATGCACTGAGCATGAGGACTATGTATATATGAATCCCGGTTCAGTTTCAATTCCGAAAGAGGACAGTCATCACGGATATATGACCCATGAAAACGGACTTTTCCTTTGGAAAGATTTACAGGGAAACATCCTGAAAGAATACAGAAAATGAAATACAAAGAAATTACCGAGGGTATCTTCATCTCAAGGCCCAACCGCTTTATTGCAAAAGTAAACATAGAGGGCAAAGAGACTGTTGTCCATGTGAAAAACACCGGCAGATGCAGGGAACTCTTAACAGCCGGCTGCAAAGTTTACCTGAGTGTTTCCGAAAGTCCCGCACGCAAAACAGGGCACGACCTTATCTCTGCGGTAAAGGAAAGAGAAAACCTTTCCCCCATACTCATAAATCTTGATTCACAGGTTCCCAATGATGTTGCAGCAGAATAGCTCAAAGAGGGAAACATATTCTCCGAGGATGCGGTTATCAAAAGAGAGGTAAAATACAAAAACTCACGCTTTGATTTTTACATTGAAGACGGAGACCGAAAATGCTTCCTTGAGGTCAAGGGCGTAACTCAGGAGTCAAACGGAATTGTTATGTTCCCCGACGCACCCACAGAGCGCGGTGTAAAGCACATAGAAGAGCTTATTGATGCCAAAAAGAACGGCTTTGAGGCTTATGTGCTCTTTGTTGTGCAGATGGAGGGTGTGGACTACCTCATTCCTAACGATGAAACACACAAAGCTTTCGGCGACGCCCTGAGGGAGGCAAAAAGTCAAGGCGTTACGGTTCTGGCAATAGATTGCAAAGTTACTCCCGATTCCCTTACTGCGAACAAGCCCGTTAAGGTAAAGTTATAGAGTGCAACATTCACAAAGGCACGCACTTACGCTTGTGAGTTTTGTACTAAAGAGATAAATCTGAAAATTGTGTTGACTTTATCGCGTTAAAGTGTTAAAATTTTCAAAGAAATTCCAAATCAGGAAGGATGTTTATTATGAACAAACTCAAAAGCGATGAAATAGATGCCCTTTTTGAGGCAATTCTCACTTTGGAAAACACAGACGAGTGCTACAAATTCTTTGAGGACGCATGCACAATCAAGGAGCTTCGGGACATAGCCCAGAGATTTCATGTGGCAAGACTGCTTCGCGACGGTGGCAACTATCAGGAAATCAACGCCAAGACAGGCATGAGCACCGCCACCATCTGCCGAGTAAATAAGTGCCTCAATTACGGAGACGGCGGATATTCAACTGCTATCGACAGGCTCAAAGAGAAAGGAAAAATTTGAGATGTTTAATCTTGATACTGTTATAAAAAGTGATGAACGCGCAATTTTCATGCTGAGAGGACTTTACAAAAGCTACGGTTACTCTCAGTACAGAATGAGCCGTTTTGAAGAATACGACCTTTATGTCAGAAACAAGGACTTTCTCGTTTCCGATGAGGTCATAACCTTTACCGACAAGAACAGCAGACTTCTTGCACTAAAACCCGATGTTACACTTTCTATCATCAAAAACTCTTCCTTTGAAAGCGGCAAGGCGGAAAAGCTCTACTACAACGAAAATGTCTACAGAGTTGCTCCCGGCACACACAACTTTAAGGAAATTATGCAGGCAGGTCTTGAGTGCATTGGTGATCTCAGCTTCTACGATATCAGCGAGGTTGTGCTCTTGGCTGCAAAATCCCTCTCCCTCATCAGCGAAAATTATGTGCTCGATATTTCCCACATGGGACTTATCAGTGCGATTTTAGAGGATACGGGGCTCAGTCATCAGGGCAGAAAACAGGCGCTTCAATTTCTCAATCAGAAAAACCCTCATGAACTTCTTGCACTTTGCAAAAACGAGGGTATCGAAGAAACCAAGAGCAACAAACTCTGTGCCCTTTCTATCCTCTCAGGCAAAGGAGATGAAGTTCTTGATTCACTCTATCCCATGCTCACAAATTATGATGAGAAGAAGGCCTTTGAGGAATTTAAGACACTCTTTGAGATTATCAAAGAAGCAGGCCTTTGCGAAAATGTCAAAATTGACTTCTCCGTGGGCAACAATATGAAATACTACAGCGGTGTTGTGCTGAACGGATATGTTGAGGGTATTCCCACAAGTGTGCTTTCAGGCGGTCAGTACGACAAGCTCGTTTCAAAAATGAAAGGTAAAGGCTCGGCTATGGGCTTCGCTATTTACCTTGATTTGCTCGAGCGTTTAGAGGAGGACACTAACAGCTTCGACATAGATACAGTTTTACTCAGTGACGGCTCTACAGACGCTCTCACTCTCTCGGAGATTGCAAGAAAACTTCAGTCCGAGGGCGGAGTTTTGGTAACATCTTCGGTGCCCAAAAACACAAAGTACAGAAGACTTATGGAAATCAAAGAAGGGGTGGTGACTACAAAAAGTGAAAATGATTAATGTTGCGCTTCCCAAGGGAAGACTTGGAGAAAAAGTTTACAACTTCTTCAAAAATGCTGGCTTTGAGTGTCCCTCAATCGAAGAACCCTCAAGAAAGCTTATTTTTGAAAATCACGAAAAGGGCGTTCGCTACTTCTGGGTAAAGCCCTCCGATGTTGCTATTTATGTTGAGAGAGGCGCTGCTGACATCGGTGTTGCGGGAAAGGACATTCTGCTTGAATACACACCCGATGTTTACGAGCTTCTGGATTTGGATTTAGGCAAATGCAGGATGGCGGTTGCCGCTAAAAAAGATTTTAAGGACAACGCCTCAAAAACCCTCAGAGTTGCCACAAAATTCCCCAATATCGCAGAGACCTTCTACAACAGCAAAAGCCGTGATATTGACATAATCAAGCTCAACGGCTCTATTGAGATTGCACCTATCCTCGGTCTTTCCGATGTTATCGTTGACATTGTCGAGACCGGCACAACCCTCAAGGAAAATGACCTTGAGGTTGTGGAAACCATCGTGCCCATAAGCGCAAGACTTATTGCAAACAAGTCGAGCTTCAAATTCAAAAATCAGGAGATTTTGGCACTGAGCCAAGGTCTTCGTGAACAGTTGGAGAATAAGTAATGATTAAAATTATGAAATACAGCGATTTTTCCCGAGAGGAAATATTCGCAGTAAAAGAAAATATCGTTGATGTGTCGGGTATTGTTTCCGAAATAATCAAAAATGTCCGTGAAAACGGTGATAAGGCGCTCTATGAGTACTCCCTCAAATTTGACAAGGCCGAGCTTTCCTCACTTGAAGTGACCGATGAGGAAATCGAAGAGGCCTTCGCATCAGTGGAGCCTGAGTTTTTGGATATTCTCAGAAAAGCAGCCGAAAACATCACCGCTTTCCACGAAAAGCAGGTTAGAAACAGTTTTATCATGAGTGATAAAGAGGGTATTGTTACCGGCCAAAAGGTTACCCCAATTGAGAAAGTCGGTCTCTATGTTCCCGGCGGTACTGCGGCCTATCCTTCCACCGTACTCATGGACAGTATTCCTGCAAAAATCGCAGGCTGTGAGGAGATTGTCATGGTTACTCCTCCCTCTTTCGGCGGAAAGGTAAATCCCGTTATCTTAGCGGCTGCAAAAATTGCAGGTGTTACAAGGATTTTTAAGGTGGGCGGTGCTCAGGCTGTTGCCGCTTTGGCTTACGGCACAGAGAGTATTCCGAGGGTGTATAAGATTGTAGGCCCCGGCAATGCCTTCGTTGCTGAGGCTAAAAGACAGGTTTACGGTCAAGTGTCCATAGACATGATTGCAGGTCCCAGCGAAATTCTTGTTATTGCCGACGGCAGCTCAAACCCTGCACACTGCGCCGCAGACTTACTCTCTCAGGCAGAGCACGACAAGCTGGCAAGCGCTGTACTTGTTACTGACAGCGAAGAACTTGCACAGAAAGTATCCGAGGAACTCGAAAGACAGATTCCTCTGCTTCCACGAGCAGAAATTGCCAGAGCGTCCATCGACAACAACGGAAAAATCATAGTTGCCGAGGATTTGGATAAGGTTATAGAGATTTCCAACGAAATTGCTCCCGAACACCTGGAGTTAATGGTTGACAATCCCTTTGACCTGCTCAGCAAGGTCAAGAATGCAGGCTCGGTATTTATGGGCAGAAACTGCCCCGAGGCTTTGGGCGACTACTTTGCAGGTGCTAACCACACCCTGCCCACAAGCGGTACTGCGAAATTCTCAAGTCCTCTCTCGGTTGACGACTTTGTAAAGAAGATTCAGTACACCTACTACACAGAAGACGCACTGAGAAAGGTTGCGAAAGACGTTGCCTTCTTTGCCCACAAAGAGGGACTTGACGCTCACGCAAAGAGTGCTGTTATCAGAACAGAAGAAATCTAAGGAAGCACTGATTAAATCGTTTGTGCATATTGCACCGTCAGATTTTTCGTCAGATTGGACAAATAAACCGCAGTAATGCTGACGCATTACGAGGATTTTTTGGTCAGGCTGACGGAAAATATGCAAGCAAGATATGCAAACAATCTTCAGATGTGATTTATTCAGTGGTTCCCTAACAAAAGGACTGTCATTAATGAGCAGATTTCTTAAAAATACATACGCAAAACTTGAGGCATACACTCCCGGTGAACAGCCAAAGGACGGGGAGTACATTAAGCTTAACACAAATGAATCCCCCTTTCCTCCTGCACCGGAGGTAACGGAGGTTTTAGAAAAAGAGGACATTGAGAGACTTAGGCTTTACTGCGACCCCACAAGTGCCGAACTTAAGGGAAAACTTGCAGAACTTTACGGAGTGTCGAGTGAAAATGTCTTTCTCTCAAACGGCTCTGACGATATTCTCAACTTTTCCATGATGGCGTGGTCGGGAAAGGGTGCGGTTTTCCCGGATATCACCTATGGATTCTATCCTGTTTTTGCCGAGCTTCACGGGGTGGAGTATGAGGAAATCCCGCTTAAAGAGGATTTTACCGTTGACGCTTCCGATTACATCGCAAGGGATAAACTCATTTTTATCGCAAATCCCAACGCGCCCACGGGAATAGAAATGCCTCTTTCCGAAATTGAGAGAATTGTCGCATCAAATTCCGACACCGTTGTGGTTATTGATGAGGCTTATGTGGATTTCGGCGGTACTTCGGCTTTGCCCTTAATCGAGAAATATGAAAACCTCCTGGTTGTACGCACCTTTTCAAAATCCAGATGTCTTGCCGGCGGTCGTTTAGGCTATGCCTTCGGCTGTAAGGCTCTCATTGAGGATTTGGAAAAGATTAAGTATTCCACCAACCCCTACAACATCAACAGCTTAACCGCAAAACTGGGCTGTGCCACGGTTGACGCTGACAGTTACTACACCGACAGGTGCAAAGAAATTATCAAAAACCGGGAATACACCGCAAAGGCACTTGAAACTTTGGGATTCACCGTCCTTAAGTCAAAGTCCAATTTCATATTTGCAAAGTCGGACAAAATCAGCGGTGAGGATCTGTACCTCAAGCTTAAGAAAAGAAAAATCCTTGTGCGTCACTTCTCAAAAGAGCGTATTCGGGACTTTAACCGCATCACAATAGGCACAAAAGCCGAAATGGACGCGCTTCTTGAAAACACAGAAGAAATTTTGAAGGAGATTTAATATGCTGAGAACAAGCGAAATCAGCAGAAAGACTGCTGAAACAGACATATATCTTGCACTTTCCCTTGACGGCAAGGGAGAAGCCGATATTGACACAGGCATGGGTTTCCTTAACCACATGCTCACCCTCTTTGCTTCTCACGGAAGATTCAACCTGACCGTTAAGTGCAAGGGCGACCTGCAGGTTGACTGTCACCACTCTGCCGAAGACATCGGAATTTGCCTGGGCAAAGCTTTCGAGGAGGCTCTGAGTGACAAAAGAGGCATCCGCCGTTACGGACACATTGTGCTTCCTATGGATGAGACTCTCATTCTCAGCGCTTGTGACATTTCAGGCAGAAGCTGTCTCTGTTATGATGTGAAATATCCCACCGAAAAAATCGGTGAGTTCGATACTGAGCTTGTGGAGGAATTCTTCGTTTCCTTTGTGAGAAATTGCCCTATGAGTTTACACATAAAGGAGCTTGCAGGAGCAAACTCCCACCACATTGCCGAGGGTGTCTTTAAGGCTGTGGCAAGAACTTTGCGCACTGCTGTTTCAAGAGACCCGGACACAATAAACGAAATTCCTTCTACAAAGGGTGTACTTTAATGATTGGTATTATAGACTACGGAGTGGGAAATCTGTTTTCCCTGAAGTCCTCCTTTGAGGCTATCGGCGAGGAGGTTTTTGTTTCGGGGGATCCTGAGGCTCTTTCCAAAGCACAGGGGCTTATTCTCCCCGGTGTCGGCGCTTACGCCGACGCGGCTAAAAAGTTGGGAGATGCAAAGCTGGACGCATTTATAAGAGAATATGTAAAAAGCGGAAGACCTCTTATGGGTATTTGCCTGGGTATGCAGCTGCTTTTCGAAAAAAGTTTTGAGTACGGTGAGCATGAGGGACTCGGACTTCTGAAAGGTCAGGTTGTGCCTATGGAAGGTAAAATTTCCTCAGACCTCAAAATTCCTCACATCGGCTGGAACGGACTTCACTTTATAAGAAACGACTGCGAACTTTTCAAAAACACAAGTGAGGGTGACTGCGTTTACTTCGTTCACTCCTACTACGCAGTTGACAACGAAGAAAGTCTTGTGTGCGAGACCGAGTACGGAATCCCGATGACCGCCGCGGTGTGCGAAGACAATGTTTACGGATGTCAGTTCCACCCGGAAAAGAGTGGAAAAGTCGGACTTTCAATACTCAAATCCTTTGCTGATTTATGCAAATAATTAAGAGGTATTTATGAATATTTTTCCTGCTATTGATTTATACGGGGGCAAGGCTGTAAGGCTCTATAAGGGCGACTACAGCCAAATGACCGTTTACAGCGAAAATCCCTTGGAGGTTGCTGAAAAATTCGAGGAAACGGGGGCAAAATTTCTGCATCTTGTTGACCTTGAGGGTGCTAAAGTCGGCAAACCCGGCAACCTTGATACAATTAAAAAAATAACCGAAAACACCACTCTCTTTACCGAAGTCGGAGGCGGTATTCGCAATATGGAAATTGCCAAATCCTACATTGACTGCGGTGTTGACAGAATAATTCTCGGCACAGCAGCGGTAACCGATGAAGCTTTTCTAAAGGAAGCTATTGAGACTTTCGGTGATAAAGTTGCGGTGGGTGTTGACATTAAGGACGGCTTCGTGGCAATTAAAGGCTGGACTGAAAAGTCCCGGGAATCCGCCGAGGACTTCCTCAAAAAGATGGAGACTTTCGGAGTTTCTACTGTTATCTGCACCGATATTTCCCGAGACGGAGCTATGCAGGGCAGTAACAATGAGCTTTACAAGACACTCTCTGAGAATTACAACATTGATATTATCGCCTCCGGCGGTGTCAGTACCATCAAAGACATCAAAATTCTTCGCGACATGAAGCTTTACGGTGCAATCATCGGCAAAGCCTACTACATCGGTGCTATTGACCTTGCCGAGGCTTTAGAGGTGGCAAGATGATTACAAAGAGAATTATCCCTTGCCTTGATGTTCGAAACGGACGGGTTGTTAAAGGTGTGAATTTTGAGGGACTTTCCGATGTGTCCTCACCTGTGGAGCTTGGCAAATACTACAGCGACTGCGGTGCCGACGAATTGGTTTTCTACGATATTACCGCATCCGCAGAGGGTCGTGCACTCTTCACCGACATACTCAAAGAGGTTGCGAAAACCATCTTCATTCCTCTTACCGTCGGTGGCGGAATAAACACCCTTGAGGATTTTGACAGAGTTCTGAAGTGCGGCGCGGACAAGGTTTCGGTCAACTCAGGTGCTATCAGGAATCCCGGGCTTATCAAGGAAGCCGCCCGAAAATACGGCAATCAATGTGTTGTTATCTCCGCTGATGTTAAGCGTGTTGACGGAGTTTTCAGAGTTTTTGCAAAGGGTGGCAGAGAAAACACCGGCATGGAAGCTATCGGCTGGATTAAGTCATGCGTACAAAACGGCGCAGGTGAGGTTGTGCTCAATTCAATCGACACCGACGGAGTTAAGGGCGGTTTCGATTTAGAGATGCTAAAGGCTGTATCCGATGCGGTTAATGTGCCTGTTATCGCCTCGGGCGGTGCAGGGTGTTCAGAAGACTTTGTTACACTCTTTAATGCACTCCCTAAAGTTGACGCAGGCTTGGCAGCATCTATCTTTCACTTCGGTGAGGTTCAAATCCCCGAACTCAAGAAAATTCTCAGAGAGAATAATATAAATGTGAGGTTATAATATGTTAGACATCAATTCACTTAAATTTGACGATAAGGGGCTTATCCCCGCTATTGTTACCGATGCAGACACCGGCAATGTGCTTACTCTTGCATACATGAATGAACAGAGCCTTAAAATCTCTATGGAGAAAGGTCTCACCTGTTTTTTCAGCCGTTCCCGTCAGGAGCTTTGGCTCAAGGGTGAGACAAGCGGAAACTTCCAGCACATCGTTTCCATCACCGCTGACTGCGACAATGACGCTCTGGTTGTAAAGGTCAGAAAAGACGGCCCTGCTTGTCATACAGGAAGTGACTCCTGCTTTACCAAGCTTCTCTTTGAGGGTGAAGAGCCTGACGGCTTCAAACTCCAAAGTCTCTACGAATTACTCCTTGACAGAAAAGCCAAGCTTCCCGAAGGATCATATACCACCTATCTCTTCGAGAAAGGCGTAGACAAAATTCTCAAGAAAGTCGGCGAGGAATCCACCGAGGTTATCATCGCAGGAAAAGCAGACGACAAAGCTGAGACGGTCTACGAGATTGCGGACCTTGCATATCATGTGATGGTGCTCATGGTTGAGATGGGCATAAGCGTTGAGGACATAAGAACAGAGCTTGCTTCCCGCCATGTTATCGACCACAAGGTCAAACAGGAAAAGATGGTATGATACTCCGAAATTATCACACTCACAGTACCTACTGCGACGGCAAAGACAACCTTGAGGACATAGTCAAATCGGCTATCTCGCAGGGTTTTGCCACAATAGGTTTTTCCGGCCACAGTCCTTTGCCCAATGAGAATTGGACCATGACAAGTGAAGGTATGAAGGAGTACTGCAAGGAAGTTTTAGTTCTAAAAGAGAAATATCGCCATAAAATCGAAGTACTTTTGGGACTTGAGCAGGATATATTCAGCGAACCTCCTTCGGAAAATCTCGACTTTATAATAGGCTCTGTACACGGAATCAAAACCCCTGACGGAATACTCTACATGGACAGCACCGCAGACATCCTGAAGGCAGGAATTGAAAAGCACTTCGCAGGCGATGCCCTTAGTCTTGCCGAAAAGTACTATGAACTTGTGGGAGAGATTGTAAATCTCACAAATGCGGATATTATTGCTCACCTTGATCTGCTCACAAAATTCGATGAAAAAGAGGAAAATCCTCTTTTTGACCAGAGCAACCCCCGTTACATAAACGCAGTAACAAACGCGGTAAAGAAGCTCGCAAGTGCTCATAAAAAGCCTCTCTTTGAAATCAACACAGGGGCAATAGCAAGAGGCTACCGCACCACGCCCTATCCT
The DNA here is from genome assembly GCA_030533225.1 of Eubacteriales bacterium. GTDB lineage: Bacteria > Bacillota > Clostridia > Oscillospirales > Acutalibacteraceae > Ruminococcoides. The sequence goes on from JAUNJO010000004.1 coordinate 42,585, forward strand.
TCAAAGGCAATTCTTAAAATCATTAAGGACGCAGGCTGCGATGTAGTCATCAGCTCCGACTGTCACGACATGAGGCAGTTAAGCTGTAGTTTTGACGAGGCAGTTTCACTTGCTGAAAGTTGCGGATTTGAACGCCTTGCATATCTATCCCAAGGCAAAATCGAATATGAATATATATAGATTTTCAGGCTGGTGCACAGGCACCTGCCTGTTTGTTCACCGAAAAGAAAACCCGAGTACGCTATAAAGCCCAACAGACGCAAAAATCCCGAGAGTTAAAACTCTCGGGATTTTTAGGTTATAGATTATCAAATCACTTCTTCTGGCTTTCGATACTGTTTATAACATTCTCATTTTCCTCGAAAATTTTCTCAGCATCTGCCTTTGTAAGACCTGTAAGCTCGATGTACTCGTACTTACCGGGAAGCTGTTTGCCGTCGTATTCAGTGAAGATTTTAACCAAGTTGTAGATTTCATCACCGTTTGAATCAACAGTAACATAGGAGTAATAATCAGCCTGCTTGGAAAGATCCTCACCAACAACAAGATATGCTAAACCGTCCTCGTCTGTATAGAGACAGATGCAGGGGCCTTTCTTGTCAGCGGAGGATTTTGTTGTAATCTCCGACATATCCAGGTTTTCCTTATACTCGCTGAAAAACTCATAGGGACCGTTATCAAAGCCGTAAATCTGCTGTTTGTTAGCATAGGGCTTGGTGCCGTCGGAGTAAGCAATGTAAAGCTCAGGCTTGCTGTCGCCGGAGAATTCAAGTATTCTCATAACCGCAACACCGGTGAGAACTGTGCCGTACTCGGCGTCCTCCTTAAACTCAGCCTCGCCGTATTCGGTGGTGAGCTTTGCGTAGTTGTCGCTATACTTACTGGCGCGGTCGGGGTTAGCCAGGTCATGAGTTCCGGTAGAAGCACAGGCAGTAAGAGATACTACTGTTAAAATCATCAAAATTAAGGCTATTACTTTTTTCATACTTAATCTCTCCATTGTGTAAAATACAGAACCGAACACATCAGTCTATTCGCTATTTTAACACAATTTGACAGCGTTTGCAATAGATTTTTAGAAGTATTTTATAACAAATGACAGAGCCTGTTGCTTTTGGCTGATTAGTTTGTCTCCGGACATATTACTTCTTTTGTTCCGCTGTGAAAATAAACTCTCCGTCCTTATAATCACAGGTTACAACTTCGGAATTTTCGAAGTCTCCCGAGAGCAGTTTTTCGGAAAGCGCATCCTCAATCTTAGTTGTAATGGCTCGGCGCAGAGGTCTTGCACCGTAGGCTTCGTCAAAGCCCTCAGCCGCGATTTTCTCCACGGCGCTGTCGGTCACCTTGAATGTAAAGCCTAAATCCGCCATGCGTTTTGTAAGATTTGTAAGCATGAGCCTTGCGATTTCGCCAATCTCCTCAGAGGTCAGCTTGCTGAACACGATAATATCATCAATTCGGTTGAGAAACTCCGGTCTGAAAACGTTTTTAAGTTCCGAAAGCACTGTCTCTTTAATCTTTTCGTTGTTCTGCTGACTTCCTTGTGAAGACGCAAATCCCAAGGACATATTATCGCTGAGGATGAGCCTTGCACCCACATTTGAGGTCATGATAATCACTGTGTTTTTGAAGCTCACGGTTCTGCCCTGAGAATCGGTAAGTCTGCCATCCTCAAGAATCTGCAAAAGCATATTGAACACATCGGGATGTGCCTTTTCAATCTCGTCAAACAGTATGACGGAATAGGGCTTGCGCCTTACTCTTTCCGTCAGCTGTCCGCCCTCGTCAAATCCAACATAGCCGGGAGGCGAGCCGATGAGCTTTGCTACGGTGTGCTTTTCCATGTATTCGCTCATATCAAGGCGGAGCATGGCGTTTTCGTCACCGAACATTGCCTTTGCAAGTGCCTTTGTCAGCTCGGTTTTACCTACACCGGTGGGGCCTAAGAAGATAAATGAGCCTATGGGTCTGTTTGGGTCTTTGAGACCCGAGCGACTTCTTCTGACTGCTCTGGCAACGGCTTTAACCGCTTCATCCTGACCGATTACTCTTGCATGAAGCTCGCTTTCCAAATTCAAGAGTCTTTCGCTCTCCTCTTTAGAGAGAGTTTCAACAGGCACTCCTGACCATTCGGAGACAATTTTCGCAATATCCTCGGCGGTCACCTTTTGATGGTTTGCCGAATTCTCGCTCTGCCATGATTTCCGTGCGTTTTCCAGTTCTTCCCTCTTTGCTTTTTGCTCGTCTCTGAGTTTTGCCGCACCCTCGAAATCCTGGGAGTTTACTGCCTCGGATTTTTCCTTTTCAAGCTTTTCTATTTCCTCCTCCAGAGCCTGTAAATCCGGCGGTGCGGTCAATGTTGCAAGTCTCACTTTTGAAGAAGCTTCGTCTATGAGGTCTATTGCTTTATCGGGGAGAAATCTGTCTGCAATATATCTTGACGAAAGGTTTACCGCTGCCTCAATAGCCTCATCGGTGATGCTGACCTTGTGATGAGCCTCGTATCTGTCCCGAAGTCCCTTGAGAATCAGCACAGCTTCATCGGGAGTAGGTTCATCCACCTTAACAGGCTGGAACCTACGCTCCAGAGCCGAATCCTTTTCGATATATTTTCTGTATTCTTCTAAGGTTGTAGCTCCGATAACCTGAAACTCACCCTTTGCCAGAGAGGGCTTGAGGATATTGGCGGCGTCTGCAGAACCCTCGGCCGAGCCTGCGCCAACAATTGTGTGAAGCTCATCAATGAAAAGAATCACATCTTTGCTCTCGCGAAGCTCGTCAATCACTCCCTTAATACGCTCCTCAAAGTCACCGCGGTACTTTGTGCCGGCTATCATTGAGGTTAGGTTGAGGCTTACAACTCGCTTTGAGGCAAGGTTTTCCGGTACATTGCCCTCGGCTATCCTGAGTGCCAAGCCCTCGGCAACAGCTGTCTTTCCCACGCCCGGCTCACCGGTGAGCACCGGGTTGTTTTTGGTGCGTCTTGAGAGAATCTGTATAACTCGGGCAATCTCCTTGTCTCTGCCTATAACCGGGTCAATCTCACCGTTTTTGGCACACTGCGTCAGGTCTTTACCGTATTTCTCAAGGCTTCCTTTAGCGTCCTTTGAGCCTTTTTGCTTATGAGGTTCCCCCATAAAATCGCTTTGCTCCGCTTCTCCCCTCTCCTCGTTGATACTTGCACGCAAGGAGGAAAGAATGGTCTGGGGACTTATCCCAAGTTCGCTGAGGAATCGGACTGCAAAACTGTCGTTTTGACTGAGAATTGCAATGAGAAGATGCTCTGTTCCCACAAAGTTGTGGCCTATTCTGGCGGAGGCGATAACCGCCGCCTGCATAACACCCTTTGTGCGAGGCGTAAAATCCTCGGGGGTGAGGACCGTTCTGTTGCCTATGCCCACGGTCTCCTTGAGCTTTTGACGGAAGCTGTCTGCATCAAAACCACTGTCTGACAGCACAGCAGCCGCCACTCCCGAGCCCTCCAGAGAAAGTCCCATGAGCAAGTGCTCTGTGCCTACATAGGTATGTCCCAAGCTTTCAGCCTCTTTCATGGCTAAATTCAGGGCATCGTTTGCCTTATTCGTAAATCCTTTGAAATTATACATACTATTTTTCATCCCTTTCAAATCACTTCGTATAGAGGCTACCTTCCAAATAACCTATATTTTATCTGAGGGTCTTCTTAATAACTTCGGCGCGGACCTTATCCCTTTCGGCAGGAGTTAAATCCTTACCCTCTGCCTGCATCAAACTTGCAGGCTGAATCATAACTATCAGCTTATCCACGGTCTCCACCGTGGTATTATCTATAATACCCTGTGAAATTCCCATTCGGACATTGGAGAGAAGCTTTACTGCCTCAGAGAAGCTTATTAGCCGGGCAGTAAGGAGAATTCCCATACTTCGGCTTATCTTGTCCTGATACTCCATGCTGTTCATCAGGCTTTCAAGGGTTGACTGCTCGGTTTCCATGAGCTTTTCAACTATATTTTCGATATTGTCAATGGCGGTTTGCTCGGAAAGTCCCAAAGTCACCTGATTGCTCAGCTGATACATTGACGACGGAGCATCGCTTCCCTCACCGTAGCTGCCTCGAATAACAAAGCCCAGCTTTTGCAGGTTTGCGGCAATTCTGCCGACGCTTTTGCTCTCGGTAAGCGCACCTAAGTGCATCATTACCGACGCCCTCATGGCGGTGCCTAAATTTGTGGGGCACTGAGTTAAGTAACCCAAGTTTTTGTCAAAGGCTATCTGAAGCTTTGCGCTGAGCTCTGTGTCAATTCTATCTGCGATTTCATAGGCTTCTTTCAGGGCAAGTCCCGGCTTTATCACCTGAATTCTCAGGTGATCCTCCTCGTTAATCATGATGCTGATGCTCTCGTCCTCGGAAACCGCCAAGGCTCTGCCCTTTGTACTGCCTGCAAATTCGGGACTGATTAGGTGTCTTTCCACCATTGCCACAAGGCTGTTTTGAGAAAGGTCGGAAAGCTCAACAAACATAAGTTTTGTACTCAGTGATTCCACCGCTTCCTTTACTTTCTCTACCACCTCGGCCTTTCCCGAATCGCTCAGCCGATTGGGAAAAGGATAACCGCTAAGGTTTCTTGCAAGTCGGATTCTTGAGGAAACTGCTACATTGCTGCTCATTGATTTTCACCCTCCAATTCCTTGATTTTGTCACGAAGTTCTGCGGCAAGCTCAAAATTTTGCTCTTCTATTGCCGTCTTCTGCCGGGCTTTCAGCTCCTGGATTTTTTTATTCTTCGGCTGTGAAGAATCTCCTTTCTCGGGACTTTCAATCTGCGGTTTTGAACCGTAGGGGACTTTTCCGCAGTGGGCGGTGTTGCCGTGAATCCTGCGTATTGAAGGCATAAGCTCCGAGAAGAAGGTTTGATAGCACCGGGCACAGCCTACCTTGCCTGTGTTTTGAATATCACCAAAGGAGCTTCCGCACTCGGGGCAGCGGCTTGCGCCGCTTCGTGCGGGGAGTGCTCCGAAAAGGCTCTTCATCAATCCCCCGAACATATCGGGCATATCAAAAGAGAACACATTGTCGAAACCCATTTCGTGAGCACAGTCGGCGCAGAGCATGTACTCCTCGTACTCTCCGTTAATCACACGCTTGACTTGGGTTGTGGCATCTTTTGCTTTACATTTTTCACATTTCATAGTACTTCCTCCTTAAATAATACTCAGCAGCATATTCTTGTACATTGCGGCTCTGACACGGTCTCTCTGTGGTTTTGGCACGAAACCGAGACACCTCTCCGATGTTGCCGCCGACATAATCTTTGCGGCTTGCTCATCTATTATTGACGACATGAGCAGGTTCTTAATCATCACTTGTGCAGTAATGTTGTCAAGTTCCTCCCCTATCGAGTTAATTATATGCATAAGCGCCGTGTTTTTATCAGTTTTGATTCGGGTTATGCGGATATATCCTCCGCCGCCTCGACGGGATTCCACCACATAACCCTGTTCGGGAGTAAACCTCGAAGTCAACACATAGTTAATCTGACTTGGCACACAACCGAAACGGTCGGCAAGTTCCCGTCGCTGAATTTCCGCATTGCCGTCACTTTCAAGCATCTCCATAATATATTCTGTTAAGACATCGCTCAGTCTCATAATCCACCTCGAAATATCTTTGTTATTATTTGATTGGCTTTTGACCTTTTCTGACCTTGACTATATTCTAACGCATAAGTCAGGAAAAGTCAAAGTCAGAAATAGTCAGAGAAAGTCAAACTGCCCTGGGAAACAAAATTCTCAGGGCAGTAATCTCAAAATATCTTCTATTTTCTTTGATTTTCTCGATTTTCCGTTATTTTTATTACTTAACTCTTGCCTCACAGTACTTACAGCGCAGGATATTCATATCCCTATCCACAAGCTTAAATGCCTGTTGTAATTCCTGTTCTGTGTGAGTTATGCACTTGGGATTTTGGCACTTACAAGCACCGTTAGCATCGTCGGTTAAGGGTGCGGGACGGACTGCGTCGGCGCTTATTCCCTTTGAAGCCTCAGAAAGAAGCTTTAGAATCAGAGCCATACGCATGTACTTACCGTTCAGCACCTGCTTAAAATAACAGGCACGAGGGTCGTAGTCAACCTGGGTGGAAATCTCGTTGACTCTCGGCAGAGGATGAAGGACAATCATGTCTTCTTTGCCCAAAGCCATCTTATCGGTAGTCAGGATATAACTGTCACGCAGGCGCTCATACTCCGCCTTGTCCTCAAAACGCTCACCCTGTACGCGAGTCATGTAGAGAATGTCAAGCTCGGGCATTGCCTTCTCAAGACTGTCGCACTCAACATATTCGATATTGTTCTTCTCGATTACCTCATAAATCAAATAACCGGGGATTTTTAGTTCTTTTGGGGAAATAAATACAAACTTGATACCCTCGTACCGTGAGAGTGCAGTACAGAGAGAATGCACTGTACGGCCGTACTTAAGGTCACCGCAGAATCCCACGGTCAGATTATTAAGTCTGCCCTTTTCACGCTTGATTGTAAGTAAATCCGCAAGTGTCTGAGTGGGGTGATTGTGTCCTCCGTCACCTGCGTTGATTACAGGAACAGCACAGTTGCGGTCTGCAACAAAGGGTGCGCCCTCGATGAAGTGACGCATAGCGATGATATCGGCGTAGCAACCTACAACTCTTGCGGTATCGGCAACGCTTTCGCCCTTAATTGCAGAGGAGCTGTCACCGTCACTGAAGCCGATTACCGCACCGCCGAGTTCGTGCATTGCCGCTTCAAAAGAAAGGCGGGTTCTGGTAGAGGGCTCAAAGAAAAGTGTTGCTAACTTCTTATGTTTACAGCTTTCGTTATACTTCTCGGGATTTGCAATAATATCCTCGGCAACGCTCATAAGAGAATCAATTTCAGAAGTTGAAAGCTCTGCAATATCAATTAATCCATTCATACTTATACCTCCTCAGTCACAAGGGAAAATGAAGCTTTTTAGCCAATCCAACTCTCATCGGAGGGGTTGTTGCGGAATTTGATAAGTCTGTCCACATCCTCGGCCTTGATGTAACCGCTTGTGGCTGCTTCTAAAGCTACTGCGTCAAGGTTAGTAAGGCTTACATTCCTCACATTTGCCTCTGCAAGTCTGTCAAGTCCCTTCTGCATACCGTATGTGAAGATAGAAACGATGCCAAGCACCTCAGCACCTGCCTCACGGAGTGCATCTACCACGTCGATAACGCTTCCGCCTGTAGAGATAAGGTCCTCGACAACTACAACCTTCTGACCGGGGAGAAGTCTGCCTTCGATTTTGTTCTGTCTGCCGTGGTCCTTTGCCGAACCGCGAACATAACCCATAGGCATATCAAGAATACTTGCGGCAATAGCTGCGTGTGCAATGCCTGCTGTGGAAGTACCCATGAGTACTTCTGCCTCGGGATACTCTTTCTTCACTGTGTCGGCAATAGCCTGCTCAACTAATTTTCTTGCCTCGGGAGAAGTTAAGATAAGTCTGTTGTCACAGTAAATGGGGCTCTTGATACCGCTTGCCCAAGTGAACGGCTCGTCGGGACGAAGAAATACTGCTTTTATCTCAAGTAATGCTTTTGCTACTCTTTTTTCCATAATCAAAAAATCCTTTCTCAATTAGATTTTATTTCCCTCAGCCTACAAACTCAGCCACACATCTCTTGTATGCGGCCACAGGGTCCTCGGCGGCTGTAATAGGTCTGCCTACTACGATATAGTCAGAGCCAAGCTCCTTTGCTTTTTCGGGAGTTGTAACCCGCTTCTGGTCCCCCACATCACCGTCGGCAAAACGAACACCGGGGGTAACTGTTACGAAGTTCTCTCCGCAGCGGTTGTGTACCTTGCCGGCCTCCAAAGGTGAGCATACAACGCCGTCAAGACCGGCAGCCTTTGCGTTTTCAGCGTAGTGCATAACAACCTCGTCAATAGGAGCATTGATGAGCAAGTCCTCTTTCATGGCCTCCTCACTTGTGGAGGTGAGCTGAGTAACCGCAATGAGAATAGGGCGGGTGCCGTCCTCTCGGGTTAAGCCCTTGAGCGCCGCCTCCATCATGGCCTTTGTGCCTGCTGCGTGGAGGTTGGTCATGTCAACATCCAAATTGGAGAGAACTGCCATAGACTTCATAACTGTATTGGGAATGTCGTGGAGTTTCAGGTCGAGGAAAATCTTGTGACCTCTTGCCTTAATCTCCTTAACGATGTCAGGACCTGCTGAATAAAACAGCTCCATACCGATTTTTACGAAGGGTTTGCAGTCTGTGAATTTGTCAAGAAATTCCAGACACTGCTCTTTGCCTGCAAAATCGCAGGCTACAATAACATCCTTACCCATTGTGGGCACCTCCTATTATATCTGTTAAGCTTTCTATACCGTACTTTTCCATAACTTTCGGGAGCTCGTTTATGATGTCGCGGCAAACATAGGGGTCAACTAAGTTTTGTGCGCCTACCTGCACCGCAGTAGCACCGGCGAGCATCATTTCGATTACATCCTCGGCAGTCGCAACACCGCCGATACCCATAATGGGAATGTCCACTGCCTCATAGACCAGGTACACAAGTCTCAAAGCCTGGGGGAAAACTGCAGGGCCTGAGAAGCCGCCCATTTTGTTTGCAATTATGGGTTTTCTTGTTTTCAGGTCAATTCTCATGCCGAGGAAAGTATTGCACAGAGAAATTCCGTCTGCGCCTGCCTCCTCGCAAGCCTTGGCGATGGGCACGATATTTGTGACATTCGGTGTGAGTTTAATAAACACAGGCTTGGTGGTGACTGCTTTTACCGCTTTTGTAATCTCAGCCGCCATCTCGGCAGATGTGCCCAGAGCCATGCCGCCCCCGTGAACATTGGGACAGCTGATATTGACCTCAATGATGCCCACCTGTTCCTCTTTGTCTATCTTTTTGCAGCACTCAACATACTCATCAATACAGAATCCGCTGATATTTGCAACTACTTTTTTGTTAAAAACTTTCTTGAGTTTGGGAAGCTCCTCGGAAATAACCTTGTCGATACCGGGGTTTTGAAGTCCTACGGCATTAATGACGCCCATGGGAGTTTCCGCAATTCGAGGAGTGGGGTTGCCGAACCGTGGCTCCAAGGTTGTGCCCTTAAAGGAGAATGAACCTAAGATATTTATATCATATAGCCGGGCAAATTCGTAACCGTAGCCGAAAGTACCGCTTGCGGGCACTATGGGATTACTGAGCTCCAAGCCGGAGAGATTCACTTTTGTGTTTACCATATAATCTCCTCCTTGACTAAAATCGGGCCCTCTTTGCAGATACGCTTATTGCCGTACTTGGTCTTGCAGGAGCAACCCATACAAGCACCGAAGCCGCAGCCCATACGCTCCTCAAAGCTGAACTGTCCCGAAGTTTTTGCTTCACTCCAGACTGCTTTCAGCATAGGCTCGGGACCGCAGGCGTAGACATAGGTGTAGTCCTCAAGGTTCTTCATCACATGGGTAACAAAGCCTTTTGTACCCACGCTTCCGTCGGCTGTTGCAACATAAACCTCACACCCCAAAGCCCTGAACTCTGCTTCATAGAAGATTTCCTCCGCTTTATTAAAGCCGATGATGACACTTACCTGCTTGCCGTCTTTCACAAGTCTCTTTGCAAGCTCGTACATGGGAGGCACACCGACACCGCCGCCGACAAGCAGAGGTTTTTCGCCGCTTTGGTCTAAGGTGTAACCATTGCCGAGACCTGTCAGGATATCAAGCTCTGTGTCTTTACCCATCTTGCTCATAGCATCGGTTCCCTTGCCCACAACCTTGTAGATTATGGTGAGGATGTCGCCCTCTACCTCACAGACGGAGATAGGGCGACGAAGGTAAAAACCCTCAAGCTTGATATTCACAAACTGACCGCTTTTTGTAATGTCTGAGCAGTCGCCCTGCAAGGTCATTTTGTAGACTTCTTTTGCGATTGGTTCATTGGTTAATATTTTGAAAATACTTTGTTTCATTAAAAGACACTCTCCAATTATTCTGCGTCAATAGTAGAAATTGAAAGGGTTGTTTCCTCGAGAACATCAAGGAGTACGCGGACTGTATCAAGAGCTGTAAACATTGTTACGTTATTTTCGGAGGCACAGGTACGAATCTCGTAGCCGTCTGTTGCCTGACTCATGGAGCCTACATCACGGGTATTGATAACATAAGCGATGTGGCCCTTGCGGATTGCCTTTGGGATATCCTCGGAGCCTTCGGAAATCTTGCCCATCTTGTGAGTGCGGATTCCGTTCTCGATAAAGAAGTTTGCTGTTCCCTCGGTGGCAACAATGTTGAATCCCAACTTATAGAAACGGCGGATGAGAGGAAGTGCCTCCTCCTTGTCCTTGTCTGCGATTGTAGCAAGGACAGTGCCGTAGTTCTGCACTGTCATGCCTGCAGCCTGAATAGCCTTATACATTGCTCTGTTGAGTTTTCGGTCGTAGCCGATTGCTTCGCCTGTAGACTTCATCTCGGGTGAGAGGTAGGTATCAAGTCCCTTAATCTTGTTGAATGAGAATACGGGAACTTTTACATACCAGCGGTTCTTCTCGGTGGGATAAATGGTGAAGATGCCCTGCTCCTTGAGTGTCTTGCCCATGATTACATTGGTGGCAATGTCGGCGAGGCTGTAGCCTGTTGCTTTGGAGAGGAAAGGAACTGTACGGGAGCTTCGGGGGTTGACCTCGATAATGTAAACATCCTCGTTCTTGTCAACGATAAACTGAATGTTGTAAAGACCGATGATTCCCAGACCGAGTCCCAATTTTTTAGCATACTCAAGGATAACACCCTTGACCTTGTCGCTGATGCTGAATGCAGGATAAACGCTGATACTGTCACCCGAGTGAACGCCTGTACGCTCAACAAGTTCCATGATACCTGCTACAAATACATCCTGACCGTCGCAAACTGCGTCAACCTCAACCTCTTTACCCATGATATACTTATCAACAAGTACAGGCTTATCCTCGTCGATTTCAACGGCTGTTCTGAGGTAACGCCTGAGCTGTTCTTCGTTGGCAACAATCTGCATTGCGCGTCCGCCTAAAACGAAGGAGGGACGGACAAGTACGGGATAGCCGATTTCAGCGGCAGCTTTCACACCGTCTTCGATGTTTGTTACTGCGTTGCCCTTTGGCTGAGGAATGTTGAGTTCCTTGAGGATTCGCTCGAAGCTCTTTCTGTCCTCGGCGCGATCTATTGCCTCAACATCTGTACCGATTACGGTAACACCCCGTCTGCCGATTGGCTCTGCAAGGTTGATTGCAGTCTGACCGCCCAGCGAAGCGATTGCCTCATAAGCGCCCTCAAACTCAACCACATTCATAACATCCTCGGGGGTGAGGGGTTCAAAGTAAAGCTTGTCGGCCGTTGTATAGTCGGTGGAAACTGTCTCGGGATTGTTGTTGATGATGATAGCCTCGGCACCGGATTTACGTATAGTTGAAACTGCATGAACTGTGGAATAGTCGAACTCTACGCCCTGACCGATACGGATAGGACCTGCGCCGAGCACGATGGTCTTTTCTCTGTCGGTTACGACGGACTTATTCTCACCGTAATAACTTGAATAGAAGTACGGAATATATGCACCTGTGTGGCAGGTATCAACCATTCTGTAAACAGGGAAAATATTTTCTCTCTTACGAAGTGCAAAAATCTCGTCATCGGTTGTGTTCCAGAGTTTAGCGATAAACTTATCGGAGAAGCCGATTTTCTTTGCTTCCTTAAAGACTTCAAGGTCATTTACATTGTCACAGAGGACCTTTTCAAAGTCTACAATCTTCTTGAGGCTTTCAAGGAAAAGCTCTGTGATAGCGGTGATTTCGTGAAGTTTCTCTATAGTCACACCGCGGCGGAGAAGTTCTGCAATACCGAAGTAGTTATCATCGTGGAACTTTTCGATATAAGTCTCGATTTCCTCGGTGGACATATTATCAAACTTAGGCATATAGAAGTGACAAACTCCTGTCTCAAGTGAACGCACAGACTTCAGGAGACATTCCTCTAAGGTTGTGCCGATGCCCATTACCTCACCGGTTGCCTTCATCTGAGTGGAAAGCTCGTTGGAAACCGTGGGGAATTTGTCGAAGGGGAAACGGGGCAGCTTGGCTACAACATAGTCAAGGTCAGGCTCAAAAGCAGCATTTGTGTTTGCAATGGCAATATCCTCCAAAGACATACCGACTGCAATCTTTGCGGTAACTCTTGCAATGGGATAGCCCGAAGCCTTTGAAGCCAAAGCGGAGGAACGGGAAACTCGGGGATTGACCTCAATGAGATAATACTCGGATGATGTGGGATTAAGAGCGAACTGTACATTACAGCCGCCCTCTATTTTGAGAGATTTGATAATCTTCAGTGCGCTTTCCTTGAGCATATTGAAGTCGTGGTCATTTAGGGACATAATGGGAGCAACAACCATGGAGTCACCTGTGTGAACACCCACGGGGTCGATATTCTCCATACCGCAGATCATGATTGCGTGGTCGTTTGAGTCACGCATAACCTCAAACTCGATTTCCTTGTAGCCCTTAACGCTCTTTTCAATGAGCACCTGAGACACGGGAGAGAGGCGGAATGCATTTACACCAAGCTCAACAAGTTCTTCCTCGTTGTTTGCGAATCCGCCGCCTGTACCGCCCAGGGTAAATGCAGGGCGCAAAACTACAGGATAGCCGATTTCAAGCGCAGCCTTTTTAGCTTCCTCAAGGTTGTAGGTGATTACCGAGGGGATAACAGGCTCGCCGATGCTCTCGCAGAGCTCCTTGAAAAGCTCTCTGTCCTCGGCGCGCTCGATACTCTCGGAGGAGGTACCTAAAAGCTCAACGCCGCATTCCTCAAGAATACCCTTTTTCTGAAGCTGTGTTGCAAGGTTAAGACCTGTCTGACCGCCGATACCGGGGATGATTGCATCGGGTCTCTCATAGCGGAGAATCCGTGCGATGTATTCAAGTGTGAGAGGCTCCATGTAAACCTTGTCGGCGATAGTGGTGTCCGTCATAATAGTTGCAGGGTTTGAGTTGCACAGGACAACCTCGTAGCCCTCCTCCTTGAGTGCCAGGCAAGCCTGTGTACCTGCGTAGTCAAACTCAGCAGCCTGTCCGATAACGATAGGGCCTGAGCCGATGATAAGAATTTTCTTAATGTCTGTTCGTTTTGCCATAAGGGTCTCCTTTCTTGCGTTTGCAAGCTATCTCTTTATATTATTTTAATTTATACCGAATTTAACCACAGAGCAAAAAACTTACTCCGATTTGTATGCGATTTTGTCGCCGCATATTGTCATTTTACATCTTCCGAAGACTTTTTCACCCGCAAAGGGCGTTGCGCGACCCATGGTTTTGAATTTTTCAGGGTCTATTTCGTATTCTTCCTCCAGGTCAAAGACAGTAAGCTGTGCTTTCTTGCCTACCTCTATTCCGCTTTGAAGTCCGAATCTCTTTGCAGGCTTTTCGCTCATGAGAGTTACAAGCTCATCAAGGGTGAGCTCGCCTGTTTTTACCAGCTTTGTGTATAGTATGGGAAAGGCGGTCTCAAGACCTACGATGCCCATAGCACTTTTCGTAAGTCCCCTGCTCTTTTCCTCCTTTGAGTGGGGCGCATGGTCGGTGGCAATCATATCCACGGTTCCGTCCTTGATGCCTTTCAGCAAGGCCTCCCGGTCCTCACTTGCACGAAGGGGAGGATTCATTTTGAACCTGCCCTCCTCACGGAGTTTGCTGTCATCCAAAACCAGGTAGTGAGGGCCTGTCTCACAGGTGACATCAACTCCTCTTGCTTTCGCTTTTCGGATGACCTCAACCGACTCTTTCGCCGACACATGGCAAACATGGTAGGAGACGCCGGTTTCGTAAGCCAAACGCACATCCCGCTCAATGGGCTGCCACTCGCTCTGTGAACAGATACCCTTATGGCCGTTTTGCCTTGCGTACTCACCGTCGTGGATATAACCGCCCTTAAGCAGTGAGTTTTCCTCGCAGTGTGCAACTATTATTTTTCTAAGGGACTTTGCTTTGAGCATCGCCTCTTTCATCATCGCTTCCGACTGAACTCCCCGTCCGTCGTCGGAAAATCCGATAACATCCTTTGACATTCCCTCCATATCGGAAAGCTCTTCTCCATGCTCGCCCACAGTAATCGAGCCGTAGGGAATCACATTTATCACGGCGTCACGCTCTATGATATCAAGCTGTTCTCTCAAATGCTCCCTGCTGTCGGGCACAGGGTTTAGATTCGGCATGGTGCATACTGCGGTGTAACCTCCTGCGGCGGCAGATTCGCTGCCGGTACGGATTGTTTCTTTATAAGAAAAACCCGGCTCACGGAAATGCACATGCACATCCACAAAACCGGGAAAAATAACATGATTGTTAAAATCAAAAACAAGGGCACCTTCAGAAGGCAACCCCTTAGCAATAGAAACAACAACGCCGTCACTGACCAGTATATCCGTATCCGACAACCGGTGATTGAGCATAACTTTTGCGTTTTTCAGTAAATAATTCACGGCCCGTTCCTCCTGCAATAATATTCTATATAAGAAAAAAATCCTGTCGTTTTGGCGCGACAAGATACAGCTACACAGTACACGCAGTTACACTGCGGACATATATAAACACAAACCTTGTCGGCATCTCTGTACCGCACTTAAAGATTCATTAGGGATATGATAACACTACAGGAAAATAAAGTCAATGCTTCATAAGAATTATAGCAAAAAAATCCCTGAGAAATTGTCAGATTTTCAGTTTACGGGTAAAGGCACAAAACAAAAACTTCCTCTCAACTAAGCGAAAGGAAGTTTTCTAATTTGTCAATCTTCAAGAAACTTCATGAAGTTTTCTTTGTTCTCTTTTGCGGTGGTGGTAGGACGGCCCAAATCGTCTCTTGCACCGATAGAGCACTTAACCTCTATGAGAGAAAGCTCCGCTTTGCTCTTAGCGTTTTCAAGTGCCTCACAGAGAGCCTCAAAGCTGTCCACGCAGACGGTGTTTTTATAGCCGCAGCCCTTTGCCACAGTACAGAAATCAATAGAGCCTGCGACCGTAGGCATACCGCCCACAGTTTCATGGGCAGAGTTATTGATAATAATATGAATCATGTTGGCAGGAGCGTTTGCACCTACTACAGCCATTGCGCCCAAGTGCATAAGTGCTGCACCGTCACCGTCAATACACCAAACCCGGCGGTTTGGCTTTTGCTTTGCAATCTCAAAGGCAATTGAGGATGCATGACCCATAGAGCCTACTGTTAGGAAATCACGCTCATGTCCCTCTCCCCTTGCCTCTCGGATTTCAAAAAGCTCTCTGGAGGCTTTGCCTGTGGTAGAGACGATTACATCTTCTCCTGTATGCTCGGCAATAGTGCGGATAATGTCCTCACGAACCATTTTGTTCTCGTTTTTGTATTCAACCTTGCCGTCAAACTGCAAGGCACCCTTGCGGAAAACAAAAGCAACCTGCTTGCCTTTTGCAAGAAGCTCCTTGAACTGTTCGTGCTTTGCACTGAGTTCCTCCTCGGTGGTATCCTTGGAAACCACAAAGGTGGCAATGTCCATATCCTCCAGGAGCTTAACCGTAACCATGCCCTGATAGATATGCTGAGGCTCATCGTGAACACCCGGCTCACCCCGATAGCCTACAAGAAAAATGCAGGGTACGGAATAAACCTTGTCATTCATCAAGGAGGCAACAGGATTGATGATGTTACCTATACCGCTGTTTTGAAGATATACTACGGGAACCTTTCCTGTTGCAAAATGGTAACCGGCTGCCAAAGCCACACAGTTGCCCTCATTTGCGGCGATAATGTGCTTGTCGCTGATGCCGTATTCGCTCATGAGGTAGTTGCAAAAGGGTTTGAGCTGTGAATCGGGCACACCTGTGAAAAATTCATAACTACTGAAAAAATCTGCTCTCATTTTTCGCTCCTTACAGCTCGTCGATAAGTGTAATAATCTCCTTAAAGGGCATGAGACGGCTATCCACCTCTAAGGCTCTGTGATACTTCAGAATATCAGTTGCAGTCTGCTGCATTGCAGGGAAGGCACTTCTTGTTAACTGATTTGCGTAAATTACGATATTTATTCCGTGACTTGCAAGCTCCTCCTCGGTTACACTGTTGAAAGAGGTGGGAACAACCACAATGGGAGTTTCTGTATTTTTCTCTCTGAACTTGTCACAGAACTCAAAAATCTCGGCAGGGTCTTTCTTTCTGGAGTGAATCATAATGCCGTCTGCACCTGCTTCTACATACGCGTATGCACGGGTGAGTGCGTCCTCCATGCCCTGCTCAAGAATAAGGCTCTCGATACGGGCAATAATCATAAATTCATCGGTAAGCTGTGCATTCTTGCCTGCGGTGATCTTTGCACAGAAATTCTCAATGCTGTCCTGTGTCTGAACAACCTCGGTGCCGAAGAGTGAATTCTTTTTAAGTCCTGTTTTGTCCTCGATAATAACCGCGGAAACACCCATTCTCTCCAAGGTTCTGACATTGTAGACAAAGTGCTCTGTAAGTCCGCCTGTGTCACCGTCAAGGATGATAGGCTTTGTGGTAACCTCCATAACATCGTCAATGGTGCGAAGACGGGAGGACATATCCACAAGTTCTATATCGGGCTTACCCTTTGCGGTGCTGTCACAGAGGGAGGAAACCCACATTGCGTCAAATTGGTCAAGCTTTCCTTCGTGCTCCACTACTGTCTTTTCGGCAATGATGCCTGTAAGACCCGAGTGTACCTCCAATGTCTTGACAATGGGGCACATTTTAACAAGCTGACGAAGTCGGCGGCGTCTGTACTCGGGCATTGAAAGCTTTTCCTTTAACACTCTGTCCACTTTCTGAACATCGGCGCTGAAGGTATATCCAACCTCCACAAGCTCTCCGCCGTTTTTCTCAAGTGCACGGATAGCGCTTTCCCGAAGGGCTGAAACAGGGCCTGTTTTCCAGTTGTCGCCGTGAATGACATAATCGGGTTTTAACTGTGCGATGATGTCGTCGTAATGCATATCGTTCTGCACCACAACCTTATCTACACCGTCTAATGCTTCGTACATTCTGATTCTCTGCTCCAAGGTTTTTGTGGGAAAACGGTTGTATCGAATCAGCGCTTCATCGGATAATGCGCCGACAATTACGCTGCCCAGCTTCTTTGCCTCATTGATTATGTTGAGATGTCCTTCGTGGATAACATCTGTGCAAAAGCAAGTATATACTGTTTTCATCATTTGTCCTCCTTGTAAATGACAGGAACGGAGATATTGTTAGCTGTAAGGGCTTCTTTGAGAACAACAAAGAAGTTCACGATATCCTCCTCGTCAATAGCTCCCAAGGCACACAGGCGGAAGGTGTTTGTGCCGGAGATTTTGCCGGGGTAAATAGTAAATCCACGCTCATAGCAGTAGTCATGCACCTTCTCGAAATTCCAATTGGGGTCATCGGGATATTTTACGGAAACAACAAGTCCTGCCTGAAGCTCCCGTTTGATTACATCCTTGAAGCCTAATTCCGCAAGGCCCTTGTGGATAGCGTTAAATACTCTTGTGTGTCGTGCCCACTTATTTTCCTCACCCTCTGCGAAGTACTCGTCAAGAGCCTGACGGGTGGAATAGATAGTCTGCACAGGAGGAGTGAAGTGCATCTCTCCTGTTTTCTCAAAGAAATCATACTGCAGGAAAAGGTTACAGTAATAGGAGCGTCTGGGGTATTCAGCGGACTTTTTGATAAGCTCGGTGTTGCCGACTACAAAGGAAAGACCGGTCATAGCCATAAGGCCTTTCTGAGCCGATGCCATAAGGAAGTCCACATTCTCCTCTTCGATATTGATGGGGCGCATTGCGTAGGTTGAGGTGGTATCAACCACAAAAGTAGCACCGTACTTGTGAGCCAAAGCGCCGATTTCTTTTATAGGATTGAGGAGTCCCGTGCCGGTTTCGTTGTGGGTTGTATGAACGAGTGCAATATCGGGATTTGCCTTTAATGTTTCCTCAATCACGCCTAAATCGGGAACATCGTCGATAGGGAATTTAAGGTCGATAAAGGGAAGTCCGTAATACTCGCAAACCTCGGCGGCACGGGTGCTGTAGGCACCGTTATTCACCACCAAGACCTTTTTATCCGCAGGCAAAAGGGAGTTTATACAAACATCAATATTGATTGTACCTGAACCGCAAAAAAGCACAGCGGTGTATTTTTCAGGGTCACCGTGAACTATCCGAACCAAGTCCTCACGCATCTGCTTCATCATGGAGCCGAATTCCTTTTCTCTCGGACAGATGTCGGGGACAATCTGAGCCATTTTAACGGTATCGGTTGTTGTGGCAGGACCGGGATTTAATAAAACATTTCTTTTGATATTCAAATTACCAACCATAAATATGCATCTCCTCGGAAGTTTTGACTCTCTTCCACATAATAATACAATTATAATTATACAGTAATACAGGTAGATGTCAAGTCACAAACACAAAAAGCCGCACCGGTTGTTCGGTGCGGCCTCTATTGTGACTTCTATAGGATTTTACTCATTGTTTTCTACCAGATTATTCACCCAAACGCCCTTCTTTACAAGTACATATCCCACTACACATTTGATGATATCCACTGACTGAACAATGGCAAAAAGAGGGATAATGGGCAAAACCGTAAAGCGTGCCAAAATAAAGGCTACAGGCACACACACCGTCCAAACATAGACGCTGTCGAAAAGGAAAGTCACCATAGTCTTTCCTCCGCACCTGAGAGTAAAGTAGCAGGTGTGGACAAAGCCGTGAACGGGAATCATGGCGGAGGAGATTAAAAGCATTGAGGTTGCAATGGATTTTACTGTATCGGTAGTATTGTAAATATCGGGAATGAGGGGTGACAGGGCTGCCATAACACCGCCCACAACAACACAAACCACAACTGTTGTAAAGATGATTTTTCTGTCCTCATCCTTGGCACGCTCCAGTTCTCCCGCACCCAAAAGCTGACCTACGATTATGCTTATGGCACTTCCGAAAGCAAAGAAACTGCAGAAAAACAGATTGGAAACCGTGGAGCTTATATTCTGTGCCGATATAACCTCGAGTCCTCTTAAGGAGTAGCACTGCACAAGCATAGTGGTGCCCAGTGCCCATAAAATCTCATTGAGCATAAGGGGAAACCCCTTCTTGACAATGTCCTTAATCAAGACTTTTGGAATTCTGAGACTTCTGTATAGCCCTTTTGCGAAAAGGTACTTTTTAGTATTGATATGGGTTGCAAACATAACGATAAAGGTCTCTGTGAAGCGGGCAATAACTGTTGCCACAGCCGCGCCCTCGATACCCAGCTTCGGTGCACCCAGATTACCGAAAATAAGTACCCAGTTAAGACTCACATTGACAAAAACCGCCACAACACCTGCAGTCATGGGAAGAACTGTGCTTCCTGTTTCACGCAAGGTACCGGAATATGCCTGAGACAGTGCAAACAGCGGAATCTGCAGCAGCATTATCATAAGATAGCTTTTGCCGTACCCCAAAGTAGCGGCAAGGTCCAAATTGTCCTCGCCTTTATGCAAAAAAAGTGAGATAAGCTCCGAATCAAAAAGTGCGAAAGCTAATATGCAGACAAGAGAAATCACCGCAACTATAATAAGCTTTGCCCTGAAGGTATCACGCACACCCTTGCGGTCACCTTTGCCGTGATACTGAGCCGTAAAAATTCCTGCGCCCGATACTCCGCCGAAAATGCACAGATTGAACACAAACATGAGTTGATTGACTATGGCGACACCCGACATCTGCTCTGTGCCTATCTGTCCAACCATAATATTGTCAATAAGGCTTACAAAGTTTGTGATAACATTCTGCACCAGTATAGGCAGGGTAATCACAAGCATCTTTTTATAAAAGGTCTTATCTCCTATATATTTCCTTAAAAACATCACTTTACTTTCCTTTATCTGAAAATATCCAATAGATAATTATATAACCGTTGCAGGAAATTTGCAACGGTTATAATTAGGATTTATTAGTATTATCGCTGATATTTTTCACAAAGAGCATTAAGCTCCCTTGCAAAACTCTCAAGCTCCTTATTTGGGATACCCCGTGAACTCTGCGCCAAGCTGTTCAGGCGGTTAACTGCCTGAGTGAGCTTTGAAAACGCAAGACGGTTTTTGGAGAATTGTTCATCGGAATACTCTTTCTTCTTTACAGGCACACCCTGAGTTATTTCGGTAAATTCGCCCTTGAGCAAATCGTATGCGGTACCGCTGAAAGGTGCCATTGCCTTTAGGGAAAATTCGCTCTCAAGCGTCTGGGCAAATTCTGTTGCGGAGGTGTCCTCACCGTGATTTACGAAAACCTGTGAAGGCTTTTGCTTCATCGAATCCACAAACCGCAAAAGTCCCTCCCTATCCGCATGGCCGCTGATACCCGCAAGGCTTTCGATATGGGCGTTGACAGCAACTTCGTCTCCGAAAAGTTTGACGCTCTTTGCTCCGTCAAATATCCGTCTGCCCAAGGTGCCCTCTGCCTGATAACCCACAAACAGAACCGTGCACTCTCGTCTCCAAAGGTTATATTTCAGGTGGTGACAAACTCTGCCTGCCTCACACATTCCGCTTGCGGAGATGATAACCTTAGGCTTTTGGTCTGAATTCAGGTTTTTTGATTCCTCTATTGTAACATAGGTGTGAAGTCCCGGGAAAACAAGGGGATTTTCTCCCCTTTCCATAACCGCCTTAATTTCCTCATCAAAGCAGTCTGTACTGCACTGCATATAGATGCTTGTGGCTTCGTTTGCAAGAGGTGAATCCACGAAAACGGGGAACTCACCGTGACCCTTGACCATTTCACATTCTTTGATTTCGCGGATAAAGTAGAGAAGCTCCTGAGTGCGTCCCACGGCAAAAGAGGGAATTATAAGGTTGCCTCCCCCGTCAAGAGTTTTTTGGATATGCTGTGCCAAAACCTCTACGGTTTCCTCATGTTTTGCCTCGTGACTGCGGTTTCCGTAGGTGGACTCGATTACGAGATAATCACATCCGTCGATATACTTAGGATCGTTGATTATAGGTTGATTTGTGTTGCCCACATCACCGCTGAACACTATCTTTTTTGTGACACCGGCCTCGGTAAGCCACACCTCAACACAGGCACTGCCCAGAAGGTGACCCACATCATTAAATCTCACATCAATGTTCTCGGAAATTGTCCTTGTCTCCATGTACCTGCATCTGCGAAAATGGTTCATGACATTTTGCGCATCACTTAACGAGAACAAAGGCTCTACGGGAGCTTTGCCGGCACGCTTTGCCTTTCGGCTCTTGAAGCTTGCTTCGCTCTCCACTATATGTGCACAGTCACGAAGCATAATACTGCACAGGTCACAGGTCTCCGCTGTAGCGAATATTTGTCCTCTGAAGCCGTTTTTGTAAAGAAGCGGGATGTAACCCGAATGGTCCACATGAGCATGAGTAAGGAAAAGCCAGTCAATCTCAGAAGGACTTACGGGCAAGGGCACATTCTCAAAGACATCTGCACCCTGAGGCATTCCGCAGTCAACGAGAGCATATTTTCCGCCGACTTCAAGGAGCGTACAGCTTCCAGTAACCTCATGGCAAGCACCGATAAAGGTAATTTTCATATTATTTCACACCTTAATAATTTCTACGCGTAATACTATCAGCCGTCTTTTAAGTCCTTCACAAGCTGATTTTCAGGCTGAGGAGTTTCGATGAATTCTACCAGCTCCTCAAAATTATCCGTAGTTTTATACAGGTCGTCACAGGCGCTTCTGATAAAGCCTTTTTCCACACCTGCTTTCATCATAGCCTCAAGCTCGTTGTAATAGCCCTTGATATTATATAGGGCGATGGGTTTATTGTGACGGCAAAGCTGACGCAGGGTCATAACCTCAAAAAATTCCTCGAAAGTTCCGATTCCGCCGGGAACAATTATGAACGCGTCGCTGTTGTCTTCCATCAGTTGCTTTCTCTCACGCATTGTGACGGTCTCAATTATCTCGTCGCAATGAGGATAGACCGCCTCGATTTCCTCATTTTCAAAAAAACTGGGAATGATACCTAAAATGTGACCGCCGCCCATAGTAAAGCCCCTTGCGGCTGCGCCCATAAGTCCGTTACCGCCGCCGCCGAAAACAAGACAATGTCCGCGGCGGGCAAGCTCTTCGCCCATGTATTCCACAAGCTCGATGTACTCTTTATCAATCTTCGGCGAAGCTGCACCGAAAACACAAATTCTCATGTAAATTCCTCCTTAGAATATTATATCAAAACTATGTTATTCTTATGTATGTGTGTTAAAACGGGCACAGTAAAATCTGTTATTTCTCTCACACTCTATTTGCGGTTTCCTTATTTTGATTATATCACCTCTATGCCCTGTTTCGCAATAGAGTTTTCCGAATCTTTACAAAATAAGGGGTTGTAAAAAAACGAAAGTTTTTTTACAGCCCCCGGTCATTATAAAAGCTCCAAAAGTTTCTCCACATTTTCCCGCTTTGTTGCCCAGCTTGTGACAAAACGGACTGCGGTAGTGCCGTTTTCGAATTTTTCCCAGTTTTCAAATACTGCTTTCTCACAAAGCTCGTCCCGTTTCTCGTTTGTGATAATTACAAACTGCTGATTTGTGGGGGAATCTGCGTAAAGTGTATAGCCTTTTTTTACCAGTCCCTCTTTCAGCAGGTTTGCCATTTCAATAGCATGAGCACCTAAGCGATAGTAGAGGTCATCGGTAAAGAGGGTGTCAAACTGAAGTCCCAAAACCCAACCCTTTGCCATCAACGCTCCACGCTGTTTAATCTGAGGAACAAACTCACAGGGCATATTGTTATTTGTGAACACCACCGCTTCACCGCAAAGTGCTCCTACCTTTGTGCCTCCGATGTAGAAAACATCGCAAAGCTCGGCAATAGTTTTAATGTCAAGCTCCGCCTCTTCGCTCATAAGTCCGTAGGCAAGTCTTGCGCCGTCAAGATAGAGGGGAATTTTATATTCACGACAAACTGCGGAGATTTTTGTCAGCTCCTCTTTTGTGTAGAGTGTGCCGAACTCGGTGGGATGGGAAATGTAAACCATACCGGGATAAACCATGTGGTCGTGGCTGTCATCATTCCAGAATTTTTCAAGGAGAGATGAAAGTTCTTCACAAAGAATCTTTCCTTCGTGCTGGGGAAGGGTGAGTACCTTGTGGCCCGAATATTCAATTGCACCTGCTTCGTGTGCGGCAATGTGGCCCGTCTGTGCCGCTACAACACCCTCGTAGGATTTGAGCATTGAGCTTATTACAAGCTGATTGGTCTGTGTGCCGCCACAGATGAATTTAACCTGTGCATTTTCGCATCCTATTGCCTTTTTGATTTTCTCTCCGGCGCTTTTGCAGTAAATATCCGTACCGTAGCCTGAAAGAGGCTCAAAGGCGGTCTCGGTAAATCTTTTCAGAATCTCAGGACAAGCGCCCTCCTGATAGTCGCTCTTAAACCATAGTTTTTCCATAACATCACTCTTTCCATAATAATCGGGAAATCCGATTATTTCTTCTGTTCATAGATAATCTTCTCGGCACCCTTATCTAAAATCAAAATATCCTTGGGAGCTTTGAGAAGCTTGCACGCTGCAACAATATCTCCTGCAACGCCTGACAGGTTGATTACCTGAATGAGATAAAAAATCCAGAACCACCGGGAAGATACAAGTGCACATACTACAGAAAGCACGACTGCGAACACAACCACAGGCGAAAACATCATAAATATGTACGGATTTTTGCCGAAATAATCGGAGCATTCTGCACAGAAATAAAGTCCGCCGAAGCGAAGCTTAACATTTTTAGCCCCAAAAATCTTCATGAAAGCACCGTGAATAAGCTCGTGCAGAGACAGGTACAAAATAGCTAAAACCGCAGTTAAGGCTATCTTGACTGTAACAAGCCAAACAGGTTCGGAAAAGTCATAGGTGTTACCTATGGGAACCGCGAAAAGCATGGGCACAATCATAGCCAAAACCACTAATAAAGAAATCACATTCACCCATACTGTGGATTTCTTATCATTATGCATATCAATGGTTGCAATTCCTTTGTATCCTTTCGGGAGTTTTTCTATAGTTTTCATATTTTACCTCTCATCCAAGTGTATTAATAAACAGCGAAAAAGCCGTCAGTATTATCAAAAATCCAAAGTTAAAAGCGGAAAACAGAGCAATATAGCGCCCTGTTTTTCCGGGATTGTGCTTTGCGTACTCCCTGAAAGTAATAAGGCTTGCCAAAGAAGAAATAAGAGTTCCCACGCCGCCGATGTTCACACCCACCAAAAGGTCGGCGTAATTATCGGTAAACTGAGAGAGCAAAATCGCCGACGGCACATTGCTGATAACCTGACAGGAAAGGACGCTCACAAGGAGGGTACTCCTGCTCAGAAGCAAGGAAAAAGCGTTCCGCACAGCCTCGATTCTCGCCATATTTCCTGCAAAAATAAAGAAAAAAACAAAGGTGAACAGCAGTCCGTAGTCCACTGATTTCAGCGCCTTTCTGTCCGCAAAAAGCAAAACTGCGGGAATTACGGCAAGTCCCACGGCATAGGGCACTCCCCTAAAAACAATGAGAATTGAGAGAGCAAAGAGCGTAAGGTAAAGCACCGTTCTCTTGGGTGATATTCTCATTCTCTCATCGGAAATCAGAAGCGGCTCCTTTTTCACAAAAACAAAGCAGCAGACTGTTATAAGTGCCACGGAAAGCAAAAATGTCGGCGCCATAACAGCCATAAATTCAAGGCTGTCTATCTCATATTTTGAATAGAGATAGAGGTTTTGAGGATTGCCGAAAGGCGTCAGCATTCCGCCTAAATTGGCGGCAATATTCTGCATAATGAAGGTGAACGCCATGTACTTTTTCTTATTTGTTGAGGCGAGCACATAGTAACCGAGGGGAAGGAAAGTAAGCAGCGCCATATCGTTGGCAATGAGCATTGAGCCGATAAAGGTTATGTAGACCAGCGCCAGAACGCTCATTCGTGTGTTTTTGAATAGTCTTATGACCTTTCGGGCGAGCAAATAGAAGAAGTTGATGTTCTTCAGTGCGCACACCACAGCCAAAACGCAGAAAAGACAAGTCAGAGTTCGAAAATCGAAGTAGCCCAAATACTCCTTGTCGGGAGGCACAAAGAAAGAGGTAACCGCCGCCGCAAAAAGCGCAATCAGCATAACGGTGTTCTTTTTTGCGAAGCTCTGCACCTTGGATATTATGTTGTTTTTGGATACATCAGACTTCATAAAGCACCCTGTTCAGTAAAAAACTCCAAGCAAACCTCGGAGTTAAGAAAATCAGTATCGCAATACTTAAAATCAAGCATTTCTGTTTTGGTCTAATTTTAGCACAGAGCCGCTGTAA
This sequence comes from Eubacteriales bacterium, assembly GCA_030533225.1. Classification (GTDB taxonomy): domain Bacteria; phylum Bacillota; class Clostridia; order Oscillospirales; family Acutalibacteraceae; genus Ruminococcoides. The sequence continues at coordinate 67,971 of JAUNJO010000004.1, forward strand.
TGTCAAAAATAATATTTCGGCGGATTTACGAACTTACACAAAAGCAAAAACGAGGCAGAGGAAAACTTCCTCCGCCTCATGCTGTATTGCACTCATCAATATGTCAAATTTATAGTCCCTTGTGAACTCCCGTGACGGAAAACGCCACCCACTCTGCAATGTTAACGGCATGGTCGCCGATGCGTTCAAAGTATTTGGCTATCATCAAAATGTCAACGGCATATTCACCGTCAGTATTTGTATCCGTAATCATATCAATCAGTTTTGCCCTAACATTTACAAAACAATTATCCACAATATCGTCTTGCTTCGATACAGACTTCGCAAGCTCCAAATCCCTCTTTACAAAGGCTTCGATACTGTCGGTCACCATTTTGCTGGTGGCTTCCGCCATAGGCTTAAAGTCTGCAAGTTCTTTGCCGGTCCGACCTTGGAGCAACGGTATAATTTCGGCAATATCTTCCGCTTGGTCACCGATGCGTTCCATGTCGGTAATCATTTTCAGCGCCGCGGAAATCTGCCTCAAGTCACTTGCCACCGGCTGTTGATGTAAAAGGAGCTTCAGGCAGATAGCCTCTATTTCTCTTTCCATTTCGTCAATTTCGTGTCCGTGTTCAATAATTTCTTCTGCTCCTTTGGTATCACCGCTTATAAGCGCTTCGGCTGCAAGAGCGATAAAACGCTCACACAAGGCACCCATTCCTATCATTTTTTGATTAAGGTGCAAAAGCTGTTCGTCAAATTTGTTTCTCATTATCCAAACCTTCCTGTAATATAGTCTTCGGTTTCCTTGTTTTTCGGGGTAGAGAACACTGTTTCTGTCTTGCCGTATTCAATGAGTTCACCAAGCAGAAAGAAAGCTGTATTGTCCGAAATACGAAGTGCCTGCTGCATATTATGTGTTACTATTATTATAGTATATTTTTCCTTAAGCTCTGTGGCTAAATCCTCGATTTTCGATGTAGAGATAGGGTCAAGCGCAGAGGTAGGCTCATCCATCAGGAGAATTTTCGGCTCAACCGCCAAGGCTCTCGCTATGCAAAGTCTCTGCTGTTGTCCTCCCGAAAGACCAAGGGCAGATTTTTTAAGTCTATCCTTAACCTCCTCCCAAATCGCTGCGTCACGAAGAGACTTTTCTACAATTTCATCAAGCTTAACCTTGCTTTTAATTCCGTGTGTTCTCGGACCGTAAGCGATGTTGTCATAAATGCTCATGGGAAAGGGATTTGGTTTTTGAAACACCATGCCGATGTCACGGCGAAGCTCGTTCACATCTACTCCTTTGTCATAGATGTCGGTATCACCGTATTTTACCTCTCCGGTAATCTTAACACCGGGAATAAGGTCGTTCATTCTGTTAAGTGTTTTGAGAAATGTAGATTTACCGCAGCCCGAGGAACCGATAAGTGCAGTTATGCTTTTTTCTTCAATTTCTATGTTTATATCTTTTAATGCCTGATTGGTGTTATACCACAAATTGAGGTTTTTGACAGTAATTATGCTCATTTGTTTCTCCTTTTCTTGAAGTATTTACCTGCAAGGTCGGCACAAAGGTTGATTACAAGGGTTAAAATCATCAGAATTGCACCAATGGCGAAGGCAACTTCGAACTCGCCTTGTTCTTTGGCATACACATAGAGAGCCACAGTCAAGGTAGCTCCTGAGCTTGTAAGTCCACTAAAAACGCCATTGAGCGCGTGTGCAAAGCCTGCCGTGAAAAGAAGTGCCGCCGATTCGCCCAGGATTCGGCCCACAGACAAAATGCAGCCTGTAACGATGCCGTCAACACATTCGGGAAGTACAATAGTGCGAATTACCCGCCATTTACCCGCGCCCAGACCGAAGGCCCCTTCTTTATAGCCTATCGGCACAGTTTTCAGGCTTTCCTGTGCAGTTCGCATAACGGTGGGCAAATTCATAATAACCAGGGTCAGACTGCCTGCAATGAGAGATGTGCCAAAGCCGAGAAATTGACAGAAGAACAGCATACCCACAAGTCCGTATATGATAGAAGGGATACCCGAAAGAGTTTCCGCCGCGAACTCAATGGCCGCAACCACCTTTTGATTTTTGGCATATTCGGTCAGATACACTGCCGCTCCCACACCGAGAGGAAGTACAATAACAAGTGTTGCCAGTATGATATATACCGTATTCAAAATATCGGGCAGAATACCGATTTTTCCCGTAATGTAACTGGGTTTGGAGGATAGCAGTTCCCAAGTGATGTTCGGAAGACCCTTTGCCAAAACATAGATTATCAGAAACAGCACCAGTGACACTGTGATTCCCACTGACAGATACATAAGTCCCTTGAGGAGTGCGATATTTACTTTTCGCTTTTTTGACACTTTTCCTATCATATTACCCCTCCTTGTTCTTCTTCAAAAAGAAGTTGAGTACAGCATTAATGAGCATTATGAACAGGAACAGTACAAGTGCTATGGAAAACAGCGCCTGACGGTGTAAACTGCCGTCTGCGGCATAAGCCATTTCGCTTGAAACGGCGGTTGTCAGGAACCGCACGCTTTCAAACAAACCGGGCATATTGGCAACATTTCCCGAAACCATAATAACCGCCATTGCTTCGCCTACTGCTCTGCCGACTCCTAACACCACCGCGGCGGCGATACCGCTTTTTGCGGCCGGCACCGAGACTTTGAAGTAGGTTTCAATGGGTGTGGCACCGAGAGCAAGTGAGCCTTCCTCGTATTCCTTGGGTACGGCTTCAAGAGCCGTCAGCGACACTTTGATTATGGAAGGTAAAACCATTACGCTCAATACGATTATGGCAGAAAACAGACTTGCACCGTCGGGGATGTTAAAAAGCTTTCGTACTGCAGGCACAAGAACAAGCATACCTACAAGTCCGTACACAACTGAGGGAATGCCGGCAAGCATGCTGACTGCGGAGCTGACGACACCTTTAACTTTACTGTTCGCCATTTTCGAAAGGTAAACTGCTGTAAAAAATCCTATTGGTGTACCGATTAAAATGGCCCCTGCCGTTCCGTAAACGCTTGTGAGTATAAAAGGTAAGATACCGAACTGTATATCCTCCCCTGTTGGTGTCCATTTATCCCCGAACAAAAATTCAAACAAGCCTATTTCTTTTATTGCGGGGATACCCGAAATTATGAGATAAACGCTGATGAGTAAAACGGCAGCAACGGTGAACAGGCCTAAAATAAGGAATATACCGTGAACAACTCTTTCAATTAGTTTTGCTTTGCTTTTCATGTTTTTCTCCAAACGGACAAAAGCGGTGGATTATCCCCCACCTTGGCCTTTCTTAGTTTGCAGGCACAACGCCAGCGTTTGTAATGATTGCCTTTGCATCTTCGGACAGGCAGAAGTCAAAGAAGGCTTGTGCGGTGTCACTGAGCTTCACATCTTCTTTTGTTACCAATACAAAGGGTCTTTGGATTTTGTAGCTTCCGTCTTTAATGGTGGTTTCATTTGGAGTTACGCCCTGAACCTTCAGCGTCTTTACCGTTTCTTTTACCGAAGCCACCGAGGCGTATCCGATAGCGTTAGGATTGCCTGCTACTGCGGAGATTACATCACCGGTAGCGGTGAGTTCCTGACGGTACTTGCACTCATCTTCAACACCTACTACCGACTCAAAACCGTCTCGGGTACCGCTGTTTGCTTCACGGCCAATCAGCACGATTTCAGCGTTGTTACCGCCGGCATCTTTCCAGTTTGTGATTTCACCGGTGTAGATTTTAGCGATGGTTTCAATGGTAAGATCCTCGACGGGATTTTCGTTATTCACGATTACGGCGATACCGTCGTAAGCGAGAATCGTGCCTTTAAGACCTTTGGCGGTTTCTTCGTCCTTGAGTGCTCGGCTCGAAAGACCGATGTCACATCTGCCCTCGGAAACTGCGGTGATACCTGTACCCGAACCCGTTGGGTTGTATGTAAAGGTCACTGTGCTGTTTTCACTCTCAAAAGCTTCACCTAAGGCACCGATGACTTTCTCCATAGAGGTTGAGCCGTCTGTGGCAACTTTCTTTTCTTCACCGGTGCATCCGGCCATGGCCATAACGAGCATCAATGATGCCAAACACAACGCTGTGATTCTTCCGATAATGTTTCTCTTTTTCATGATTAATTTTACTCCTTTCAAAGTTCAAAGCTTCATTGCTTTGACTGTATTCTACATTTGCTATGTAAAATCAGTAACCTAAACGGTGTAAAATCTATGTAAAAGTGTTTATGATAGTATTTTTATGTAGTTTGTGACCATTACCGAGAAAAATACGCGACAATCTCTGAACATATAAAAGCAGACAAAAAGCCCCCAACGGCAGAAGCAGGCGTCCACCGTTGGAGGTTTTTGTCAATATAGCTCAGCTAATACGGCTCATAACAAGTGCCAAAAAGCATTGGATAAGCTAAGAAAAGCAATAGAAGAATTCATATAAAGGCTATTTCGGTTTTTCTGTTTGCTAAGATATATACAACCCTTTACAATGCCGTCAATACGATTCGGGGTATTTACAATATTAGTTTAGATAAGTGAATAAGTCACAAAAATCTTGGTGGTCGAATAATTCGGCCACCTTTTTTTGATACTAAATCAGTTAGAAGCTTATTTCTGTTTTAGTATCGTTTTCTTTAGGATTTATACTAAATCATACTATTCGCGGACATGTGTTTTGCTATTGACATATACCCCATAAGGGTATATAATGATAATACCCTACCGGGGTATATAAGGAGGATGTGACGATGTCTGATAAAGAAGTATGCGGATGCTGCAAAAAAACAACAAACCGCTCGGAAGAAGAAAGAAAAAAGCTAATCCACCGCCTAAACCGAATTGAAGGGCAGATTCGCGGGATTCGCACAATGGTGGAAAAAGATGCTTACTGTGCGGATATTTTAATCCAGTCTGCCGCTGTGAACGCTGCGGTCAATGCTTTTAATAAGGAGCTGCTGGCGAGTCATATCAGGGGCTGTGTTGCCAGAGATATCCGTGACGGCAAAGATGAAGTAATTGACGAGTTAGTGGCAACTCTGCAAAAACTGATGAAATAAAAGGAGGCGTTATAAATAAACTATGGAGCAATATACAGTAACCGGTATGAGCTGCGCCGCCTGTACCGCCCGTGTGGAAAAAGCAGTATCAGGCGTGAAAGGTGTAACTTCCTGCTCGGTCAGCCTGCTGACTAATTCTATGGGCGTGGAGGGAACTGCCGATGCCGGGGAAATCATAGCTGCGGTTCGTAACGCAGGATACGACGCAGCAATTAAAAAAAGAAACACGGAGCGAAATACAGGGTCATCTTCCGACACAGACGCACTGAAAGACAGAGAAACCCCTGTTCTTAAAAAGCGACTGATTGCCTCTCTCGGCTTTTTGATGGTTCTTATGTATGTTTCTATGGGGCACATGATGTGGGGCTGGCCTCTGCCGGCTTTCTTTAATAATAACCATGTGGCAATGGGGCTTTTGCAGCTATTGTTAACGGTTGTAATCATGGTTATTAATCAGAAGTTTTTTATCAGCGGATTTAAGAGCTTGTGGCATCGTGCGCCGAACATGGACGCTTTGGTTGCATTAGGCGCCACGGCCGCCTTTGGTTATAGCACCTTTGCACTTTTCGCAATGACGGATGCGCAGGTAAAGGGCAACGCAGACGCCGTAATGTCCTATATGCACGAGTTTTACTTTGAATCCGCCGCTATGATACTTGCGCTGATAACCCTTGGAAAAATGCTGGAGGCGCGCTCGAAAGGCAAAACTACCGACGCTCTGAAAGGACTGATGAAGCTGGCTCCCAAGACTGCCACGCTCGACAGGGACGGTACCGAAATAACCGTACCGATTGAGCAGGTGGCAAAGGGCGATGTCTTTGTCGTGCGTCCCGGTGAAAATATCCCTGTGGACGGAACCGTTTTAGAGGGAAACAGTGCAGTAGATGAATCCACACTGACAGGTGAGAGTATACCTGTTGATAAAACGATTGGTAGCACAGTTTCCGCAGGAACGCTGAACCGGTCTGGGTTTATCCGCTGTGAAGCGACAAGAGTCGGTGAGGACACCACGCTTTCGCAGATTATTCAGATGGTCAGCGATGCGGCTGCCACAAAAGCGCCGATTGCAAAGGTTGCAGACAAGGTGTCAGGTGTGTTTGTCCCTACTGTTATTGCGATTGCAGTGATAACCGTGATAGCATGGCTTATCGCCGGTCAGACAGTGGGATTTGCTTTGGCGAGGGGCATATCCGTATTGGTGATTAGCTGTCCCTGTGCGCTTGGACTTGCCACGCCTGTAGCTATTATGGTCGGAAACGGAATGGGGGCAAAGAACGGTATTCTCTTCAAGACGGCCGTTTCTTTGGAAAAAACGGGGAAAACACAGATTGTGGCACTTGATAAAACCGGAACGATAACGCAAGGAGAACCAAGAGTTACAGATATGATTCCGACAAGCGGCAGAAGCGAAAAGGAGCTTTTGTCTATCGCCTATGCGCTGGAGAAAAAAAGCGAGCATCCGTTGGCTCGGGCAATCACTCAAAGGGCGGAGCAGGAAGGTTTGGCAGCCGGTGAGGTAGAGCAGTTCAAAGCCTTACCGGGCAATGGACTTACCGCATTCCTTGACGGTGCTGTCCTACTTGGCGGCAGTTATAAATTTATCAGCGAACAAATCCCTGTGCCTGATGAAATAAAAGGAAAATCCGAGCGGCTCTCGGAAGAAGGAAAAACGCCTTTGTTCTTTACCTGTGACGGTGAGCTTTGCGGTATCATTGCCGTTGCGGATATTATCAAAGAGGACAGTCCGCAGGCGATAAAAGAAATGCAGAATATGGGCATCCATGTGGTGATGCTGACAGGCGATAACGAGCGCACGGCTAAAGCGATCGGAACAAAGGCAGGTGTCGATGAAGTGATTGCCGGTGTACTCCCCGACGGTAAGGAAAGTGTAATCCGTGAGCTTAAGAAACAAGGCAATGTCATAATGGTCGGTGACGGCGTCAATGACGCTCCGGCGCTTACAAGTGCCGATATCGGCATCGCCATTGGCGCAGGAGCAGATGTTGCGATTGATGCGGCGGATGTGGTACTGATGAAAAGCCGTCTGTCTGATGTTCCTGCGGCAATCCGTTTGAGCCGTGCAACGCTGCGAAACATTCACGAAAATCTGTTTTGGGCGTTTATCTATAATATTATCGGTATTCCTTTGGCGGCCGGCGTATTTATCAGTGTGCTCGGCTGGCAGTTAAATCCCATGTTTGCGGCGGCGGCAATGAGTTTGTCCAGCTTCAGCGTAGTCACCAACGCACTGCGCTTGAATTTCTTTAAGATGCACGATTCCAAACGGGATCATAAAATCAAGAATAAATTAAAAACCACAACCGAAAAGGAGACAAAAACAATGGAAAAGACATTAAGAATTGAAGGCATGATGTGCGGACACTGCGAGATGCACGTAAAAAAAGCCCTTGAAGCACTTGACGGCGTAAAAAAGGCAGAGGTCAGCCACAAGACCTCAGCGGCTGTTGTAACGCTGGAAAAAGAGATTTCCGATGATGTTTTGAAGAAGGCTGTTGCCGATCAAGGCTATGAGGTAACGGATATTCAATAAATCAATATTCCGCAATATAAAAACAGGCACCGACACGCTGAATGAACAGCCGGTCGGTGCCTGCTTTATTATGAAAACTAACTGATTTTAAGAATCGTCTTACCCTTAGAGCCTCCGCCTGCAACCTTTGCAAGTGCCCCGTTTACTTCAGATAATTCATATATCTTATCCACAGAAGTCTCAATTTTTCGTTTCCGAATATCTCTGAGATTCTTTTGAGTCCGGCACCGTCCTCACGGACGAAGACGAAGTAATACTTCTGTTTATTCTTCGCCGCCATTCTATCATACTTGCTTCCCGCAAGGCCAAATAAGAATCGCTTGATGGTTGGCATACCCATACGGGCGGCAAATTCGCCGTTTGGCAACCCACGCAGAGAAACGAGGCTACCTCCGGATTTTAAGATACTGAATTCTTTTTCCGGTTCCCGGACTCCCAATGTATCAAGCACATAATCCACATCGGACAAAGCTTTGGAGTAATCCTCCGATTTATAATCAATAAATCGATCTGCGCCCAGCCGCTTTGATTTTTACAAGGACCTCGTGTTCTTCTGTTTGAGGCACAGGAATGTCACATACAGCAAGCGTACCGCCGTTTTTATTATAACCGTTTAGGATTGCCGCCCTCATTATATGCATTACTCCTTGTCAATATTACTGTGTTATGAAAAATGTTATCCATCATTTAAGAAACGAGGTTATCATTGCTATCTGATTTGCTGTCGCTACGGAAAATCTCACTTTTGACGACATGGTTGCCGTCCTTTTTTATCGCAACAATATCTCTATCCTTGCCGCTGTTTTTCTGTACCGTTAAAACATCATTTTCGTATGTTTGATTTATATATACAATATCCATTTCCTTAATCGGTCTTTCTTCAAGCTCCCGAACAGAATAGGTATTTAATATAAAACGGATATATTCTTTATTATTTGTATGACCGGCAAAATCTATATTGGTATACTTTATTTTCACCTGCGCCGCCTCGGGTAAATTTTCCGCGTCGAATTTTGAAAATGACAGATTTGTTTCGGGAGTTTCCGCTTGAATACTGTCATCAACTCCAACCGTTGACACCCTTCGGATTTTGCCTGATTGTAAATCCAGCGCACATAGTTCCACTCTCAAATACGCACAAAGTTCATCTGATTTGTTTTTGATCTCGACATCGATGTCAATTGATACGCGTGTTATCTTGGAAATGAAACCGACAACTGTATATTGTTCATTCCAAGCTATGTTGCTTAATACTTTAAGTTTGCTTTTAACGAAAACCCAAACTGCATTGTATGCTTTCTTTACGGTAATACCGTCAATTTTCAGCTTGCCCATAAGCTCAGTAACAGTTTCTTCAGCAATCTGAAAACAGCCGATTACCGATAAATTTGCCAAAGGATCTGTCATACAGGAATTCACTTTTTCATGTTTTATTAACTTCATAACAATATTCCTTCATCACAAAAACAGTTCGTTTTCTTTTCTTGCAGAACAAGCCTTTTTAATAGCCAAAGCCGCAACGGATACCATAGCTCCGTTGACTTTTCTGGCGTTATGGGGACATTGCTTCACACAGCGCATACAGGAAATGCACTTCTTGGTATCTGCCGAAAGTGTTACGGTATCAATCGCCTGCACAGGGCAGTTTTTCGCACAAACGCCGCATTTCACACAAGCTTTTGACGGCTTTGGCACAAGTCCGGCGCCGCCCGCTTTTTTGTACGGACGGTTGCCGGGAATAGAAGTCACAGCGTCTTTCTTTTCTGCAATCTGCCGTGAAAACTCACTTAACTGTTTCTCATCTGACGCGTCAGGTCTGGTTGCTGCATACTTTGGGATGATGGAATGCTGTGCAACAGCGGCGACAGCAGCAACAACTTGGAAACCGCATTTTTTTGCTGCATCTTCCATTTCTACGAGAGTGTCCTCATAAGCACGATTTCCGTAAACGCAAACAAGGGTACATTTCGCACCGTTTCCTGCAATTTTTTTAAGTCGCTCGATTGCCACGGCAGGAGCCCGTCCTCCGAATGAGGGCATAGCAATTAGTACCCGATCTTCTTTTCCGATTGCACACCCTGAAAAATCGGTTTTAGAATCGCTCAGATCGATTTTTACGGCGCTTTCGCTCCAATGTCTACTGATGATTTGGGCGACTTTTTCTGTGCCGCCTGTGGGACTGAAAATGATTTCTACTGTGTTCATATGTATTTCCCCCTGTTGTTACATTCTTTTGCGTATGACGGCAATGCAGTCGGCAAGCGTTTTGCCGGCAAGTGAACGGGCGAAGCCTTCTTCAATATCCACAAACATATCGGTCAGCACAGGCTTGATATGATGACCGACGATACACCGGTCGTTAGGATTTTGGTGAATATCCAAAAGATGAAGCTTATGTTCCTCCGTAACCGCCTGATAGACTTGAAGCAGCGTAAGTTGTTCCGGAGCAACAATCAGACTATAACCACTAATCCCCCTGTGACCGTCAACAATCGTTGCTTTTTTCAAAAGCGCCAGTATTTTGCGAATATAGCTGGCATTAGTGCCGACGCTTTCAGCCATTTGTTCCGAATTGATAGAGGTTGGGGATTCTGAAATCAAAATCAGTATGTGTACAGCAACGGAAAATTTTGTATCCATTATTTTCCCTCCTCTTATTATTCTTGCAGGAAAACATCATTCGTTCTTTCTATATTAGTATGTGTATCAGATACAGATACATTATACAGCGTTCTAAGCTTTCTGTCAAGAGGTTCTGATGACTGTATAAGTAAAAAAAGATAGAGCAGTAACTAAAATATTAATCATTTGAATTTCACCAAGGAACAGCAAACACTATCAGCATATATAGACACCAGATGCGATAACCCACCTGTATGATATTGTGCTTTCACAACGGAATCCTCCAAGACTGGCTTATAATACAGAACATGAAATTTCGAGAAATCATCGTTGGGAAAAATTTCGTTCGGTAAGTCCTCCAAAGCTAAATCGATATAACGGGTGTTATGAACATGACCGTTAAAATCCATATCGCTGCGGCGCAGTTTAAGTTCCGTTTCCGCCGAATACTCAGTCGGTGTGCGAAGTCTTTGTGAGTCCTCAAACACCGTTTTGCTTTCGGGCTGATATGACCCAAACAATTCTTCGCTAATGCGTGTAAGTCGTGATGTAGTAAGGTCTCTTTTGCACTGCGGTAGCATAACAGTATTTACTTTTCAGAATCCTAATTTTCCTTTTGTTTACCCCAATAATTTTCTATAACCTTTATTCTTCTTCAAAACTATATGCTGCTGTCAAAAATTTAACAGCAGCATATTTTTATTTACTTATTTAATTCAAGTGTCAATATGAGCGTCAATGATCCATAAAAGTCATTACCTCAGTGATGTCAAATCTATTGTCAAAATGTCCGTTTCACTTTCAAGAAGATCTGAGAACTTGATTTCAACAGGCGATGTTAAGTCATTGAGCTTGTATGTCATTTTAACCTTAACTGTTCATTTTGACAGGGAAGCCTGCGGAAGGCTGATAAACTGCTCGTAGGTTTCGGGCAGACTGACAAAAACAATGTTTTCTTTCCTATTATTTTCGGTATTGGTCGCGCTCTGTTTTACTGCGTTTCCGAGCTGATTTGCCGATTTGGTTACAAAACTATCAAATAATCCCATAATAAATTCTCCTTTTGAATCGAATATTTATTTAATTGTTTTGTTGTATTTATCGGCAAGAGCTACAAAGCAGTCGTGAACCTCATTGTAGCAATCGCCGCTTGTGTATAGCGAAAAGCTTTCATCACCGTATTTTACCGAAAAATTCGTTATTGTTTCGTCAAGAATAAAATATCTATTTTTCTCTTTTTTATTTGCCTTACGCAGACTAAAAAAATCATACTTTTTATCAAGCTTTGTAAATTTCTCAAATTCTTCCTTGGTTATTTCTTTATCGATGAAATTCACTTCACTGTATTCATTATTATCATAGTCAACGAGAATACAGTCCGCGTCAAAAAGGTAACTGTCATTTTCTTTCCTTATACCAAAGCTATAGCAGAATGTACTGTCCATATGATTTTGATAAATTGAAATTGAAGTCAGCTCACCGTCGGGCTTTGCCGGATCATTGGCACAGCCGAAAAGCGAAAGAACACAGGCTAAAACCCCCACAATTAAGCACCACTTATTCTTCATTTGTTATCAAAAATTTTCAATCAGACCTGCAACAAATTTCTGGATATGGGTTGCGTCGGCAACATTTGTTTTGCTGTCGCTGTTAGCGTCCGCAAGCTTAT